>JBBQAI010000020.1:0-50918 GCA_038316205.1 Burkholderiales bacterium
GACCATGACCTTCGATGTTGGTGCCGTCAAAGCGGCTGGCATGTCGCTGGTGGCTTGACGGTTGGCGGCTCACCAGGCGCCAGAGAAGAAGACACCGGCCCTCGTTGTCTGGGTAAGATTTGGGTAAGTGACCTGCAAAAAGCAGAGCAAAACAGGGCAGTTGGGGGACTGAACGGCCCGATTAAAGTCAATGAAATCAACAGCTTATGACAGACCTCGAAACTACGAACCAAGGGGTCGTGGGTTCGATTCCTGCCAGCCGCACCAGAACAAGTCGTTCTAGAACAACAGCTTAGGCGTTTCGGCGCTTAGGCTGTTTTTCTTTCAACTTGCGCCTTTGACGGATTCGTGCCGAACGGTGCCGCGGCGGGCACGGCCTCCCAGAGTTCGCCAGGTTTTTGCGCGCCGGACTACCGCGGCCCAGCAAACTTGTGGCAAGTGACGGCTGCCTCTGCTCCGAAGATCGCAAGCGTTTGCGCGGCTTCCCGGGGTTTGCTGGTCGACCAGTTTGGCGCGATTGCGATCGAACCCGGCACCGAGGCCGCGGTGGCTGCCATGCGGCATCGCGCCGGCCGACGGCGTGCTCAAGCTCGCGGCCGGCACAAACGGCATCGCTAGTTGCAAGCTGAATGGGTCTTGAGGACGGCCGCGTGCGCGGTCAGTGGCAGCTCACTGTTCGCGCGATCGGTAGGCGACTGCGGCCACGACAGGCTCCGCGCGATGATCGCCTTGCGTCCAGTGGCTATCGCTCGCCACGCACCGCCGGCCGGCGCCGGCGAGCTGGCCAGGTGGGTGCGATCGACTAGTTCGCGCTGATCGGGCCGAGCCGGAACGTCGCCGTCACCTCGGCCAGCCGGGCCGCCTGGTGACGCAGGCTTTCGGCCGCGGCGGCGCTTTCGTCCACCAGCGCCGCGTTCTGCTGCGTCACCTGGTCGAGCTGGGTGACTGCGTCGCCCACCTGGCTGATACCTTGGGTCTGCTCCAGGCTGGAGACTGAAATCTCGGTGATGAGGTCGTTCACGCGCTTCACTTGAGTGACGATGTCGTCCATGCTCCTGCCGGCATCGCCCACCGACCGTGAGCCGGCGTCGACCTTCTCGACGCTGTCGCCGATCAGCGTCTTGATCTGCTTGGCCGCCTCGGCGCTGCGCTGGGCCAGGCTGCGCACTTCGCTGGCCACCACCGCGAAGCCACGTCCCTGTTCGCCGGCGCGCGCGGCCTCCACCGCGGCATTGAGTGCCAGGATGTTGGTCTGGAAGGCAATGCCGTCAATGACCCCGATGATGTCGGCGATCTTCTTGCTGCTGGCGGTGATGTCGTCCATTGTTCTCACCACCTTGGCGACCACGGCACCGCCGTCTGCCGCGGCTTGGCTTGCGCCGGTGGCCAGCTGGCTGGCCTGGCGCGCGGTGTCGGAATTCTGCTTGACGGTGGCGGTCAACTGCTCCATCGACGCGGCCGTCTGCTGCAAGTTGGCGGCCTGCTCTTCGGTGCGCTGGCTCAGATCGGCATTGCCGGTTGCGATCTGGGCCGAGCCGGTGGCGATCGACTCACTGCTTTGGCGCACCTGGCCGACGATGCCGGCCGGGTTGTGGTTCATGACCTTCAGCGCGGCCAACAGCTGTCCCGTCTCGTCGCGGCCGTGGACGTCGATCTGCGACGTCAGGTCGCCGGCCGCCACGGCTTGAGCCAGCAGCACGGCAAATGCGGTGATCGCTGCCACCGTGACGTAGACGGTGTCCTCCAGCGTGGTGGCTTCCTTGTACTCCTTGGCCGCCTCGTCCAGCTGTAGCTGCATCAGCTTGTCCATCGGCGCCTGCGCCCTCGCGGCCAGCGGGCTGATCGCCGTCTTGTACAGGCGCTGCGCCTCGTCGAGCTTGACGGTCCGGCACAAACTGCTGCCGGCGCCCGCTCTCGGCTGACGCGCAGTTCGCGCCGGCGTGGCGCCGGCGTTTCGCTCGGGCTCAAGCGCAGCAGCCCCGCGCCGATACCCAGACGAGGCAAAAGGAATACCCATGTCTGTCCCTACCTGCTCTGCGCAAGGCTCACGGCCGCCCTCGGGCGTGCGCCGTGCTCTGCTGTGCTTGGCGCTGGCCGCCGTCGTCCCGGCAGCCCGAGCCAACACCGACCTGACCGCGCTGAGCCTGGAGCAACTGATGGACCTGCGAGTCGTCGGCGCTTCCAAGTACGAGCAGAAGCAAAGTGAGGTGGCCGCCGCGGTGAGCGTGATCACCCGCGACGAGATACGCGCCTTCGGCTGGCGCACGCTGGATGAAGCCTTGGCCAGCCTGCCCGGCGTGCACACCACCTACGACCGCCAGTACAAATACCTGGGCATGCGCGGCTTCGGCCTGCCGGGTGACTACAACACCCGCGTGCTGCTGACGATCAACGGCAATCGTTCCAACGATGTCGTCTTCGATGCCGCTCTGCTCGGGCGTGAATTTCCGCTCGACCTCGGCTTGATCGAGCGGATCGAATTCATTCCGGGCCCAGGTGGCGCCGTGTATGGCCAGAACGCGATGTTTGGTGTCATCAACATCGTCACCCGCGACGGTGCCGATATGGGCGGACTGGAGCTTGCGCTGGCGGCGCAGGGACCCCAGGCCACCGGGGAAGGGCGCGTGAGCTGGGGCCGTCGGTTTGAAAGTGGTGCGCAGATGCTGCTGTCGATCTCCGGCGAGCGCTCGCGCGGCGAAGACCGTTACTACGACTTCGGCTCGACCGGGATTGCCGGCCTGGCGCGCCGCCAGGATGGTGAGAGCGACCACGAACTGTTTGCCAGTGTTGCGGCAGGTGCCTGGTCGTTCGACTTCGTCTTGAGCGACCGCCGCAAAGACGACCCCACCGCCTCGTTTGGCACCGACCCACTGGTGGCCGGGCAGTACCAACGTGACCGCAACCTTCACACCCAGCTTCAATATCAAAAAAGCTTTGACGACGGACGGCTGCAGCTATCAGCGCGCGCCTTCCTTGGCGAACAACGCTACACGGGCTTGTTCAGCTACGGCACGCCGTTCTTGTCGACGGGCTCAAGCAGTTGGCGTGGCACCGAATGGCGTGGCCTGTCGACGCACTGGTCGGGCCACAAGTTGCTGTTGGGCATCGAAGCCCAGGCCAACACCCGCACCGACCAGGGCTTCGATGATCTGGTCCAGCCAGCAAACAATCTGGCGATTCCGGGCACTAGCCGCCGAACGGGGCTGTTCGTACAGGACGAGATCCGAATCGCCGATGGCCTCGCCAGCACGCTGGGCCTGCGCCTGGATCAGAACAGTCTGACGGGCACTCACGCCAGCCCGCGCGCAGCTCTGATCTGGCAGGCCAACGGCGCAACCACTTTGAAGGCGCTGTATGGCCGCGCCCACCGCGCGCCCAATGCCTCTGAGCGCGACTTCGACGACGGGGTCTTTCAAGTGTCCAACCCCATGCTCAAGGGTGAGCGCATCGACACCATCGAGCTGGTGGCTGACCGTCGCGTGGACCCTGATCTTGCCCTTCGGGCATCGCTCTACCGCTGGGACATGCGCGGCCTGATCACCCTGGGCATCGACCCCGTGACGGGCCTGACGCAATATCAAAGCGGCCAGAACGGAAATGCCAGTGGTGCCGAATTTTCGGCCTTGAAAACCTGGCCCGGCGGTGCCCGCCTGCGTGCCAGCGTTTCCTTGCAGCACGTGGCTTTCGCGGGGGGCGTAGCGTTGCCCAATTCGCCGCATCTGCTGGCCAAACTGAATGCCGTCGCCCCTTTGCCCTGGGCCGGCATGCGCCTGGGCTACGAGTGGCAATTCGACGCCGGGCGTCGCAGCCTGGACGGTGCGCAGCTTGGTGGCTATGCGCTGTCTGGCCTGCATTTGGGCATCGATGCCTGGGCCCCTGGACTGGAGCTCGGCCTGGGCATTCGCAACCTCTTCGACAAGGTCTACGCCCAGCCTGCAGCCAGCCGCAATTGGCAAGAGACGCAGGCACAGGACGGCCGCAGCGTGCGCGTGCAAGCGCGTTTGCGCTTTTGATCACCATGCGTGACTCGCAACCCCAGCGGCTCTGGCGCCGGCCTTTGTGCCGGGGCTTGGTCATGCTGGCGCTTTCCAGCTCGAACGTGGCCGACGCCACCACACTGGAAGCGCTCTTGCAGCTGCCGCTGGAGCGCTTGTTGGAACTGACCGTCAGCGTGCAGCGCACTGCACAGGCTGACCGGAGCAGCCAGCATGTTTAGCGCTCTCCTGCGCAACACGGCGTTCGCGCTGACCGTGCTGTCGAGCGCCGCACCGGCGCACAGCCTGGACATTCCGGAATACCGGCTGAAGGCCGCCTTCTTGTACAACTTCGCCGCCTTCACCGAGTGGCCTGCCGACACGGGCAGCAGCCTGAACCTGTGCCTCTACGGTGCCGACCCGTTCGGCGCCGAGATCGATCCGCTGAACGGCAAGAAGGTCGGCGAGCGCAGCCTGGCGGTGCAGCGCAAGTCCACGCCGGAATCGCTCAAGGGCTGCCAGATCGTCTTCGTCACCGCCGCGGCCAGCGGCCAGCTGCCGCGTGTGCTGGACGCGCTGCGCGGCCAGCCGGTGCTGACCGTGGCCGATGCGCCCGGGTCGGTGCTTCAGGGCGTGATGCTGAACATGGCCTTGGCCCAGGGCCGCATCACCTTCGAGGCCAACCTGGTGGCGGCGCGCGGCGCCCGGCTGAACCTCAGCTCCAAGCTGCTGCGCCTGGCCACCGAGGTGGTGCAATGAACGGCAGCAGCACGCTGGGCCAGCGGCTGCGCCGCGTCAACCGCATCACGCTCGGTGCGGCCGTGGCGATCATCGCGTTGGCCATCACGGCGAGCTGCTTCGCGATCGGGCTGTTCTCGCAGCTCGACACCAGCCGTCTGCAGGCCCGGATGCTGGCCGAGAGTGCCGCTGCTGCACTGGTGTTCCAGGATCAGAAGGCTGCCGCCGAACTGCTGCAACCGCTGCACAACATGCCGCAGATCGTCAGCGCCACGATCTACCTGCCCGACGCGAAGGTCTTTTCGCGCTATTCGCACGGCAGGCCCGACACCCACCGGGCACTGCCTGTCGCTGCGGTGGCAGCCCACGATCTGGGCTGGCGACACATCCATGTGGCAGCGCCCGTGATCTTCGAGGGCCAGCAGCGCGGCAGCGTCGAACTGGCTGTGGCCTTGACGCCGCTTTATCAGCAAACCCTTTGGCAACTGTTGGTCACCGTGCTGGCCACCGCGCTGGCGCTGGCGGCCAGCCGCGTGCTCTTGGCGCGGCTGAATGCCAGCGTGCTGAATCCGATCGCCGAGCTGGACGCCCTGACGCAGCGCGTCTCTGGCGACGCCGACTTCTCCGTGCGGGCCCAGGGCAGCAACGTCACCGAACTGGACACACTGGCGCGCGGCTTCAACGCCATGCTGGAACAGATTCAGGCGCGCGACGCCAGCCTGGCCGCGCACCGCGTCCATCTGGAAGACGAAGTCGCCCGGCGCACCGCTGAACTGCTGCACGCCAAAGAAGCCGCCGAAGCCGCCAGTCGCGCCAAGAGCGAGTTCCTGGCCACCATGAGCCACGAGATCCGAACGCCAATGAACGGCGTGCTGGGGATGAACGAGTTGCTCATCGACAGCCAGTTGCAGCCGCAGCAGCGCATCTGGGCCGAGGCGGTGGAGGCCTCGGGCCGGCACCTGTTGGGCGTCATCAACGACATCCTGGATTTCTCGAAGATCGAATCCGGCCACCTCGAACTGGAGGACGTGGATTTCAACCTGGCCGATGCAGTGGAAGAAGCGCTGGCCATGTTTGCCCAGCCGGCCGAGGCCAAGGGGCTGGAGTTGGCCGTGCAGTTCATCCCGCACGACGCGCCGCTGGCCCTGCGCGGCGACCCGCTGCGCTTGCGCCAGGTGGTGTTGAACCTGGTCGGCAACGCCATCAAGTTCACCGAGGAAGGTGAAGTGGTGGTGCGCGTCACGCTGCTCGAGCAGAGCATCAGCCATGCCGCCGTGCACATCGAGGTCGCGGACACCGGCATCGGCATCACACCCGAAGCCTGCGACCGCATCTTCGAGCAGTTCCTGCAGGCCGATGGATCGACCACCCGCGAGCACGGCGGCACGGGTCTGGGCCTGGCCATCTGCAAGCGCCTGCTGCTGCTGATGGGCGGCAGCATCCGCGTCCAGAGCAGCCCAGGGCACGGCTCGACTTTCGGCATCGATCTGCGGCTGCCGCTGGCCCGCACGCCGATGCGCGCAGGGCTGCAGGGCACCGCGCTTGCAGGTCTGCGCGTGCTGGTGGTGGACGACAACCAGACCAACCGCGACATCCTGCAGCACCAGCTGGAGGGCTGGCGCGCCCAGGTGCGCTGCGTCGAAGGTGCACCGCAGGCGCTGGCCGCACTGGCCGAATCGGCCCGTGCCGGGCGGGCGTTCGACCTGGCTGTGCTCGACATGCACATGCCTGGCATGGACGGCCTGCAGCTCGCCAAAGCCATTCAAGCGCAACCCGTGCTGGCGACCACCAAGCTGATGATGCTGAGCTCGACCTGCGCGACTGCCGACCAGGACGAGCGTGCGCAGGCCGGCATCCTGCGTTACCTGAACAAGCCGATCCGGCGCGCCGACCTGCACCGTGCGATTGCCGGCATGCTGGCCGCCCAAGCGCCTGAGACCGCGCCGCCCCAGAACGCGCCTCACCAGCCCGCAGGCAAAGCCGCCGCGCGCCAGTTGCAAGGCCGCGTGCTGTTGGTGGAGGACAACCCGATCAACCAGGGCGTGGCCAAAGCGATGCTGGCCAAGCTTGGCCTGAAATGGGTCCTGGCCAACCACGGTGGTGAAGCCGTCGAGCTGGTGCGAACCGACGACTTCGACCTGGTGCTGATGGATTGCCAGATGCCGGTGATGGACGGCTACGAGGCCACCGCCGCGATCCGTGCCTTGCCCGACGGTCGTGGTGTCAGGTTGCCGATCGTGGCCCTGACGGCCAATGCCATGCAGGGCGACGAGCAGATTTGTCTGAACGCCGGGATGAATGGTTTCCTGGCCAAACCCTATGGCTTGGCGGTGCTGCATGGCGTGCTGGCCGCATGGTTGCCGGCGGCGCCGCTTGCAGCCGGTGCGCCCGAGCTGACACCGGCAGCCGCATTGACTGCAAGCGCTGAAGCGGCCACCACCGAGGCGAACGCCGTTTCGACGCTGGGCACCGAGGAAGACGCGCCAGCGATCCACCAGCCCGCCATCGATGCCCTGCGCGAACTGGACGAACCCGGCAGCACCGAGTTGGTCACGCACCTGGTGAATTCGTTCCTGGCTTCGGCCGACAGCAAGCTGGCATTGGTGGCCGCTGCGGTGGCCGAGGGCCAGGCCAAACCCCTCGTTGAGACGGCGCATTCGATGAAGTCGAGCGCCGCCAACCTCGGTGCCGTGGCACTGGCCGCCTGCTACCGCGAGCTGGAGAAGTGCGGACGCGAAGGGCGCCTGGGCGATGCGCCTCGCCACGTGCAACAGGCCCGGCACGAGCAACAGCGTGCCGTGCGCGAACTGCGCGAACTGGCGGAGGTGGCGGCATGACGCAGCGCCAACTCACTATCCTGGTCGTCGACGACGACGCCGATGCGCGCATGGTGATGCGCGCGGCCTTGCGCAAGGCCGGCTACGCGGTGCGCCTGGCCGAGGGCGGCGCCGACGCGCTGCGCCAGTTCGCCGCCGAGCCCAGCGACATGGTGATGTTGGACGTCGAGATGCCCGACCTGGGTGGCAACGAGGTCTGTGCCGCCCTGCGCGCCCAAGCCGGACTCCTGCTGCCTATCGTCATGGTGACCGGCATGGATGACCTGCAGTCCGTCGAGGCGGCCTACGAAGTGGGCGCTACAGACTTCATCGCCAAGCCGGTCAACTGGGCCTTGATCGGGCACCGCGTGCGCTACCTGTTTCGCGGCTATCGGGCAATGCTCGATCTGCAGGCGGCCCAGGCGCGCAACGCGGCCTTGCTGAACGCGATACCCGACCTGTTGTTCGAGCTTGACATCGATGGACGTTTCATCGACTACCGCGCGCCTCAAGCGCAGCTGCTGGCGGCGCCCGCCGAGACCTTCATCGGCAAGGATGTCGCCGAGGTGTTGCCACGGACGGCGGCCGATGTCTGTATGGAGGCCCTGCGCAGGGCCCAGGAAAACGGTTCGTCCAGCGGCGCTCAATTCGAGCTGCAACGCGAAGGCCGCAGCACCTGGTTCGAACTGTCGGTGTCGCGCAAGGTGGTGGCCGCTGGTGACAAACCGCGCTTCATCGCGCTTGCGCGCGACATCACCGAGCGCAAGCAGGCCGACGCACACATCGCGCGCCTGGCGCATTTCGACAGCCTGACGGGTTTGCCCAACCGGCGATCGTTTCTCGAGCGCGTCGACCGCGAGATCCAGCGCGCCGAACGCAATGGGGGCGCGCTGGCGGTGCTGTTCATGGACTTGGACGGTTTCAAGAACATCAACGACAGCATGGGCCACGCGGCCGGCGACCTGCTGCTGCGGTGGGCTGCCGAGCGCTTGCAAGTTGGGCTGCGGCCGACGGATCTGCTGTCGCGCCCGCTAGACCAGGCCGACGACGCCGACAACGCCTTCGCCCTGGCGCGGCTGGGAGGCGACGAGTTCACCGCGTTGGTCCTCGACATGCAACGCCCGGAGCACGCGATGGCCGTGGCGCAGCGCATCGGGCAGATGATGCGACGACCCTTCACGCTGGAAGGTCGAGAAGTGACTTTGACCACCAGCGTGGGCATTGCACTGTTTCCGGAAGATGGGCGCGACGGCGCCACCTTGCTCAAGCATGCCGACACGGCGATGTACCACGCCAAGCGCTCGGGCCGTGACAACGCGCAGCTCTACAGTGCGTCGCTGACACAGACGATCCTGCGGCGCATGGAGCTCGACAGCAGCCTTCGCCTGGCACTCGAGCGTGACGAGTTCCACCTCGTGTACCAACCCCAAGTCGATACGGAGACAGGCCACGTTCGTTCGGTCGAAGCGCTGATCCGCTGGAACCATCCGGTGCGCGGGCTGGTGTCGCCGCTGGTGTTCATCCCCCTGGCCGAAGAGAACGGCCTCATCGAGCGCATCGGTCTGTGGGTGCTGCGCACAGCCTGCATCGACGCGGCGCGCTGGCATGCCCAGGGGCTGGATTTGACGGTGGCCGTCAACCTGTCGCCCTTGCAGTTCAACGCGCCGGGACTGCCCGAGTTGGTGATCGACGTGCTGGCACAGACCGGGTTGCCGCCCGCCCGCCTGGAGCTGGAAGTCACCGAAGGGGCCTTGATGGAAAACACCAACGCCACGTGCGCCGCCCTGCAGGCCTTGCACGCGCACGGGCTGCGCATTGCGCTGGATGATTTCGGCACCGGCTACTCGTCGCTGGCCTACCTCACGCGCATGCCGATCAGCAACATCAAGGTCGACCGGTGTTTTGTCAGCGGCCTGCTCGGGGGCGGCGAGAGCGAAGCCATCGTGCGCGCCGTGCTGGCCATGGCGCACAGCCTGGGCATGCGCGTGACCGCAGAAGGCGTGGAGACCATCGAGCAGGCACGGGCGCTGAAGGCGATGCGTTGCGACTGTCTGCAGGGCTTTTATTTCAGCCGCCCTGTTGTTGCCGTGGCGATTGCGTCGCTGGCTTCCCAGCGGTGGACGCTGAATGACGAAGACGCGCCGTCGAGTCGCAAGAGCATGGCGATGCCCCGGCACCTGGATCGAGCGCGCCCCTGCGGCGTTGTGCAAGTCAAAGCCAAGCGGGCGCGACCGGTGACAACTGGCTGAGCGGGTGATGCCGGACGCTCAGGAATGACTGTCGTTTGCCGAAAACACGGAGAAGGCAGCACTCTGCCGTGAGCGAGTCACTCCTGCTGACACAACCCGTGGCACCTGAACAACCATGTCGATGAGCCAGTCGATGCTGCAGCTTTTGCTGGGTAGCGATGCTGCCGTTCGCCGGCTGTTGCGCTATGGGGCCGTGGGCCTGGCTTTGTATGCGGTCAGCCTTTCACAATTGTGGTTCCAAGCGGCTGCAGGCTCGGCCCCCCTGCGCGCCATGAGCCTGTTTGCCATCATCCTGCTCGGCTTGACGATGCTGTTGATGGTCCGTATCGATGCCCGGCGCTTTCCGGCTCAGGAAGAGTTCGTGCACTTCGTGCTCGCCGCGACCATGCTCGTCGCTGTCGGCTAACTCGCGGGATTGCTGAGCGGGCTGCGCAAGAGGCTCAAGCTCCGAACGATGGAGCTGAGCGACGCTCTGGCGCGCATCCATGTCCTGGCCACACGAGATGAACTGACCCAACTGGTCAACCGACGTCACATGGAAGAGACGCTGGCGGTGGAAGGCGCGCGCTGTTCCCGCAGCGGCGAAACGCTGTGCATCGCGCTCATCGATCTCGACCACTTCAAGCGCGTCAACGACGTTCTGGGCCATGCTGCGGGCGATGCGGTGCTGCGCGGCCAGTTGCTCGCAGGCAGTGGCTATCACCCATGCGCCCACAGGCACGATCAGGCGACTGTCCTCGATCGCGCCGCTGGCCAGGTCTGCCTTGGGCTGGTAGTGCAGGACGAACTCCCGACGTTCCAGTGCCCCCCGCAAACTGTGGTCCAGTGCGATCCGATGCTGGATGGACCGATTCAGCTCGTCATTGAAGAAGTGATGCGTGTTGCGGCCCAAGTCCTTGGCGCAGCACCAGGTCACCGATTTCGTGCCCGAGGCTGTCGTTGATGTCCTTGAAGTTGTCGAGGTCCATGAACAGCAGCGCCATCGGACGTCGACTTCGCTGGGCCCGATCCATCGCCTGTTCCAGCCGGTCGCGAAACAGCACGCGGTTGGGCAGGCCGGTCAGGCCGGCGCGTGTGGCCTCATGCACCAGCCTGTCCTGCGAGCGTCGCAGCGCCCGCAGCGGCAACAACTTCAGCGCCGCGAAGATGGCGCCAGCGAGCAGGGCTCCCACGAGTGAGAACCGTGCCACATGCGCGATCAACGGCCGCAGTGAACGTTGGATCCGAATCGTTCCGGCGATCTCGCCGGCGTCATGAACGGGTCGACGTGACTCGATCAGCGGGCTGGCCAGTTAGTCCTTCGCTTCGGAGGCGACGCGATCCTGCAAGTCCAGCACGGCTGGACGTTGACTGGTAGCCCGAATACGCGGCAATGCCTGAAAGCAGCAGCATGACGCAGCCGGCGACCAGCGCGGCGGTCAGTGTCAGCAGGCGGTCCATCGACATGATTGCGAAGGGCACGGCGAAAGGAACGGTCTTGGCCAGCGTCGCTCAACGCGGAGCGTTTGCCGTAGTGGCCGCCGCTGGGCCGATGCGCGCTGTCGTGACGTCCGTGCCGGACTCCATCAGGATTCGCTTTCCTGCCGGCGAGCCGACGAAGGCGATGAACTGCCCGACGCTCGCCGGCGCGCCGTCCTTGGACAGCAGGACCAGCGGCTTCACGTACGGGTAGCGCCCGCTGGCGATATTGGCGACGGTTGGCGCGATGCCGTCGATGGGCAGCGCCCTGACGCGGCGGTGCTCGGACATCAACAAGGCCGGCGATGAGGTTCCGAGCCCGCAGGGCAATCGCTCGATGGCATCGGCACTGTCCTGGTCGGTCATCGCGGTCACCATGCCTTCACGCGCCATCGCGATGGCCAGGGCCTCTTTGACGCCCGGCGAGAAGGATGCCAGCAGCGGCGTGTCGGCATCGCTGGCCGGTCGAAAGACCAGGCGTACGGGCTGACCGTCGCTCCACCTGGGCTGCCGGTCGGCATACAGGCTTGCAGTCTGGGTCAGCGTCAGGGCTTGCACAGTGTCCTTGACCGTGGCCAGCACGAAGCCGGTTCGTCCCTACTCGAAGGTGTGCAAGCCTGCGACCAACTCTTCGGTTTTGATCGCTCGGCTTGCAACAGCGATCTGAGTTGCACCCGTGGTCGGCGCCTGAATGCCGCCGCTGCTGCCCAGGTTGGGGACGATCTCCAGTTGGAATGACGGATCGACCTTCTTGTACGCCTGCGCCACTATGGTCATCGTCCCCAACGCAGCGCCAGTCCCCCCGAGACGGATGGTGTCGGCGCGTGCCGCCGTTGGCTGTGCGATGGCGAAGGCCAGGCTGGCAAGAGCGCGCCGAGCTTGAGCGAATGGTGACCAGAACGCAGAACTGATGGGTACCGGCCCTCGAAGTCGTGCTCCACGTCACGTCGCCGTGACACCGGCCATATGGCGCTCTGGGTTCTAAAGGTCTGCCCTGCACTGATGCCACGAAGGTCCGTTCGGTTAGGCGGCGAGCACCGGCAATGGGCCGCCAATGCGCCGCCAATGCGCCGCCAATGCGCCGCCAACGGGCGGCCAATCCTGCCCGCCGTTCTGCCAGCCGCATCACCAGCGGCACTGCCGGCAGACCTACCAGCCGCTCAGTCCGCCCAGGCCGCCCAGGCCGCCCAGGCTGCGTAAGTGCGTGATTGCGTACAGCCCGCAGTCATCAGCACCACGGTCCGTTCAGCGCCTGCCGAACCTGCGCAGGCCTGCCAGTGCGAACAGGCCGCCCAGCAGCGTCAGTGCGCTGGCGGGCTCGGGTACGGCAGCCAGCACGCGCACGGCATCCAGCCCGTAGGACTCGTCGATGCCAGTCACGGTCAGCGTGACGACACTGAACGGCGTGTTCTGGGTCAGGCCTGCAAAGTAGGCCGCGCCGTTGCCGACGATGGGCGGGAAGCTCAGCAGCTGGGCGCCGCTGGCGTAGGCGCCGGCATTTGTGCTCAGGGTGATGGTGCCTGCGGTTTCGCCGATATCCGTGAGCGCCAACCCGAAGGCCGTACTCGGGCCCGGCAACGTGAAAGTGATGCTGCCCTGGGGCAAGTTGGGCCGATAGACCAGCACGTAATGGGTGCCGTCCGTGGCGAAGGCGCCATTGCCGACTTCGGGGCTGTTCGCAGCACTCTGCACGGCTATGGGTGTGGCCGTGGTGGAGATGCTGAGCGTCGGCGCGACGATGGCCGCCAGTCCGAGCGCGCGGCCGGCCAGGGTCTCGAAGCTTTCTGTCGTGGCACCGGCCGTTGCCGCGTCGAAGTCGGCCTGCACGGTGTAAGTCGCGTCGGCGGCCCGGGCCTGTAGGCCCATCGCAACCAGCGCACCACAGGCCGCGAATCGGGCGCCCGTTTCAATGTCCATCCGGAACTTGCTCTTCATCCCTCGTCCTCCTGAAATTTGTGGCCTCGAAAGTTTGCCAGGGCCCCACTTGTCGTCAATCTCGCGTTCGTAACAAGACGTCGGTGCGGATCGTATGCCCGCCAAATCGCCGGGATGCGGGCGGCATGCAGCCGCACCGGCCGGGCTGACTTCGCGCACATGCGGATGGCAGCGTTTCAACGCGCAGCGAGAAGGCCGGGGCGGCGAGCCGCAATCAGGTGCCGTGCGCCACGCGACGGGCCGAAGGCAGCGACGGGTGAGTGAAGGGTGAGCGACGGGTGACCGCAGGTTCGAACATCGTCAGCGGTGCCACCGGCAACCCGAGCAACAGCGGCGGCACGGGAATCGACCGCGACCACTTCACGTTCACGGTGCCGGCCGGTTTCGCGCTGGCCTTACAAAGTTGCCGACATCGGCAACAACACCATGCCGCGCATCGGCACGGGCAGTGGCGTTATCGGCTTCACAGGCACGCTGCCGGCTGGCAGCTCTACACCGTGCGCGCCGATGGCGCGCTGTCGCATGACGGTGGCGCAATCCCGCTAGCGGTCACAGCCTGGTGGAAGCCAGCAACATTGAAAACGCCCACAAGAAAGCGGCCGGATGCCCGATCTTGAAGGCCGGCGGCAGCATTGAATTTGCACAGGCCATGGACATGTGAGGCATGCGGCCGCGAGGCCTGGCGACGGAGGCCTGGCGACTGAGGCCTGTCGACTGAGGCCTGGGTCAGGCCCGTGGGCGTGCGAAACGAGACGCGGCGATTGGACGGGGAGACAGCGACCGCTGAGCCGCGGTCAGGCAGCTTGTCATGGCATCCACTTGACCGCCGCCGCCGCCGCCGCCGCCATCGCAAGCGCGATCGCGCGCACCCCAGCTAGAAACAAGCAGCGCCAGACCAGGGCGCCCGGAATCAAGCCCACGCCACGCACGAAGCCAGTGCACCTTCTTATCCCAAAGACCCTCCCGGCAATGCTCTTGAACGCCCAATGGTGCGGTCCTTGGTGTCGGCAGCGGCCTATTGAGGGTCGACGCAGCCCTGATCGAGCTTCATCCGTGGCGATCGTCTACGGTTTTTCCTTGAGATCAGCTGCCAAACCTCGGCTCTGAGCAGCTCTGGCGCAGCCGATCCCCGCGGCCCCGGGCACCGGGCATCGGGATGCGCCGGATTCGGTGCACCGCGATAGCTGCAGCCTGACGGAATGGTTGCGCGGTCACGCATACTTGCCTTGGGCGCTGATTGCGTGCCGGTGTGCCTTGCCAAACCCCGTCTACAGCGCAGACGAATCGAATCCGCGTCGCAGTGCAAACCTAAAGGAAGATGATCCGCCCATGAGACTTGATGCATCACGTTTGGCCGAGTTGCGCCGCGCCCTCATTCTCGATTCGGCACCAGAGCGCACTTTTGACGATTTGACGCGCCTGCTGTCAACGACCCTGGGTGTGCCGATCGCTATGGTCAACATGCTGGATTCGGATCGGGATTGGTTCAAATCCTGCATTGGCTTAGCGGTATCCGAGTCGCCGGCCATGACCTCGTTCTGCGAAGTTTTCTTCAGGTCACGTCAGAGTTTGATCGTTGTCGAAGACACATCCTTGGACGGGCAGTTCAAGACACATCCCTTGGTCCTGGGCCCGCCGTTCATTCGTTTCTATGCCGCTGCCAGGTTGGTCGTGCACGGACAGACCATCGGCACACTGTGCGCGTACGACATACGTCCCCGCAAGCTGTCTGCTGAGCAGTTGTACGAATTGCAGGTTATGGCTGGAGCGGCTGTCGAACTTCTGAAGCAGCGCAGCGTTAACGCCAACTGATCGTCGACGACCGGCTGGCCGGAATCAGAATTGCCTTCTCGGCTGTTCCATCGGACTCCCCTGTCGAATTACCACTTTGGACGACCTCCAAGTCGCCGCAGTGACGCAAGTCATTGATCTCAAGTCGATTCGAGGGGGAGATTGATGAGTCATGACAAGATCCCCGGCGGCGCCACCAATTTCTTCCCAAGTCAGCGCCCTGACCCAGTTCGTTGCGCTGATCTGGGCGGGGCCATCCCGAACGAAGCGCCATCCAGCGCACCGTGGCCATCGCTGAACAGGCTGGCGTACGGGCCCTGTTGACCCACCCCGTCGACGAAGAAGCGTCGCGCTGCTATCAACGGTTCGGCTTCGAGGTGTCGCCGGTTCGCAAGCAGCAATTGCTGCTTCTCCGCAAGAACGCTTGCAGACTTTTGTCGAGCCCCGCAACGTCCGTGCCGGCAAGCACGCCAGGCGCGACGGGTTCGAGAAAATTGCGAAAAAGCTGGACATCGGCGGGTTCTGAAACAGTGCGTCGGCGCGGGCATTTCCGAATGGCTCGCCGCCTGCGCGGTTGACTGTCAATGGCGCGCGGCTTGGCGTTTGCGCCTACGCTGCGATCCAGCCCATTCCGCGCGCCAGCAGCAACACCGACACGGCGCCGCTGGTCACGGCAAATGCCTGCTGAAGGCGCGCGCCGGCCAGGCGGGCGGCGATGAGGCGGCCCGCCAGCAAGGCGGCAATGGCACCGCTGGCGAACGGCAGGGCGATGCCCCAGGCGATGGTGCCTTGCCATGCGGCTGCACCGACCCCGCCCACGGACACCAAGGCGATCACCGCCAACGAAGTGGCGAAGATGCTGCGCATGGCGAGGTTGGTGTAGCGACTCAGGGAAGGAACGATGACAAACCCGCCGCCCACCCCCAGCAGTCCGCTCAGGATGCCCGACACGGCGCCTGTTCCCGCCAACGCCCACGCACACGGCAAGGTCCAGATCAAGCGGCCTTCGGTGGGGTGCAGGACACAAGGGATCTGCGCCTTGGCCTGAGGGCTCTCAGCCTGGCCGGCTGCTGTGCGCCGCGCCTGCTTGAACATCCGGAACGCGACCCAGGCCAGCACCACCGAAAACCCCACCATCAGCGGCGCATTCGGGATCAGCCGCGCCAGCCGCACACCCAGTGGCGCGAGCAGCATGCCGGTGAAGCCGATCAGCGCTGCCGCGCGGTAGCGAACAAGGCCCTCGCGCAAGCCGAGCACGGCACCGATGGCCGACGCCGCGCCGACGGCAATCAGGCCGACCGGCGCCGCCTGCATGATGCTCAGGTGCAGCCCGAAGACCAACAGCGGCACCGCCAGGATGCCGCCCCCAGCGCCCGTCAACGCCAGGATCAGGCCGACGACGGCGCCCAGCGCGAGGCCGAGGAGGCTCACGTCCATCGTCGTACGCCGCTCAGTGATTCATCTCGGGCCGGGCCAGCCACTCGCGACCTTTGAGCATGCCTTGCCAGTACAGCGGCGGCAGCACGCGTTCCTTGAGATACCAGGCCAGCGCCGACGGCCGCGTGCCGTCGATCAGCCACTTCGGAAAACTGGGCGCGACTTTGCCACCGTAGAGGAACTCGGCCAGCACGATCTTGCCGCGCTCGACGGTCAGTGGGCAGGAACCGTAGCCGTCGTACTTCGCTTCGCCCTTCGCTGCGCCGCGCAGGGCCAGCAGGTTGTGCGCGACCACGGGTGCTTGCTTGCGTGCAGCAGCGGCCGTCTTGGCATTCGAGGTGTTGCCCGCGTCGCCCAACGCAAAGATGTTCGCAAAGGTCTTGTGCCGCAGCGTGCCGGGGTCGATGTCGATCCAGCCAGCCGCATCGGCCAGCGGGCTGACGCGGATGAAGTCGGGCGCCTTCTGCGGCGGCACGACGTGCAGCATGTCAAATTCACGGATGATCTTCTCCTTCGTGCCGTCGGTGTTGGCCTTCATGAACGTCGCCTGCTGCGCCGCGCCGTCGATAGAGACCAGCGTCTGGCCGAAGTTCAAGCCGATGCCATAAGCCTTCACGTACGCCATCAGCGCCGGCACGTAATCGGCCACACTGAACAGCACCGCGCCCGCGCTGCAGAACTGGATGTCCACGGCCTTCAGCACGCCGTTGCGGCGCCAGTGGTCGGCCGACAGGTACATGGCCTTTTGCGGCGCGCCCGCGCATTTGATGGGCATGGCGGGCTGCGTGAAGATCGCCTTGCCGCGGTGCAGTTGCTGCGCCAGGTGCCAGGTGTAGGGCGCCAGGTCGTAGCGGTAGTTGGACGTCACACCGTTGCGGCCCAAGGTCTCGGCCAGGCCTTCGATGCCGTGCCAGTCGAGCTTCAAGCCCGGGCAGACCACGAGTTGCTTGTACTTGACCACGCGACAGCCATCGAGGATGACGGCGTCGCGCTCGGGCTCGAAGGCCGCAACGGCCGACTTGATCCAGTGCACGCCGCGCGGCAGCACCGAGGCCATCGTGCGTGCCGTGGTCGCGGCATCGAAGATGCCCGCGCCCACCAGGGTCCAGCCGGGCTGGTAGTAGTGAATGTCTGCGGGGTCGATGATCGCGATGTCCAGACCGGGGCTGCGTGCGAGCAGGCTGGACGCCGCTGCAATACCGGCCGCGCCGCCACCGACGATCACGACCTCGTGGGTGGCGTCGGCCACCTCCACCGGCGTCTTGCCGCCATTCACGATGCGCCGCACCACGCCCTTGAGGTCGAAGCCCGCCTTGGAAGCGCATTCGATGATCTGCGGCAGTGGCAATTGACCGGCCCGCGACAGCGCCCACATCGTCGTCGAACGCATGCCCGTTCGGCAGAACGCCAGCACGGGTTTGGGCAACTCGGCCATCAACGCGCCGAAGGCCGCGCCTTGTTCGTCAGTCACCTTGCCCGACTCAGCCGGCAGGTAGCGGATCTGCAAACCTTTGTCAGTCGCGGCGCGTTCGATCTCGGTGAACAGCGGTTGGTCCGAACCTTCAGCGTCGGGCCGGTTGCAGATGACAGAGCGGAACCCGGCCTCAGCGACGGCCTGCATGTCGGCCGCGAAGATTTGGGGGGCAACCGACAACTCGGCGGTGATGGTTTTGACGTCCATGTTTTTGTCTCCGGCGGTCAAGACTACACGGCGTTCAGCGGAATCTTGAGGTAGCGCGTTCCGTTCGATTCGGGCTCGGGAAACTGCCCCGCGCGCATGTTGACTTGTACCGACGGCAGGATCAGCGTCGGCATGCCCAAAGTGGCATCGCGGGCCTGGCGCATGGCCACGAATTCCTCTTCGCTGATGCCGTTGCGCACGTGGACGTTCTTCTCGCGCTCTTCGGCCACGGTGCTGACGAACTGCACCTCGCGGCCGCCGGGCTGGTAGTCGTGGCACATGTAGAGCTGGGTCGCCGCAGGCAAGCTCAGCACCTTGTTGATCGAGCGGAACAAGGTGCGCGCGTCGCCGCCCGGAAAGTCGCAACGCGCGGTGCCGTAGTCCGGCATGAAGAGCGTGTCACCGACGAAGGCGGCGCTTTCCATCGTGACGCCAACGCCCGCGCTCACCACGTAGGTCATGCACGCCGGTGTGTGGCCGGGCGTGTGCATCGCGCGAACTTGCAGGTTGCCGATGGTGAAGGTCTCACCGTCGGTGAAGAGGTGATCGAACTGGCTGCCGTCGCGAGCGAAATCACTGCCTGCATTGAACAGGCTGCCGAACACCTTCTGCACGGTCGTGATGTGTTCACCGATGCCGAGTTGCCCGCCCAGTCGCTGTTTTAGATAGGGTGCAGCCGTCAGGTGATCGGCGTGCACGTGGGTCTCCAGGATCCACTGCACCTGGGCGCCCAGTTCGCGAACGCGGGCAATCAAGGCATCGGCACCCGTGTGCGCGGTGCGGCCTGACTTCGGGTCGTAGTCGAGCACGCTGTCGACCAGCGCACATTGCTTCGTCATCCGATCGAGGACGAGGTAGCTGACGGTCCAGGTGCAGGGGTCGAAGTGGCCTTCGATCTGCAGATGGCTCTGCACGTTCATCGCCGATTGAGCGGGCAGGTGTTGATGCCGAGTATCGAATACAGCGGGCACATGCCAAAGGCGCCGGTCAGCAAGGGCACGATGCCAATGTAGCCCCAGGGGCCGACGACATGGCTCGCGGCCAGACCGATGAGCAACAGGCCGGCGACAACACGCAGGGCACGGTCCACGGTACCTTCGTTCGTTTTCATGGTGAATCTCCTTGGTTTCTAGGTCGGTGACAGTCGTCTGCGGGCTATCACACAGGCATCGCATTCAAGACTCGTGCCACGCGAATGGGGTCTGATGCGCTGTGGCCAAGTCATTGATTCACCGGAAGAGTTTTGGGTTGACTTGTAAGTCAATCAGCTTGTGACTGTGGCGTGGCAGAACAACGTGGCAGTCTCTGTCGCTGTCTTGGCAGTTGTGGCAGCACAGCGCAAAATCGCGCCACCGCCCTGAAATGACGCCAATGCCGAATGCCCACAAGACCCCCCATGCGCAGCCGCTGATCCAGCGTCTTGAAGCTGAGCCTGCTCGCGCCATGAAGCCGAGCGCCTTGCGTTCGGCTGCTCAGGTGCAGGCCCTGATTTCCTTCCTCGAGCACGAGACGCAGCCGATGATCGTGCTCGACCCGGACTACAACATTCTGGCCGCCAACACCGCCTACCAGCGCCAGTTCGGCACCACCGGCAAGCCCTACATCGGCCACAAGTGCTTTCGCGTCTCGCACCACTACGACGTACCCTGCGATCAGGCCGGTGAGCACTGTCCGATGAAGAAGGCCTTCGAGTTGAAAGGGCCTGATCGTGTGCTGCATATCCATCACACACCGCGCGGGCCCGAACATGTCGACGTGGAATTGCGCCCGATCCTCGACGCGAGCCGCGAAGTGGTCGCTTACGTGGAGCGCCTCGTCACGGTTCGCAATGCTTCGGCGCGGCCCAGTGCCGAGGGGCTGGTCGGGCGCGCGCCTGCCTTCAACGCGGCCTTGTCGGCGGTGCAGCGCGTGGCGCCTTCGATGCTGCCAGTGCTGTTGCTCGGCGAGTCGGGCACTGGCAAGGAGTTGTTTGCGCGCGCCGTGCATGAGGCCAGCGAGCGTGCGGCCGGCCCCTTCGTGGTGGTCGATTGTTCGGGGCTGACCGAGACGCTGTTCGAGAGCGAGCTGTTCGGCTACGAGAAGGGCGCCTTCACGGGTGCGAACACGCTCAAGAAGGGCCTGGTCGAAACGGCAGACGGCGGCACCCTGTTCCTGGATGAGATGGGCGACGTGCCGCTGGCCATGCAGGTGAAACTGCTGCGCCTGATCGAGTCGGGCGCGTTCAGGCGTGTCGGCAGCATCCAGACACAGCAGGCCAACTTCAGGCTGGTCGCGGCGACCCACAAACCGCTGCAGCAGATGGTCGCCGACGGGCGCTTCCGGCAAGACCTGTACTACCGCATCAGCGCCTTCCCGATCCATCTGCCGCCGCTGCGCGAGCGGGCCGTCGACATCCCGATGCTGGTCGACTCGTTCCTGCAGCGCGGTGGCCATGTCAAATACCGCGTGTCGGTGGAACATCAAGCCATGGCGCGGCTGCAGGCACACGACTGGCCGGGCAACATCCGCGAGCTGCGCAACGTGCTCGATCGGGCGCGCCTGTTCGCTGACGATGGCATCGTGCGCGCCGAGCACTTGCCGGAGCAGTTAGGCTTCGGCACGTCACGCAGCCCTGGCCAAGCCGCGTTCCTGGTTCCTGAAGCTGGGCGTGGCAACGCCGACGACGCCCAGTTGAAACGGCTGATCGAGACTTCCCACTGCACGCGCCGCGAGCTCGCCAACCAAATGGGTTTGAGCGAACGCACGCTGTATCGCCGGCTCAAGGCACTGGGCCTGACGTGAAGATCCGTATCAAGGTATGCGCTGCCATATGGCGCAGCCTATGGCAGCAGTTCTGCCAGCGATGGCAGGCCTGAGGCCGGCCTGACACCGGAGCCTAAGCTTGATCGGTTTCGTGCTTGTGCCTATGCGGCGCCCAGCTCGGTTAAGTGTGTGTACGGGGCCCGACAGGCCTGGCATGGATCTTGGATTGAGAAGGTTGATGACCCGCGATGAAGGCCACTTGCACATACGCTCGGACGAACACAATGCGTGCTGAGTGAACCGAATCCCACCTGAACACGGCAAGGAGCCGAGCATGGACGCAGCATTCCCCAATCCCCACCTCCCCGTGGACCGCGACCGCCGCACCTGGCTGGTCTTGACCGCAACGGCCGGGGGCGTGGGCACGGTGGCCACAGCGATCCCGTTCGTCTCGACCTTTGCGCCGAGCGAGCGCGCCAAGGCCGCAGGCGGCCCGGTCGAGGTCGACATTTCGGACATACCGTCCGGCGGCAGCAAGACCGTGGAGTGGCGCGGCAAACCGGTCTGGATCGTGCGTCGCACACCCGAGATGCTGGCTGCACTGCAAGGCCACGACGCGCAGCTCGTCGATCCGCAATCGATGAAAGACCAGCAACCGGCCTATGCCAAAAATGCGGCCAGAGCGCTCAATCCCGAGGTCTTCGTGGCCATCGGCATCTGCACCCACCTGGGCTGCTCTCCGAGCCCTGCGCCAGCCGGTGCGGCCAACCCGAGCCTGCCGGCCGACTGGCCAGGCGGCTTCTTCTGCCCGTGTCATGGATCGACATTCGACGGCGCGGGACGCGTGTTCAAGAACAAGCCGGCACCGACCAATCTCGAAATACCGCCCTACCGCTTTGCCAGCGACACAAGGATCCTCATCGGCGACGACGCCCAAGCCTGAGGAGCAGGCCAAATCGTTTCCGCCTGAATACCCGGCTTCGGCTTGGCCGTCCGGCTGGCCACCACGGCGGGCGGCGTGTTCGGCAGCCGCGAACGCTCAGTCCTCACAAGAAGAATTCCATTCGCCGCCAGCGCTGCACAGAATCGACTCGCATCAACGCACGATGGGCAACCCGCCCGCTCGCCGCGTACCTGAGGAGCAGCAACGATGGCATGGCAGGCAGCAGGCTCCTGGAGCGATCTCGCCGAAGGCGAGGTGCGGGGTGTCGTCGTGGCCGAAGTGCCGGTGGCGCTGTACCGCATCGACGGTGCGCCCTATGCCACGCACAACATCTGCACGCACGCCCACGCCTGCCTGTCCGACGGCTATCTCGAAGGCGGCCTCATCGAATGCCCGCTGCACCAGGCGCTGTACGACGTGCGCACCGGCAAGGCCATATCGGGGCCGACCCAGCTTGACCTGAAGGTGTTCCCGGTGCGTCTGCTCGACGGGCAGGTGCAGATTGACGTCGAACCCCCCGCGAATTGATCGGCACAGGCGCATGAAGGAACGCGTTCTCATCGTCGGTGCCGGACATGCCGGGGCGCGTTGCGCGATTGCGCTGCGCCACAAGGGTTGGCAGGGCGAGGTGGTTCTGGTCGGCGAAGAGGCCGACTGCCCCTACGAACGCCCGCCCCTGTCCAAGGCCGTGCTCCAGCAAGGGGCCGATCCCGCAGACGCCACGATTCTGTCGCTGGCTTCGGCCGGTGAGCTGGACATCCGGCTGCTGCGCGGTCAGGCCGTGGTCGGCATCGATCCCGCCCGCAGCGAGGTGCAACTGGCGTCGACACATCTCGGCATGGCCTACACCCATCTGGTGCTGGCCACCGGGTCGCGGCCACGCATGCTGCCTGTGCCCGGCACCGAGTTGTCGGGCGTGCACATGCTGCGCACCGCGCAGGACGCCCGTCACATCGCGCCGGCCTTGCAGCCCGGCGCAGCGGTGGTGTTGATCGGCGGCGGCTTCATCGGCCTGGAGGTGGCCGCCAGCGCGACGCTGCGCAGCTGCCGCGTTGTGGTGCTGGAGACCGCGCCGCAACTGCTCGGCCGCGTGGTCAGCCCGGCCATTGCCGACGCCGTGGCCGCGCTGCACCGCGCGCGCGGCGTGGACGTGCGGCTGGGGGTGCGCATCGAAGCCCTGGAAGGCGTGCAGGCCGTGCGCCGCGTGCGGCTGGCCGACGGCGAGTCGATAGCCGCCGATCTGGTCATCCTCGGCGTCGGGGCGCTGGCCAACGACGGCCTGCCGACCAGCGCCGGCATGGCCTGCGCCGACGGCGTGTTGGTCAACGCCCGTGCGCAGACCACCGTGCCGCAGGTGCTGGCCATCGGCGATCTGGCGCGCCATCAGCACCTCTGGGGCGCGCGCAACGTTCGCCTGGAATCCTGGGAAAACGCCGAATTGCAGGCGCAAGCGGCCGCCTGCAGCATCGTCGGCGCAGAGCCCGATGCGCGTGACATGCGCGGCGCGCCTTGGTTCTGGACCGACCAGTACGACATGAACCTGCAGATGCTGGGCTACCCGCGCGCCAGCGACGACATCGTCATGCGCGGCAGTTTCGACAGCCCGTCGTGGTGCGCTTTCATGATGGCCGGCGGCCGCATCATCGGCGCCTGCCTGGCCAACGCCGGGCGCGAAAGGCGCGTCATTTCGCAGTTGATGAACAGCCATCAGAGCGTGGGCCGCGCGCAGCTGGCCGACACGCAGCGGCCGTTGAAGAGCCTGTTGGCGCCCGCGCCGGCGCACGCCGCCGGTGGCTGACGAACCCCGACCCTTGAGACCTGCTCCATGAACACGCCATCGCTACCGACCACGTCCCTGCCGCCCTGGCCTGCCGGCGGTGCCACGCGCATACCTGCCTGGATCTACAGCGACGGCGAGGTCTATGCACGCGAGCAGCAGCGCATCTTCGGCGGGCCGAACTGGAGCTACGCCGCGCTGGATGCCGAGATCCCGAACCCCGGCGACTTCGTGCAGACCCACGTCGGCGAACGGCCCGTCGTGGTGGTGCGCGACGCCGATGGCAGCGTCAACGCCTTTGCCAATAGCTGTGCACATCGCGGCGTGGCCTTCTGCCGCCAGCCGCGCGGCAACGCGCAGAGCTTCACCTGCCCCTACCACCAGTGGAACTACGACCTCAAGGGCCAGCTGACCGGGATACCTTTTCGCCGCGGCTACAAGGGCCAGGGCGGCATGAGCCGTGAATTCAAGATCGAGGAGCACAGCGCAATGCCGTTGGTGGTGACGCGCCGCCATGGCGTCATCTTCGTCAGCTTCGATGCGGCCGTGCCGGCTTTCGAAACCTACCTTGGCGCCAACATGCTGGGCTACTTCGACCGCGTGTTCGATGGCCGTGCTTTGCGCGTGCTGGGCTATATGCGTCAGCGCATCGGCAGCAACTGGAAGCTGATGTTCGAGAACATCAAGGACCCGTACCACGCCAGCGTGCTGCATGTCTTTCTCATCACCTTCGGCCTGTTCCGCATGGACCAGGCCTCTGCGGTCGAAATGGACGAGACCGGTCGCCACAGCGTGCTCGTCAGCCGCCGCGGCGGGCAGGCCGACAGCGAGGCCGCCAAGGAGATGAGCAACAACCTGCGCGCCGGGATGAAGCTGCGTGACGAGCGGCTGCTGGACCCCGTGCGCGAGTTCCCCGGCGACGCCACCGTGGTGATGCAGACGCTGTGGCCCAACCTCATCGTGCAGCAGCAGTCCAACACGCTGGCCATGCGCCAGCTGGTGCCGCGCAGCGCTGGTGAGCACGAACTGCACTGGACCTTCTTCGGCTATGCCGACGACACGCCTGAGATGACGCAGCGCCGCCTGCGCCAGGCCAACCTGATGGGTCCGGCGGGCCTGGTGTCGGTGGACGACAGCGAAGTGATGGTGATGTCGCAGGACGGCCTGAGCGCCTACCCCGAGCGTGACTGCGTGGTCGAGATGGGCGGGCGCGATACCGCCGATGCGCCGCACATGATCACCGAGGTGGCCATCCGCGCCCTCTACCAGCACTACATCGAGGCGATGGGCCTGGAGGTCGCATCGTGAGCGCGCCATCCACCTTCGACTGGCCCTTGTCGCTGGCCGACCGACTGGCACTTGGCGACACCTACACCGACTGCGCCGCAGCGCTGGACGAGGGCCGCCACGGCGACTGGCCAGGCTACTTCACGGCCGACGGGTTGTACCGCATCATTCCGCGCGAGAACCACGAACTGGGTCTGCCGCTGGCTGTGATGCACTGCGAAGGGCAGGACATGATGCGCGACCGTGTCACCGCCATCGCCGAGGCCATGATGGCCCGCCCGCGTTCGCTGCGCCGCTTCATCAGCGGCGTGCGCCCGCTGCGCGTCGATGGCTCGAAACTGCACGCGCAGGCCAACGTGCTGCTGGTCGAAACGCTGCACGGCCGCATGACGCAAATCCTGCTGTCCGCGCGTTTCATCGACACCTTCGAGCGCCGCGGCGACCGGCTGCTGCTGGCCGAGCGTCTGTGCGTGTACGACTCGCTGCTGCTGTCCGACTCGCTGGTCGAGCCGGTCTAGTCGCCCCCTGTTTTCGCCAACCCCGAGGAAGCCCATGAGCACACCCGGACTCATCGTCCCGCCGCTGACACCCTTCAACGCAAACCTCGAAGTCGACGAGGAAGCGCTGCAGCGCGAAGTGGACTACGTCGTCGAGGACTGCAACGCGCAGATGGTGGTGGCCGCCGGTGTCGAGGCGCAGGAATACCACTACCTCACGCTCGAACAGCGCAAGCGCCTGGTGCGCAGTACCTACGAATTCGTGCGCGGGCGCTGCCCGGTGACGGTGGGCATTTCGCACCCGTCGTTCAAGATCGCGGTTGAACTGGCGCATCTGGCGCAGGAACTCGGCGCGGACTCGGTGCAACTGCTGGTGCCGCTGCGGCCCTTCGGCGGCGAGCCCACCACGGCCGAGATGGTGGCCTACTTCGAGGCCGTGGCACGCGAGATCGACCTGCCGATCCTGCTCTACCTGAACCCGGGGCCGGGTGCGACGGTGTCGGTCCCGGCCACCATCGAACTGGCCAAATTACCCACGGTGTTCGCGGTGAAGGAAAGCTCGCGAGACCTGTCGCGCTGCAGCCAGCTCATCGCCGAAATTCACAAGGCTGGCCACGCCCAGTACTACACGACGCTGCAGATGTTGCTGATCTCGCTGCAACTGGGCGGTGCCGGCTGCACGCTGCCGCCGCCGGCGGCCGAGCTGGCGAACAAGATCGTGCAGGCCTTCGTTGCCGGCAACTGGCCCGAGGCGGCGCGGCTGCAGGCGCAGTTCTCGTTGTTCCCGGCCAAGTGGATGCACCGCGGCCTGGCACCGACGATGAAGGCTGCGATGGCGCTGCTGGGCCGCGGCATCGGCGACCCTTACCCGCCCTATCCGCCGCTGAACGCGGCCGAGACCCAGGCACTCGCCCAATTCCTGGCCACCACCGACTTCAAGAAGAAGGAGCACTAGACCGCCATGCTGACCATCAATCGAATTTCCTACGCCGAAGCGCGCGTGCTGCTCGACGGGCTGGCCATCAAGGCGCGCGAAATGGGTGTGCCGATGTGCGGCGCGGTAACCGACGAATCGGGCCACTTGATCACCTTCGACCGCATGGACGGCGGCAAGGTCAGCAGCATCTCCATCGCCATCGACAAGGCCTTCACCGCCGCCGTGGCGCGCAAGCCCACCCACGTCTACAACGAGCTCTGCCAGTCGGGCAAGCCGACCTTCGGCATCCACATCACCAACGGCGGCCACTTCAGCATCATCGGCGGCGGCGTGCCTGTCACGGTCAACGGCCAGATCATCGGCGGCATCGGTGTCAGCTCGGGCTCAGCGGCCGAAGACGTGGTGTGCGCCGAAGCAGCGCTGGCCTATTTCTTCGCGCAGACCGGGTTGCAGCCGTGAGCGCAACCGCGAACACCGGCGACGACACGCTGCAGGTGACGCGCGACGGCGACGTTGTGCGCCTGCACCTGAACATGCCCGACACCGGCAACCGCATTCCGCAGACGGTGGTGGTGCGGCTGGCGCGCGAACTGCAGGCCGTGGCGGCCGATGCCACCGCGAAGCTGGTGCTGATCACTGCGGAAGGCGCGCACTTCTGCCAGGGGCGCGACCAGTCCAAGGTGACGGCGGCCGACAAGCCCACCGCGCTGGAGTTGCGCACGCGGATGATGGATCCCATCGTCGATGTCTACACCGCGTTCCGCGCGGTGCAGGTGCCCATCGTCGCGCTGGTGCAGGGCGAGGCTCACGGCTTCGGCGCCGCGTTGGCCGGCAGTGCCGACATCACCATTGCCACCGATGACGCGCGGTTCTCGTTCCCGGAAATGAAGACCGACATGCCGCCGACGCTGGCCATGGCAACAGTGATCGACCGCGTGGCGCCCAAGGCCCTGGCCTGGATGGTCTACACCACCGACAGCGTCTCGGCCGCCGACGCCAAGCAGGCCGGTCTGGTCAGCCAGGTGGTGCCCGCCGCCGAACTGGCCGCTGCCGGCCAGCGCATCGTGGCGCAGCTGCTGCAGCGCACGCGGCCGGCGCTGGTCGGCGTGAAGCAGTACATCGCGCGGGCGCGGCTGCAGGACTTTGCCCACGCTGCCGATTACGGCCGCAACCTGCTGGCGGTGGTGCTCAGCTCGCGCTGACTGCGCAACCACGGTCGAAACGACAAACCGCACCGCCGGTCCACGGCGCGCATCCCCTCGCATGAAGGAAACAAGGTCATGTTGAAACGCATCAATGCGCCGCGTAGCGCCGTCCTGGCTCTGCTGGCCTGCCTGCTCGTCACCGGGCCCGCCGCCGCGCAATCCAGCGAAACCGCCCGCGTGGCGCAGCTGCAGGGCGCCAACCGCCAGCAGCTGCTGACAGAAGGCGCGAAGAAGGAAGGCGACCTCAACGTCTACACCAGCAACATCGAGGACATGCCCCTGTTGGCCGAGGCCTTCACGAAGAAGACGGGCATCAAGGTCACGATCTGGCGCGCGGGCTCGGAGCAGGTGACGCAGAAAGTGCTGGCCGAGGGCCGTGGCCGGCGGCCGCAGGCCGACATCGTCGACAACAACGTGCTGGGGGTCGAGGCGCTGCACAAGGAGCAGATGTTGCAGGCCGCCTGGTCGCCCTACTTGGCCGACCTGATGCCGCAGGCCGCGCCTGCCCACCGCGAGTGGGCCGGGACCACGCTGGACATGTTCGTGGCTGGCTACAACCCCAAGCTGATCAAGGCTTCGGACCTGCCGAAGACCTACCAGGATCTGCTCGACCCGAAGTGGAAGGGCAAGCTCTCGGTCGAGGCCGAGGACTACCACTGGCTCGCCACGCTGATGGAGCAACTCGGGCCCGACAACGGCCGCAAGCTGTTCCGCCAGATCGTCAACACCAACGGCATCGAAGTGCGCAAGGGGCATTCAAAGATGGCCAATCTGGTGGTGGCCGGCGAGTTGCCGCTGGCGCTGACCCTGTACCACTACAAGCCGGCGCAGATGAAGGCCAAGGGCGAGACCATCGACTGGTTCGGCATCCAGCCCGTGACGGCGCACTTGCGCGGCTTGGGCGTGCTGAAGACCACGCCCCGGCCGCATGCCGCGATGCTGTTCTACGACTTCATGCTGACCGACGCGCAGCAGATCCTGGCCAGCCGCCAGCACTACCCCACGAGCCTGAAGGTCGACTCGCCGATGAAGCAGTACAAGCCCGTGGTCATCGACCCCACGCGCACGCTCGAGATGGGCGAGCGCTGGATGAAAGAGTACGACGACATGCTCAAGCCGGGCGGCAAATGAACGGGGCGATGCCGGACTGGGCCGCGTCAACCGGGGGCCGAGGCGTCTGGCACCTGCACGGCGACGACGCCGACCACGCGCACGAGATGTCGGCCGGCGCGCGCGGCGCGATGGTCGAGCACATCCGCAAGCTGGACAACGTGCACCTCACCACGGTGGGCATCGACATCGGCAGCTCCACCTCGCACCTGATGTTCGCCAAGGTGCACCTGCGGCGCCAGGCCAACTCACTGTCGAGCCAGTTCGTGGTGGTCAACCGCGAAGTGCTGTGGCGCAGCCCGATTTGCCTGACGCCCTTCGTGGACGACAACACCATCGACATCACGCGGCTGCGTGCCTTCCTCGACGAGGCCTACGCCGTCTCGGGCTACAGCGCCAACGATGTCGACAGCGGCGCGGTGATCCTCACTGGCGAGGCTATCAAGCGCAGCAATGCGCGCGCCATCGCCGAGCTGTTCGCCGCGCAGTCGGGGCGCTTCGTCTGCGCCAGCGCGGGCCACCACCTCGAATGCGTGCTGGCCGCCAACGGCTCGGGGGCGACCTCGCTTTCGCGCATGGAAGGGCGCACGCTGCTGCATGTGGACATCGGCGGCGGCACGACCAAGTTTGCGCTGGTGCGAAGAGGCGAGATCCTGGGCACCTGCGCGATAGCCGTGGGCGGACGCCTGCTGGCGATGGACGCTGCGGGCCGGTTGGTGCGCGCCGACGAGTCGGCGCTTGAGATGGCGCTTGGGCTCGGGCTGAATTTCAAGTTGGGCGAGATTCCCGCTGCCGGCGCTGTCGTCACCTTGGTGCAAGCGCTGGCCGAAGCCGTGGTCACCACGCTGCAAGGCCGGGCGCTCAAGCCTTCGCAGCAGCACCTCTACCTGACCGAACCTTTGCTGCACGCGGGCAGCATCGACGCCATCACCTTTTCGGGCGGCGTCTCCGAGTACCTGCACGGCCGTGAGACGGCCATCTTCGGTGACATCGCCTTGCCGCTGGCGCAGGCGCTGCGGCGCGCCTTCGACGACGGTCGCATCAACGTGCCGTTGCGCGACCCCGGGCAGGGTATTCGCGCCACGGTGATTGGCGCCTCGCAGTTCAGCGTACAGGTCAGCGGGCGTACCACGCATGTCAGCGACAGCAGGGTGCTGCCGCTGCACAACGTGCCGGTCATTGCGCTGGCGCTGGACGAGACCACGCCGCAAGCCGAGGTGGCCGCACGCGTCGGTGCCGCGCTCGCAGTGGCCACGTTGCAGGCGGGTGATCCGCTGGCCTTGGCCTTCCGCTGGCAGGGTGACCCCGAACACTTCCGCCTGCACGCCGTGGCCGCCGGCATCCGTGACGCCGTGTGCTCGGGCGCGCCACAAATCGGCTGTCTGGCGCTGCTCATCGACGGCGACGTCGGCGAGACACTGGGCTATCTGCTGCAGCACGAATTGCACTTCGCACCGTCCCTGGTGTCGATTGACGGCCTGCAGTTGCAGGCGCTGGACTACGTGGACATCGGCGAAGTGCTGCATCCCAGCCAGGTGCTGCCCATCGTCATCAAGTCGCTGCTGTTTTCTCAAGGCCAGCGCAGCCTTTGAACCCGAAAGCGAGCATTCGACATGACTGAGTCCAGCACAGAAACCAAGACCGAGACCGGGCGCGTCGGCGTCGATCCCTACCTCGAGTGGGTGGCCGCCGAAGGCCTGCCCGTCACCGAGGGCCTGGGTGTGGACCTGTTCGAGGTGCCGACCCGCCCGTGGGCGCGCACGGATGTCAACGGCGCTGCCGTGCACCTGCGCGGCCGTGGCGACTTCGTCTCGATGTTCCTGCTCGAGATTCCGCCGCAGCGGGCCACCTCGCCGCAGCGCCATCTGTACGAAGAGGTGGTGTTCGTTCTGGAAGGCCGTGGCAGCACGGTCATAGAGTTCGAGGACGGCCGCAAACACAGCTTCGAGTGGCGGCCTTGCAGCATCTTCGCGATACCGCTGAACGCGAAGTACCGCTACTTCAACGCCAGCGGCACCGACCGCGCATTGCTGGTGACGACGACCAGCCTGCCGATCATGCTGAACCTGCTGCGCAACGAGGACTTCATTTTCAACAACCCGTATGCCTTCAGCGAGCGCAGCGGCAAGGAGAAGTACTTCGGCGGCGACGGCGACTTCGTGCCTGGCCGCCCGGGCACCTTCATGTGGGAGACCAACTTCATTCCCGACAGCGCCGCCATCGAGCTGAAGAGCTGGGGCGAGCGTGGCGGCGGCGGTACGACGCTGAAGTTCGCGCTGGCCGATGGCACGATGAACGCGCACATTTCTGAGATGCCGGTGGGCACTTACAAGAAGGGGCATCGTCACCCGGCCGACTTCCATGTGCTGACCATTTTCGGCAAGGGCTACTCGCTGCTGTGGTACGACGGCGACCGCGATTTCCAGCGCGTGGACTGGAAGTTCGGCACCGTCGTCGCGCCGCTGGACGACATGTTCCACCAGCACTTCAACACCAGTCCCACGCCCAGCCGCTACTTTGCCAGTGCGCTGGGCAGCTTCCGCTTCCCCTTCACGCAGGCCAAGCGCAACGCGCTGTTCGGCGCGCTGTTCAAGAGCGTGAAGGAAGGCGGCGACCAGATCGAATTCGAGGACCAGGACCCGCGCATCCATGCCGTGTTCGTCGAAGAGATGAAGCGGGTCGGCATCGATGTGAAGATGAAGGCCTTTTCAGGATCTTCTGGCGCGTGATGCGAGCGCCCTGAAGCCTGCAAAGGCCGCACGCACGGCAAACTCAGAGGAGACAAGATGGCCCAGACCGCACACGCCACACCCCGCCGTAGCTGGCTGCTGGCGACCTTCGGGTTGCTGCTGGCGGGTATCGGTCTGCCAGCCGCCGCGCAACAGGCGGCCTACCCCACGCAGCCGGTGCGCTTCATCGTTCCCTATGCTGCGGCCGGCCTGCCCGACATCGTCATCCGCCGGTTGAGCGCACGCCTGGCCGAGCGCCTGGGCCAGTCCGTCGTTGTCGAGAACAAGCCAGGCGCCGGCGGCGCCATCGCGGTGCAGGCGCTGCTCTCGGCGCCCGCCGACGGCTACACCTTCATCTTTTCTGACGCGGCCTTTTTGTCCATCACGCCGCTGATGTCGAAGAACGTGCCCTACGACCCGAAGAAGGACTTCGCACCGGTGGCGCTGGTGGCGCGCGCACCCAACTTTCTGGCCGTCAACCGCGAGGTGGCTGCCAAGACGGTTGCCGAGTTCGTTGCGCTGGCGCGCGCCAAGCCTGGCCTGCTGACCTGCGGTTCGTCCGGTATGGGCACACTTCACCACCTGACGCTGGAGACCATGAAACGCAACCTCGACATCGACGTCGTGCACGTGCCCTACCGCGGCTCGGGCCAGTCTGTGCCGGCGATGGCCAGCGGCCAGACGCAGTGCACGCTGGCCGCGCTGCCGTCGCTGTCCACTTTCACGGCGGGTGGCAAGGCGCGCATCCTGGCCATCGCGGGCTCGCGGCGCAGCTCGCTGGCGCCCGACGTACCGGCCATGTACGAAGGCAAGGAAGGGCTGGACTTCGCCTTCCTGTTGGGCGCGGTGGCGCGGCGTGGCACGCCGCCCGAAATGGTCAGGCGCATCGCCGACGAACTGGGCGTGGTCGCCAAAGAGCCTGAGCTGGTGGCGGCGCTGCAGAAGATCGGCGTCGACCCGGTGGGCGCCGGCACGGCCGAATACGAAGAAGCACTGCGCGCAGACGCCGAGCAGATGGCCGCTGCCGTGCGGCTGGCCGGCATCAAACCCGAATGAAGTGGCAGGCGCGACAGGCGATGAAACGGCTGCAGCCCGATGCGCTTTGACGTCGTCGATCTGCGCCTGTTCGTCGCGGTGGCGGCCTGCGGCAACCTGACGAAGGCGGCTGAGGGCTTTCCCATCGCGCTGGCCGCCGCCAGCGCCCGCGTCAAGGCGCTGGAAGAGTCGCTGGGCGTGCTGCTGCTGGACCGCAACAGCCGCGGCGTGACGCTCACCGCAGCCGGCGAGATCTTCCTCGGCCACGCGCTGGCCATCCTGAAGGAAACCTCGCACCTGCGCGACGAGTTGGCCCAGCTGGGCCAGCGCTCGCGGGGCATCATCCGGCTGCTGGCCAACACCAACGCCATCAACGAGTTCCTGCCCAATCTGCTCGCGGGCTTTCTGTCGATGAACCCGCAGATCGACGTGCAGATGCACGAGCACACCAGCCAGGACATCGTGCACGGGGTGGACAGCGGCGAGGCCGACCTGGGCATCATCGCCGGGCGCGTGAGCACGCGCAGCCTGGAGGTGCACCGCTTCCGCGACGACCGCCTGGTCGCAGTGTTGCCCGAGAACCACCGCCTGGCTACCGGCAATGCAGTGCGCTTTTACCAGCTTCTGGATTACGACTTCATCGGCCTGGGCGACCGCGCCTCGGTGCAGGTCTGGCTGGTCAAGCAGGCACTCGTGCTGGGTCAGGCCATGCGCATGCGCATCCAGGTCGGCAGCTTTGACGCCATCTGCCGCATGGTCGAATCGGGTGTCGGCCTGTCGGTGATCCCGGAGACTTCCGCGCGCCGGCTGCAGAAAAACGCCCGCATCTGCATCGTGCCGATCGACGAGGAGTGGGCCGAGCGCGACCTGAAGATCGTCATCCGCCAACTCGCCACGCTGAAGCCGCACGCCAGGAAGCTGTTCGATCACCTGCTGTCAGGCCGTGGACCGCCTGAAGCGGCCCCGGACATCTAGCGCGTTGGCCAAGAAGGCACGGCTCTCACCGTGTCGAAGTCGTCGCCTTCACCTGTATGCCATTTCGACGGCATCGGTGGTTGGGTCAGCGAGCCGGCACAGGCGACGGTTTAGGCAGAACGGCCTGCAAGCCCAAGCTGCGGCCACGCGTTTCAATGGCCTGCCGCCTGGCTCCCCCACAGTTCCTTGACTCTGGCGTCACGGCCGCAGGTCAGGCGGTAGTAGTTGTAGCGAACCGGGTTCTTCTTGTAGTAGTCCTGGTGGTAGGTCTCGGCCGCGTAGAACGGGCCGCCGCTGACCACCTCGGTCACGATGGGTTCCTTGAACGGTTTCGATTTCTCGAGCGCCGCCTTCGACGCCAGGGCGATTTTGAGTTGCTCTGCGTCCTGGGCGAAGATCACCGTGCGATAAGGACTTCCGACGTCGCAGAACTGGCGGTCTTTGGTGGTCGGATCGATCGTCCGCCAGAAGTGCTCGACCAACTTTTCGTAGCTGACCTTGCGCGGGTCGAAGACGATTTCCACGGACTCCGCATGGCCGGTTCGCTTGCCGGAGACCTGCTCGTAGGTCGGGTTCGGCACCGTGCCGCCGGTGTAGCCCGAGGTCGTCGAAAGGACGCCATCGACTTTGTCGAAATCGGACTCGACGCACCAGAAGCAGCCGCCGGCAAAGACCGCTTTCGCTGTGCTTGCCGTCGCCGTCGCCGTCGCCGTCGCCGTCGCCGTTGATGGCGCTGCGGATGCCGAGGGCTGCGCGACGGCCACTGTGGCCGAAGCGCCGAGCAGGGTGGCTGCGAGCAGGCGCCGTATCGGTAGCGCGGTGCTCATGCTGCGTTCCGGACGAACTTGAGTGCCACACCGTTCGAAGGCCGCAAAGTTGCACATCAAAGCGGCGAGTGGGGGGCAACGGGTCATGAGCGATCTCCAGGAACTGTGCGGGTCAGTCGGCGCAGGTGCAAGCTTCTTACTGACTGCGGTTGGCTGAAGTTTGCTGGCAACACGTTCGGCCATCCGCCGACGTTGGCCGCGCGATTCGGTGTGCGTGTCCAAGGTATGCAAGTCTACGGACGTTCAGCCGTTCAGCCGCTCGTTTTGCGGAAACATCGCGCGGCGCGCTTCATCGTCCATTTCGGTCTTGAAGGCGTACCGGTCCTTGATCGCCGCGACACGTTGTGCCGCCGGTCGCGCGTTGATGCTGTCGAACAGGCGCTTGACGTGGGGCAAGCGGTTCCACGCGTCAGCGCCGAGCGCAAACGGCAGGGCACGGGCCCAGCCCCAGACGGCCATGTCGACCAAGCTGTAGCTGTCGCCCACCATGAAGCTGCGAGCGGCCAGCCGGTCATCCAACAACTGCCAATGCCGCCAAGCTTCAAAGTCGTAGCGATTCTGCGCATAGGGTAGCGGTTCGGGTGCGTAGTGCTTGAAGTGGACGCTCTGGCCGGTGAACGGGCCGATGCCCGAGGCCGTGAACATCAACCACGACAGCATCTCTGCGCGATGCGCAGGCGCAGGCAAGAACTGATCGCTCTGTTCGGCCAGGTACAACAAGATAGCGCTGCTGTCGAACACCGTGGTGTCGCCATCCACCAGCACCGGGACCTTGGCATTGGGGTTCAAGGACTTGAAGGCGGCGGTGTGCTGTTCGCCCTTGCGCGTGTCCACAGGAATGGCCTGGTACGGCAGGCCCGCCTCTTCCAAGAACAGCGCCACCTTCATGGGGTTGGGGGCCAGCGAATAGTAGAGCTTGAGCATGATTCTTCCTTTGTTTTGAGTGCGCTGCCCGGTGGATCTCAGGCGGCGCCCTCGATGCGGTCCAGCGCCTTTCTGAACCGGTAGCGTTCGATGCTGTCGAGGTCGCAACCGGTGACCCGGATCACCCAGGCCTTTTCGGGATGCGCGGTGGCATGGATGGTCCCGCTCGGATAGGCGCGGGTCTGACCCGTGTCGAGACTGTAGCGTTCGCCCACGACCAGCACCGCGTGGGCTTCGTCGGGGGCGTTGACCCGCCGGTATTCGGTCATCTCGGTGCGACCTCGCGCATTGCCGTAGACCGCCCACGAGGCGCCGTGATCGTGTGGTGCGCCGCTTTTGCCGGCAGGCTGAACATGGGCGAGCACGCGGAATCCCCGGTCGTGATCCAGATAGAGCTCGCGTTTGCCGGCGGGCATCTGTTCGTCAAAGGTCGCCGCGACGAAATCAGGCGCGGCCAGCAACGCGGCCAGCCCTTGCGCAATTTTCGGCAATGCGATCTCGATGGCCTGCGACTGCAGCAAGCGGCGGGAGTCGCCGCAGAAGGTGTCGAGATGAGGGCTCATGCTTCTGGGTGACAGACTACGGGTGGACCGTTTCGGAGAACCAGTCGTCGGGCAATTCGTGGCCCAGACCGGCTGCTTTTGCCTTGTCGAGGACCAGCGCCCCTGCTGCGGCGAATTGCAGCCCGATGCCCACGTTGTTGACGAAGCAGGTGATGTCGCTTGGAGATTTTCTGCCCGATGAAGTACCCGCCACGAGTTGCGCCAGATCCGGATACTCAGCGAAGCGATTGCCCGGAGCGTTCCACCAACCGCCTTCCCTAGGGTCGAGATTCGGCGTGCCGGGCATGATGTTGAAGTAATTCTTTGGCTGTGCGGTCACGTGCACGACCACATGATTGCAGCCGTCCAATAGCACTTGGTCGACTTCCTGCGATTTGATGCAGCTGAGGTGCACGCCAGGCTTGAGCCAGCTCGGCTCCAGCACGCGCACCATGGACGATGTCGAAGCCATGATCACGTCGGCGCCAGCGACACATTCATCGGCGCTGGCGATGTCGCGAATGTCCAGGCCAGGATGGTTGATCCTGGATTCGGCGACGAAGGCCACTCGGCTCTCTGCCCGTGGGCTGAAAACGCGGACTTGACTGAAGGGGCGAGCCGTCAATGCGGCCATCAACTGGCCACCAGCTTGCCAGCCGCTGCCGATGATGGCCAGTGTGCGGGCATCTTCGCGCGCCAAGTGTCGCAACGCAATGCCGTTGGCCGCGCCAACGCGAAGGCGCTGCATCGCGCCATCGGGAAAGATGGAAAGCAGTGCGCCTGTCTCGCTGCTGAACAGGAACACCAGGCCGACCCAACGCCCATTCGCTTTCGGCTCTTTTACCCGCCTGGGCTTCCCGGCGATGACCGGGTGGGTGATGATGTCCGAATTGATGCGAAGGGCCTGCACACGCCGCCGCGGCCAGGCACCACCCATCTGCTTGAAGCCGTAATAGGCGCCCGGCTCGGTTGCCGGAGACAGGTTGTCAATGCGCGGAACCAGCAGCGCCTGCCCGTTCGCGTAGTCGCGGTACATCTCTTCGAGCACCGTTATGCATTCCGGCATGGTCAACAGTTGATCGATGTCTTCATTGCTCAGCACCAACATCGCTTCATCTCCATTTGCTGCGGCTTCGGTCGAAAAACTGACGCACCCAAAGTCACTTGCGCTTGTTCAAGAATATGTCCTCGAACAACTTTTCCCATTTGACCTGCTCGTCCAGTGCCCGTTTCGGGTCGACGAATTGCGAAGACAGGCCTTTCAGGGGCGATTCGATCTTGGCGCTGACGGGGACCAGTTCCAGCCCGGTGAGCAAGGGCTGCGCATCCGAAATCATGTATTCGTAAAACAGGAGGGCGGCGTGAGGGTGGGGCGCATGGCGGGAAATGCCCGCGCCGTTGGGACGCGCAATGACCGGGCCGATTGAAATCCAGTCGACGGGCATGCCTGCTTTCCGGTCCTGGTCGATCTTGAAGTTGTAGCAGCTCAGACCCATCGGGATTTCCCCCGCAATGACCAGTTCGGCCAGCAGGGCGTGGCCTTTGCGCACTGCCATGCCGTTCGCAGCGACGATGTCGCGAAACAGTTTCAGGCCTTTTTCTTCGCCCAAGGTATCGATCACGCTCATGAACCAGTCGTGATCCGCAGCCTCGATGGCAAGCTTGCCCTTCCAGCGCGGATGCAACAGATCGTTGAAGGTTTTGGGCAGGTCTTCCTTCTTCACCAGGTTGGTGTTGAAGCACTGCACGAACAGATTCAGCCGTGTGGCGACCCATTCACGATGCGGCATCAGTGCATTCGGAATCAGATCGCGAAAGTTCGGGGAGCGCACTGGTTCCAGCAACTTCTCGCGCTGTGCGGCTTCCATTTCCGGGCCATTGGTCTCCAGCACGTCGAAGCTGTGGCGGTTGGCGCGGGCCTCGGTGACCGACCGCTGCAGCACGGTCTCTGAACTGGCGCGCCACAGGTTGACTTTGACGCCGGGATAGCGACGCTCGAAATCGGCTTTGACCTTCGCGATGGTGGGCGCCGTCATCGAGGTGTACAAATTGAGCACGCCCTCGCGGTTGGCGCCCTCTTCGAGGCGCTTCATCCGGTCGGCGCCCTCATACGTCGCCAGCGACCGCAAGTCTCGCGCGGATTGAGCCAGCGCCGGTCCCGACCCCAACGGGATCAGCAGCAACACCATCAAACAGCGCTTCATGAAAGTCATCGAGGCGACGATGAGCAGATGCAGTTGCAGTTGCAGTTGCGGCACCACCGCAGCGCTTACTGCAGGCCGGTCTTGGAGCCCGGCTTCAGGCTGACCGGGCTGTTCGGTTCTGCGTCGGTCGAGCGGCGTGCGGCGTAGGCGGCGTCGCCGGCCATCCACTCGCCGCGGGCGGCTTGCATCGCCCGCGCATCCCACTCCTCGGTCCAGTCGCCCAGCGAGTAGCCGTACCAGGGGGACTCCGGCTTCAGCGGCGGCAGACCCAGACGCTCCCACAGGGCCTTGGCGTTCTCCATGAACTCGCGCTTGGGCAGGGCCAGCGGCGGCATCGGGTACTTCATGGTGGCGTCGATGAGCATGGCCGAATCGATGTCGGGGCTGTGCTCGCTGCGCGGGCCGTGGCCGGGTTCGCGGTACTTGATGATTTGCGTGTCCAGCGCCGGATCGCAGCGGTAGCTCATGGCCCAGAGCACCGCATCGACATTTTCGGGGTCGATGTCCTCGTCGATGGCGATGATGAACTTGCCGATGGCCGCCTGCAGCGTCATCGCACCGTTCAGGCCGCGCCAGATCTCGGTGCGCGGTGTGCCGCGCGCGAACTGCAGGAAGACCACCTTGCGCAGGTTGGTCAGCGCCTCGTGCAGCACCACGCGCTTGATGCCCTTGATCGCCAGGCGCTTTTGCAGGTGCACCAGGTACAGCGGCTCGTAGGCCAGCTTCTTGATGACGCTGCTCTCGCTGGGTGTCACCTGAGAAATGATGGACGTGATAATGGCCCTCTTGCGCCGCGTGATGGCCGTCACGGTGATGGCCAGGTTGTAGTCCTCGAGCGCGACGTAGCCGTGCGACTCGCCGAAGGGGCCCTCGGGCTCGAGAAAGTTGGTGTCGACCAGGCCTTCGATGATGAGTTCGGCATCGGCCGGCACCACCAGGTCGACGCTGTGCGCCTTCACGGCACGGATTGGCTGACCGGCGAGGCCGCCGGCGACGGCCAGTTCGTCCAGGCCCAAGGGCAGCTTCTGCGGCCCCTGGAAGTTCACGAATGGCGAGCAGCCCACCACGATCGCGATGGGCATGCGTTCACCGCGTGCGCGGTACTTCTTCCAGTGCTCCAGCCCGCCAGCGCGCAGGTTGGCCAGCATCATCATGCCCAGCCGCGTCGGCGACTTGAGGTGGCCCCGGTAGGTGCCCATGTTCTGCACGCCGGTGTCCGGGTCGCGCGTCGTCACGCATGCGGCCGTGAAGTAGGGCGCGGCGTCGAAGCCTGGCGTCGAGATCGGCACCGGCAGCGATTCGAGGCCGTTACCCGGCCCTTGCAACGCGTCGCCCTCGATGACGATTTCCTGGCACGGCGCCTGCGCCACCATCACCGGCGGGATCGGGTTCGCGATGGCCCGCTCCCAGGCCGCGCCGATGTCGTCCAGCGTCGGCACGTTCATGCCGATGCGGTAGATCTCTGGGTTGGCAGCCAGCGCGCCCACCACCACGTCGATGTCGTACCGCCGACCTTTGCCGTCGACAACATTCGTGAACAGGAAGGCCTTACGGTCCTTCTCGGGGATGCCGCCGCGGAACTGCCAGCGCACCAGGGGGTGCATTTCGGTGTCCTTGTTGACGGGCTCGTCGATGCGCCACAGACGACCGGCTGCATCCAGCCGCTCGAGGTGCTCGCGCAGGTCCAGGCAAGGCGTGTCGTAGGTGGCGGGTGCTGGCTGTTTCAAGGGCGCGTTCATTTTTGTTTCCTCATTCCGGCACGACGCCAGCACGCTCGTAGATGATCTTGTTGCGAGCGAACTCGGTCTGGATGTGCCGCTCGAATTCCGCCGGCGTATTCCAGTAGGCCACCACGCCAAGCTCGAGCAGGCGCTTCTTCAGCGCCGGGTCGTTGGCAACCGCGCGGAGGTCGGCGCTGAGCTTGGCGAGTGCCGCCGCCGGCAGCCCCTTGGGCGCCCAGAAGCCGTAGGAGTTGACGACCTCGTAGCCGGGCATGCCAGCCTCGTCGGCGGTCGGCACCTCGGGCGCGCCTTCGAAACGCTGCGCCGCTGTCACGGCCAGCGCGCGCAGCTTGCCGGCCTTGACCAGTTGCATCGCCGCCAGCGGCGTGACGGTCATCATCGTGACGTGGCCGCCGACCAAGTCGTTCACGGCCGGGCCGGTGCCGCGGTAGGGTGCAGAGATGACGTTCAGGCCGGTCTTGGTCTTGAAGATCTCGGCACCCAGCTGCGGCGAAGAGCCCGAGCCCGAAATCGCAAAGCTGGCGCGCGCAGGGTCGCGTTTGATTTCAGCGACGAGCTCGGGGAAGTTCCTTGCCTGAACCTTCTCGGCATTGACGACGAAGAGCAACGGCGCCTTGGCCAGCAGCGCGACGGGCTGGAAATCTTTGATGGGGTCGTAGGGCAGGTTCTTGATGACCAGCGGCGCCATCGAATGCACGTCGGCGCTGAACAGCAGGGTCGAGCCGTCGGCGGGGGCCCGCGCGACCTTTTCGGTGCCCACCACGCCACTGCCGCCAGCGATGTTCTCGACGATCCAGTTTTCCTTCAGCGACTCGCCCATGAATTTGCTGTAGACGCGGGCCAGTCCGTCGATATTGCCGCCGGGTGCGTAGGGAACGATGACGCGCACGGTGCGGGTTTGGGCCTGGGCCAGCAGCGGCAAAGTGCAGGCCAGGAGCGCCAACGTCCTGATGAATTTCATGGCATGTCTCGGTCGAATGGAAAGCAGTCGGGTGCTCGAACGGCCACCGTGGTGCGGAAGTGTCGAGCGCGTATCCGCGCGGCGCCATCCTCTATTTCTTGACGCTCCATTCGTGGCTGGCGTAGGCCAGCATCACGTCGTCAGGGCGATCGAACGAGCACCGCTCGTGCTTGCGTCATCAGCCAGGCACCGCCCAGGGTGCAACCCAGGAGCGCGATGGCCCAACCGCTGCGGTGCTGGCTTTCAAGCGAATAGGCATTGCACAGACGCAGATCGACGGTTGCGAAATACAGCCCCAGCCACACCGCCATCGACACCGCATAGCCGATGAAGAAGAGTTGCAGCACCAGCGGCGCGCGCGTGATCGAGTGGCGGAGGAGGCCGCCGCAAGCCAGCAGGGTGACGACCTTGAGCAGGTCGGTTGTCGGCATCACGACCGCGCGGTCGATGGCCAGCGGCAGCATCCAGAAGGCCGCGATGGCCTGCGCCGCGATGAATCCGGTCAGGCCGTAACGATTCCACGCAGCGAACCGGTCGCTCAAGTTGCTGTCTGAGGCGGCACCCATCGCCAACCAGCCGCCCAGCACGAGCAGCGGCATCTGCACGATCATGTGCCAGACCATGCTCTGCTCGATCAGACTGCGCAGCGGTGGCACGGAAAGGGCCGCGGCGAGGGCGCACAGCGCCCATGCACCTGCGGTTCTGCCCCAGGAGAACCCGACGCGTTTCATCTTGCCGGCGAGTTGGCCAGAGCGACTGCGATGTCGATGGCGAGTGCGGGCGAGCCATCGTCGACGATGCGGACCAAGCGGCCATCGGCCGAGACGATGTGAAGTGCGCTGTTGTGCTCGAACTCACCGGGTCCTGCCGGTACGACCATGATGCCGAAGGCGTCGAGCAGCCGCTGCCGGTCGGCTGGCGAGGCCAGGGTCGCGATACGCCAGACCTGCGGCTGCATGCGCATCCGCTCGGTGTAGGCACGCAGCGCTGCGGCGTTGTCGCCAGCCGGATCGAAGCTGATCGAGAGCAACCCCACCTTGTCCTGCAAGCCACCGTCGAGAACTTGCCGCTGCAGTTGCTGGTAGGTCGATCCGAGCGATGTGCAAACGGTCTGGCAGCGCGTGTAGACGAAGTCAACGATCTGCACGCGGCCGTCCGCTGCCAGCCATCGCTGCAAGGTGGTGTCGCGGTCGGTGTCGTCGCGCAGCACGAATTCCGGCAGCGGTCGGGGTCGGCGCGCCACCTGTTCCCGACGCAGGGTCTCGGTCGTGAAGGCGCGGCCCATTTCGGTGGCCTGCCCGATCGCGATGAAGCCCGCCATCAACACGGCGAGACTTGCGGCGAAGGTCTTGGTCAGACCTTCGGTCGGCTCACCGCGCTCAGGACGCAGACTTGAGTTCCTGTTCACCTTTGTACGACTCGGTGCGTGTCTGTGTCGCTTCGCGCTGGGCCTTCACGGTGTCGGGCTTGATGGCAGCGGCCTGGTTGCCCCATTCCGAACGGATGTAGCTCATGACCGCCGCGAGTTCGCTGTCACTCATCGCCTTCCACGCTGGCATGGCGCCCTTGTAGGTGCTGCCTTTCACCTGCATGTCGCCGTTCACGCCGTGCAGCAGGATGTTGATCAGGACCTTTTCGTCGCCGACCACCCATTCGGAGCCCGCCAGCGGCGGGAAGACGCCGGACACACCCAGGCCCGTTGCCTGATGGCAGGCCGCGCACTTGCTGCCGAACAGTTGCTTGCCGTCCACCGTTGCCACGGCGCCTGCAAGGGCCACTGGGGGACGCAGCGTCGCCACCGTTCGCTGATCGCCATAGGCCGACTCCGACCCGGACGGCGTGACGTAGATGTAGAAGGCGCCCCACATGGCCATCGCGCCGAGGAACATCACCAGAAACCAGGGCAGGGGGCGAACGCCCTCGTCCGGGTCGGCATGTTCGCGTCTGCGCTGAGCGTCGGACTTGCTGTTCGTCTGGGGCTCGCCGGCCTTGTCGCGATGGGGTTCGCTCATGGCCGGTCCTTCGAGGCTGCGGCCGCAGAGGCTGAGGCCACCGGTTCCGGAGCCAGTGCAGGATAGGTCCGGTCCAGCGACAGCAGGTAGCTGACCAGCGCCAGAGCCTGGGGCTTGGCGACGACCACTTCGCCCGGCTTGGCCAGTGAGGGCGGCAGGCTGACAACGGTTTCGCCGGGCTTCGCCTGCCCTTGGCGGACCTCGAACAGGAAGGGGTAGGACGGCATGATGGATCCCGGCGTGTAGGCGCGTGGGTGGTACAGGTGCCCGAGCTGCCAGTCCTTGCTGGGCTGGCGCGCACCGATGTTCAGCAGGTCAGGGCCGGTGCGCATCGTGCCCAGCAAATGCGGTGTGTCGTAGGCGTAGTCGCCGGCGACCGATGCGCGGCCCCAGCCGCGGCTGGCGTCGGGCGCCAGCTTGATGTCGCGCGGCTGTTGCGAATGACAGTAGACGCAGCCATTGGCGATGTAGACCTGCCGGCCGCTCAGTTGCTCGTCGGTGTAAGGCTTCAGGCCGGCCGGCGGCTTCAAGTTTTCCAGCAACAGATACGGCATGACGACGAGCAAAGCGGTGGCTCCGCCGAGGATCACCATCGCCCCCGAAACGATCCGCAACTCGTCCATCTCCCAAAGGCTTTTGCCGGCGCTCATGCTGCTGCTCCCTTGCCTTGCAGGCGCGTGAACAGCGAAGTGCCCAGCAGCGCAGCACCCAGCCGTTGCGGACCGAACTTCCAGCCCATCGCGAAGAAGTGACCAGCAAACACCAGGTGGCCCAGCGTCATCAGGCCACCGCCGATGGAACGTGCCTTTAGGTAGGGCAGGGTGATGGCCACCGACTGCATGAAGGGTGTCTTCTCGTCGAGCATCGCCAGGCCCTGTAGCCAGCCGCCGATCGACAGCCAGATGAAGTAGATCGCGAAGCCAACCACCACCAGCCAGAAGTGCAGCGAAATGAGTTTGGGATAGGGCCACTCCCAGTTCATCACGCGGGGCATGATGAAGTAGATCGAACCGAACATCACCATCGAGAAAAAGCCGTACAGGCCCAAGTGGGCGTGCGCGATCGTGAAATGCGTGAAGTGGGTGACGGTGTTGACGGCCCGCAGTGCTTCGAGCGAGCCCTGCACCGACGCGGCGGTGTACATCATGGCGCCCAGCACGATGAAGCGCAGCGTGGGTGAGTAGATCAGCGCGCGGAAGTTGCCCAGTACCGTCATGTGCTGGTTGACCGCCACTGCGAACACCGGAATCACCATCATCATGCTCTGCACGATCGAGATCGTCACCAGCCACGACGGCACCGGTCCGCCGATCAGGTGGTGGCCGCCGACCTGGCTGTAGAAGAAGGCCAGCGACCAGAACCCCAGCAGCGACAGGTTGTAGGAATGGATAGGCTTGCCGAGCACTTTGGGGATGAAGTAATAGGCCGCCGCCAACCCGATGGGCGTGAACCACAGGCCCAGCACGTTGTGCCCGAACCACCAGTTCATCGTGGCCTGCTGCACCCCGAAGTGCAGCCCCGGCCAGTTCGCGATCAGGTACAGGATCGGAAACCACAGCAGCCCGGCGCTGATGTACCAGACCGAAACGTACAGGTGCTTGACCTTGCGCTGCAACAGCGTCAGCCACAGCGGTAGCCCAACCAGCGCTCCGCCGATGACCAGCAGGATGCCGACCTGCCACGGGTACTCGAGCCACTCCAGTCCGCTGGACCGACCGGTAGCGATCGCCACGGTGCCCAGAAACACGCCGATGCTCCACAGCGCACCGCCCAACAGGGCGTACTTGGCGCCCACCAGTTCGGTCTTCAGGAGTCGCGGAATCAACCAGATCGCCACGCCGATGCCGGAAAGTGAACACCAGCCATAAGCGACCAGGTTCAAGTGGATGGGGCGGATGCGGCCGAAGGTGAGCCACCCGTATTGCACCCACCAGTCGGGTTCGTGGAGCTTGATCGACGAAATCAAGCCGGCGAGCGACGCCAGGACAAGCCAGACGACAGCCAACGTCAGACAAACGCCGACCACCAGTGATGTCGATTGGTCTGCCCGCGCGCGCGATGCCCCGTCTGCCGCAGTCATCCTTTGCACATCGCCTTCGGGCCCGGCCATCGCCTGCTGCAGTTCGCCTTTCTGCCGTGCAGTGGCCGCAGGGTCCTCGATCGTGCCGAGTTCGTTCGGCGCGAAGATTTCAGTGGCAGCAGCAGTGCCATCGCCGAACAGCCCTTTCGACATCGACCAGATGAAGACGAACAGTGCGGCGATCGACAACAAAAACGTGGCGAGCAGAACGCTCACGGTGAAATCCATCGAACAGGCTCCAGAAAACAATCGACCTGCGGCGCACTGCCGAGGCGCTGGAGCCAAGTCTCACCGATCGGCCAACGGGCTGCCAACAATGCGGGTATTGATGCCCATCAAGATGGCCAAGCCCGATCAGTCGCATGAGGGTTTGTACTTGTTTTATTTATCATAAGTCAGTTATATTTGTGAAGTTGGATACAGCGATGAAACACCATTCGAACCGGTGGTGGCTGCGATGGACACGACCCAACGAATGCGGTTCGACAGGAGACCCCCTTTGGATTCCGAGCCCCTTGCACCTGGCCGCTTGCTGAAGGCGCCAGAAAACTTCCTCGACGCCGACGGCGTCCAGCAAGTGTTCAACCAGGCGAAAGCCGGGCGGCGCGACTTCATGCGCAAGGCCTTTGCTGCTGCCGGTGCGGCGGGTGCTGCAGTCGCCTCGCCGATCGCCCGTGCGCAGTCCAACCCCGTGCCGGTGGATGGCGGCGACCCCAACATCCTGGAGCTGCCGGCGCACACGCGCGGCCTCGGGCAGCCCGTGGCGACCGACGGCTACGGCAAGCCGTCGACCTTCGAGCGCAATGTGCAGCGCCGCACCAGCCCCGGCCTGACCCAGACCACGCAATCCTCGGTTTCATTCGCTCCGCTGCAATCGCTGTTCGGCATCGTCACCCCCAGTGGCCTGCACTTCGAGCGCCATCACCAGGGCTGGTGGGACATCGAGCCGTCCAAGCATCGGCTGATGGTCAACGGCTCGGACGACAAGATCCTGAAGCGGGCCATGGTCTTCACGATGGACGAGCTCATGCGCTTGCCCACGGTGAGTCGCTTCCATTTCATCGAATGCGGCGCCAACACCGGGATGGAGTGGGGCAATGTCGCAGTGCCGACCTGCCAGTACACGCATGGCATGCTCAGCTGCAGCGAATTCACCGGCGTGCCGCTGAAAGTGCTGCTGGACTTGGCCGGTGTCGATTACAAGCGCGGCCGCTACGTGCTGGCCGAAGGCGCCGACGGTTCTTCGATGACACGGACCGTGACGATGGAGTTGATCGAAAGCGGCGAGTTCATCGTCGCCTACGGCCAGAACGGCGAGATGCTGCGTCCCGAGAACGTCTACCCGCTGCGGCTGGTCGTGCCCGGCGTGCAGGGCGTCAGCTGGGTCAAATACCTGCGCCGTATCGAGGTGGGCGACATGCCCTACGGCACCAAGGACGAGACGATCCACTACATCGATCTGCTGCCGGGTGGCCAACACCGCCAGTACACCAGCACGCAGGAATGCAAGAGCGTGGTTACCACGCCTTCAGGTGGCCAGGTGCTGCTCGACAAGGGCTACTACAACATCAGCGGGTTGGCCTGGTCGGGTCGCGGCAAGGTCAAGCGGGTGGACGTGTCGGTCGATGGCGGCCGCAACTGGCGCAGCGCGCGGCTTGAGACGCCCGTGCTCAGCAAGTGCCTGACCCGCTTCAATCTCGACTGGGTGTGGGACGGCAAGCCGGCCCTGATCCAGAGCCGCGCGATGGACGAGACCGGCTATGTGCAGCCGACGACGAAACAACTGCGCGCGGTGCGCGGAACGCGGTCGATTTATCACAACAACGCCGTGCAGAGCTGGCTCGTGCAGGAAAGCGGCGAGGTGAAGAATGTCCAGCTTTCGTAAGGTCGGATCCGCCACGCGGTCCCTGCTGCCCGTGCTGCCTGTGCTCGTGTTGGCACTCGGCGGAACGGGCATGAGCCACGCCGTCGATCTCTACCCCGGCGTTGGCCGCGACGCAACGCCCCAGGAAGTTGCTGCGTGGAACATCGACGTGCGGCCCGACTTCAAGGGCTTGCCCAAGGGCTCTGGCAGCGTGGCGCAGGGCATGGACGTTTGGGAGGGCAAGTGTGCGTCCTGCCACGGCGTGTTCGGCGAAAGCAACCAGACCTTTTCGCCGCTGGTCGGTGGCACCACGGCCGATGACATCAAGACGGGCCACGTCGCGCGCTTGAACGATCCGGCCTTTCCGGGTCGCACGACGCTGATGAAGGTGTCGTCGCTGTCGACACTGTGGGACTACATCAACCGCGCCATGCCCTGGACCGCGCCCAAGTCGCTGAAGCCCGACGAGGTCTACGCCGTCACCGCCTACTTGCTGAATCTGGGCGGCATCGTGCCCGACAACCTGACGCTGTCGGATCGCAACATGGCCGATGTGCAAAAGCTGCTGCCCAACCGCAACGGCGTCACCACCGACCATGGCCTGTGGCCTGGGGCGGCGGCGGCCAAGGGCGGCATGGGCAATGGCGGTAAGCCGGATGTGAAGGTCGCCGCCTGCATGAAGGACTGTGCCGCGGAGCCCAAGATCGCGTCGTTCCTGCCTGACTTCGCGCGCAACCAGCATGGCAACCTGGCGGAGCAGAACCGCAGCGTGGGCGCGCAGCATGGCGCCGACACGACCAAGCCGCCCGCTGGCAATCTCGCCGCCGCGCGGCTGGTGGTGGCGACGGCGGCGGCATCGACAGCGGCACCGCCAGCCAAGAGCGCAGGGGCGGCGGCGATGGCGCTGGCGCAGAAGTTCGCCTGCGTGGCCTGCCACGGCGTCGAGAACAAAATCGTCGGCCCATCCTTCCGTGAAGTTGCCAAGAAGTACGCTGATCGCTCGGATGCCGTTGTCTACCTGACCGGAAAGATACGCTCGGGCGGCTCGGGCCTTTGGGGTGCGATACCGATGCCGGCGCAAACCTTGAATGAGGCCGATGCGAAGGTCATCGCCCAGTGGTTGGCATCGGGCGCAGCCAAATGACATGGACGTTGACGTTTACAAACAAGGACTGGAGAACTTGATGCACAACCGTAGAGAAATGCTCACTCGATCAGCCCAGGTGGCGGGCATGTTGGCGGCGCTGGGCCTGTTGCCAAATCTCGCCCACGCACAAGCCGCGGGCTACAACACGCCAGCCTTCGATGCCAAGAACATGGCTGACCTGATGAAGGCGCTGGGTGGCAGCGCGCCTGTCGAAAGCAAGGACGTGACAGTCACCGGCCCCGACATCGCCGAGAACGGCGCTGTCGTGCCAGTCGGTGCCAGCACGGCGCTGCCTGGCGTCAAACGCATGCTGCTGCTGGTCGAGAAGAACCCGTCGATGCTGTCGGCGATGTTCGATGTGACCGACGCGGTCGAGGCCAACTTTTTGACGCGGGTCAAGATGGGTCAATCGTCCAACGTCTTCGCCGTCGCGATGATGGCCAACGGCCGTGTGCTCTACGCCGCCAAGGAAGTGAAAGTCACGCTCGGCGGCTGTGGCGGTTGATTTTCGGCCGACCCCTGCACCCTCTATCCGAACTGCAAACCCATCAGGAGATCGACCATGGCAGACCCGATGCGCATACGCGCCCAAGCCGCCGGTGACAAGGCCACCGTCCGCGTGTTGATGGCCCACGAAATGGAAACCGGCTTGCGCAAAGACGCAGCCGGCAAGACCATTCCAGCCTGGTTCATCCAGGAGGTCAGCGCGCAGCTCAACGGCAAGACCGTGATGACGGCCCAGTGGGGTCCGTCGGTGTCCAAGAACCCCTTCCTGCAGTTCAACGTCAAGGGCGCGAAAGCCGGCGACAAGATCGGCATTCAGTGGGTCGACAACAAGGGTGAGAAGCGCAGCGACGAAGCCACCGTGTCCTGAGCCCCGCATGAACCTCTCCAAACGCGAATTCCTGCAGGTGCTGGGTGCGGCCTCGGCTGCGGGCCTGAGCCTGGGCCGCTGGGCTGATGCCGACGCCGCGACGGCGCAGCAGGGCCTGTATGACCTGCCGCGCTTTGGCAATGTGTCGCTGCTGCACATGACCGACTGCCACGCGCAGTTGATGCCGATTCACTTTCGCGAGCCCAGCGTCAACATGGGCTTTGGCGCGATGCAGGGGCAACTGCCGCACCTGGTGGGCGATGCCTTGCTGAAGGCCACCGGGCTCAAAGCTGGCAGCCCACAGGCCTTCGCGTTCACCTACCTCGACTTCGAAAAGGCCGCCCGCCGCTACGGGCGTGTCGGCGGCTTTGCGCATCTGGCCACGCTGGTCAAACAGATGAAGGCCAGCCGCCCCGGCGCGCTGCTGCTCGACGGCGGCGACACCTGGCAAGGTTCTGCGACGTCGCTGTGGACCAACGCGCAGGACATGGTCGACGCGGCCAAGTTGCTCGGCGTGGACGTGATGACCGGCCACTGGGAATTCACCTACGGCATGGACCGCGTCAAAGAAATCGTCGAGAAGGACTTCAAGGGCCAGATCGAATTCGTGGCGCAGAACGTCAAGACCAACGACTTCGGCGACGCGGTGTTCAAGCCTTACGTGCTGCGCGAAATCAACGGCGTGTCGGTCGCCATCATCGGCCAGGCCTTCCCGTACACACCGATCGCCAACCCGCGTTATCTGGTCGCCGACTGGAGCTTCGGCATCCAGGACGACAACATGCAGAAAGTCGTCGATGAAGCGCGCGGCAAGGGTGCCAAGGTTGTGGTGCTGCTGTCGCACAACGGCATGGACGTGGACCTGAAGATGGCCTCGCGCGTGCGTGGCATCGACGCGATCTTCGGTGGCCACACGCACGACGGCGTGCCGGTGGCCATTCCGGTGGCCAACCCAGGCGGCAAGACCCTGGTCACCAACGCCGGCAGCAACGGCAAGTTTCTGGGCGTGATGGACTTCGACGTGAAGGACGGCCGCGTCGCTGACTTCCGCTACCGCCTGCTGCCGGTGTTTGCCAACCAGCTGAAGGCCGACCCGGCGATGGCCGCGCTGATCACCCAGGTGCGCGCGCCGTATGAAACCAAGCTGGCCGAGAAGCTGGCGGTCACCGATGGCCTGCTGTACCGGCGTGGCAACTTCAACGGCAGCTGGGACCAGCTGGTCTGCGACGCGCTGATGGACGTGCAAGGCGCCGAGATCGCGTTCTCGCCGGGCTTCCGCTGGGGCACGACACTGCTGCCCGGCGACACCATCACCCGCGAACTGATGATGGACCAGCTGGCCATCACCTATCCGTACGCCACCGTCAGCGAGATGAGCGGCGAGACCATCAAGACGATTCTGGAAGACGTGGCCGACAACTTGTTCAACCCCGACCCCTACTACCAGCAGGGCGGCGACATGGTGCGCGTCGGAGGCCTGGCCTACACCTGCCAGCCGGCCGAAAAAATGGGTCAACGCATCACCGAGATGCGCCTGGCCGGCAAGCCCATCGAAGCCGGCAAGAAATACAAGGTCGCCGGCTGGGCGCCGGTGGCCGAAGAAGCGCGCAACGCGCCCGGGAACAAGCCGGTCTGGGATGTCGTCGAAGGCTGGTTGAAGTCGCAGCCCGGCGGGCATGTCAAGGCGCGCCGCATCAACACGCCGACGTTGCTCGGCATACAACACAACGCGGGCATCGCCCGAAGCTGAGGACACCATCATGAAAATTCGCAACTTCATCGCCAGCCTGGCATTGCTTCTGTTCACCAGTCTGGGCTGGGCACAGGACCTGGTGGTCTACCACTTCGACGACAGTGCGCAGCAGGCCTTGAAAGGCCTGCGCAACATCCGCAATCACCTGGACACAGACCCGGGTGCCAAGATCACGGCAGTGGCCCACGCGGCCGGTATCGACTTCCTGCTGGAAGGCGCGAAAAACGCCAACGGCACCGAGTACGCGCCCTTGGTGTCGGCGCTGAAGAACCGCGGCGTGAAGTTCGAGGTCTGCGAGATCACGATCAAGACCCGGGGTCTGAAGAAGGACCAGTTCATCCAGGAAGCCGACTTCACGCCATCGGGTGTGGTGCGCGTGGCCAAGCTGCAGCATGCGGGCGCGGCTTACATCAAGCCTTGATCGACCGGTCGAGCGCGGCATGAACCCGGCTTGGCTCGAGGCCATCGTCGAGAAGCTCGGCGAAAACACAACGCTCGCGCTGACCGGCTTGCTGGTGGGTGTGGCCTTCGGTTTTCTAGGACAACGCTCGCGCTTTTGCCTGCGCTCGGCGGTCATCGAATTCGCGCGCAACCTGACGGCCGGCAACCGGACTGACTGGCTCTTCGCGTTAGCCACGGCCGTGATGGCGACCCAGGCCCTGGCCCTGGCCG
>JBBQAI010000139.1:0-10448 GCA_038316205.1 Burkholderiales bacterium
GCACGCCGGTGCAGGTGCCGCAGGACGATGTGCACCCCAACCACAGCCACGCCGCCGACCTGGCGCGGGCCTGCGTCGCCGCGCAGCTGCGCGGCCGGCCGCAGCGCGTGCTGCATGCCAGTGACGACACCGAGATGGCGATGGGTGACTACTTCGATCTGGCCGCTGACCTGTGCGGCCTGCCGCGCCCGCCGCGCATCACGCGGGCCGAAGCCGCTAGCGTGATGGGTGCGGTGCAACTCAGCTTCATGAGCGAGTCACGCCGCCTGGACAACCACCGGCTGAAGACCGAGCTGGGTTTGCGCCTGCGCTATCCGTCGGTGCGCGAGGGCTTGTTGAAGGGCTAGTCAGCGCCGCCGGCCGCGCCCCGTGCTGCGCCAGTAACGAACCATCAACCAGCCGCCCAGCATGCCGCCCAGGTGCGCGAAGTGCGCCACACCGCTGCCGCGGAACAGGCTGCTGAGGACTTCAATCGCGCCGAAGATGCCGACCATGGTCAGCGCAGAGATGTAGATCGGCGGGATCGGCACGGCCTGGCGGTTGGTCATCAGCATGAAATACAGGACGATGCCGATGAGGTTGAGCGTTTGCGACGGGGCCATCAACAGCAGCATGGGCACGAAACCGACCAGGTCGAACTGGCGGCGCGGGAAAGCCAGCGCGTAGGCCAGCAGCAGACCGTAGATGCCGCCCGAAAGGCCCAGCGTCGGACCCATGGTGCCCATCAGGTAGGTCACCAGCAACTGCGCCGCCGCAGCCGTCAACACGCACACGGCGATGAACTGCAGGTAGCGGTTGCGGCCCCATAGCTGTTCCAGTTCGGAGCCGAACATCCACAGCCCGAGCATGTTGAACAGCAGGTGCGAGGTGGTGGCGTGCAGCAAGCCGTAAGTCAGCGGCTGCCACGGCAGAAACTGCCCGCTGGCCAGCGGCCACAGCGCGAACATCGGAATCAGCGAGACGAACTCACCGAGGAGGAAGAGCACGACGCAAGCGATGATCAGATTGCGTGTGAACGGAGGGATCGTCGGCATGGATGTGTGCTGGTTGAAGGGGGCTCTCGGCCCACCTGGTGCCCGCGGCCAGACTCGAACTGGCACGCCTTGCGGCGGCGGATTTTGAATCCGCTACGTCTACCGATTTCGTCACGCGGGCAGGGTGTCTGAAGGCGACACACCAAGACAATGCGGATTATCACATGCACCCCGATGCGCCCGGTGCCGCGCTGCCACAATCGTCTGTCGTTCGAGGAGATACGCATGAATGAAGCGGCCACGCCGGCCTACAAAACGCTGGAAGACGCCATCGGTGGCACACCGTTGGTTCAGTTACAGCGACTGCCCGGTGCGGCCGGCACGCTGCGCGGCAACGTCATCCTGGGCAAGCTCGAAGGCAACAACCCGGCGGGCTCGGTGAAAGACCGGCCGGCCATCAACATGATCCGCCGCGCCGAAGAGCGCGGCGAGATACGCCCCGGCGACACGCTGATCGAAGCCACTTCGGGCAACACCGGCATTGCGCTGGCGATGGCCGCCGCGATACGCGGCTACCGCATGGTTTTGATCATGCCGGAGGACCTGTCGATCGAGCGCGCGCAGACCATGAAGGCCTTCGGCGCCGAGCTGATCCTGACGCCGCGTTCAGGCGGCATGGAATACGCCCGCGACCTGGCCGAGCAGATGCAGGCCGAAGGCAAGGGCCGCGTGCTGGACCAGTTCGCCAACGCCGACAACCCGCGTTCGCACTTCGACACCACGGGCCCGGAAATTTGGGCCGACACGGCCGGCCGCGTGACCCATTTCGTTAGCGCGATGGGCACCACCGGCACCATCACCGGCGTGTCGAAATTTCTCAAGGAAAAGAATCCGGCCGTGCGCATCATCGGTGCCCAGCCCAGCGCTGGCTCACGCATTCCGGGTATCCGCAAATGGGCCGAGCCGTACCTGCCGAAGATCTATGACCCGACGGGTGTCGACGAACTGGTGCTGGTCAGCCAGGCCGACGCCGAAGAGATGGCGCGCCGGATGGCACGTGAAGAAGGCCTGTTCGCCGGCATTTCGGCGGCCGGCGCTTGTTGGGTGGCGTTGCAGATCGCGCAGCGGTTCAGCAACGCGACCATCGTGTTCATCGTCTGCGACCGCGGCGACCGCTACCTGTCCACGGGTGTGTTCCCGGCATGACCACGCCAGCCAACTTCTGCCTGCAGTGCGGCACGCCGCTGCAGATGTTGACCCGGGACGAGGACGGCGGACCCAAGCAGCGCTTGCGTTGCCCGGCCTGTGGCTGGACGCACTGGAACAACCCAACGCCGGTGCTGGCGGCGATCATCGAATGCACCGACCAGGGCGGTCAGGTGCTGCTGGCCCGCAATGCCGCCTGGCCGGGCCGCATGTTCGCGCTGATCACGGGTTTCATGGAGGCCGGTGAGTCGCCCGAAGAAGGCATTGCGCGAGAGGTGATGGAAGAAACCTCGCTGCAGGTGGAGAAGCTGACGCTGGTCGGCGTCTATGACTTTCAGCGCATGAACCAGGTCATCGTGGCCTACCACGCGCTGGCCCACGGTGAGGTTCGGCTGTCGCCCGAACTGGCCGAGTACAAGCTCTACCCCTTGCAAGACCTGCGCTGCTGGCGCGCCGGCACGGGCTACGGCCTGGCCGACTGGCTGCGCTCGCGCGGCCACGAGCCGCAATTCATCGAGCTGCCGCCGCGGCCGCAATGACCCCACCCACGAACTGAGTCCCTGCCATGGAAATTTCCAAAGACCTCGACACCCGTGGCCTGAACTGCCCGCTGCCGATCCTGAAAGCCAAGAAGGCCTTGGCCGACATGGTGACCGGCGAGACCTTGCGCGTCTTCAGCACCGACCCCGGTTCGATGCGCGACTTCCAGGCCTTCGCCCGGCAAACCGGCAACGAACTGGTCGAGCAGACCACGCAGGGCGCCGACTTCATCCACCTGCTGCGGCGCAGGTAGGCACCGCGCTACAGGTCCAGTCCCTTCAAGAAGCTGCGAAAGCCCGGGCCGAGTTCTGGGTGGGCCAGCGCGAGCTCGACGTTGGCTTCCAGGAAGCCTTCCTTGCTGCCGCAGTCATAGCGCTTGCCGTGGTAACGGTAGGCAAAAACTTTCTCGCGGCGCAGCAGCGATGCGATGCCGTCGGTGAGTTGGATCTCGCCGCCCACGCCGCGCTGTTGCGTGGCGATTTCGTGGAAGACGCCGGGCGTCAGGATGTAGCGGCCGGCCACGCCCAGGCGTGAGGGCGCGTCTTCGGGCGCCGGCTTTTCGACGATGCGGTTGACGTCCATCACCCGGTCGTTGATTACCGTGCCGTCGACAATGCCGTAGCGACGGGTGTGCTCGGCCGGCACTTCCTGCACCGCCAGGATCGACGCCCGCCATTCGCGGTATTGCTCGACCATCTGGGCCAGCACCGGCGGTTCGCCGACCATCAGGTCATCGGCCAGCAGCACGGCGAAGGGGTGGTTGCCGATCAGACGCTGGCCGCACAGCACGGCATGGCCTAAACCCAAGGCCTGCGCTTGACGCACATAGATGCATTCCATGTCGTCGGGCTTGACACTGCGCACCACATCCAGCAACTCTTGCTTGTTGGCCTTCTCCAGCGCCACTTCCAGTTCGAAGGTCATGTCGAAATGGTCTTCAATGGGCCGCTTGTGGCGGCCGGTGACGAAGATCATTTCGCGAACGCCGGCCGCGTAGGCTTCCTCGACGGCATACTGGATGAGGGGCTTGTCCACCACCGGCAGCATTTCCTTGGGCTGGGCTTTGGTCGCAGGCAAGAAGCGGGTGCCCAATCCAGCCACTGGAAAAATCGCCTTTTGTATGAACATGAGAGGGTCTTTGCTATGGCCGACGCGGCCGAATCGATTCATTGTGGCATGGGGCATTTCGGCCTTTCTATGACACTTTCACGGCGCCAATCATGGATGTTCTGACTCTCGAACGGCTGGACAGTGACGTCCTGGCCTGGCTAAGCACGCGGCATGCCGTGAAGGTTGCACCCGAGCTGGCGCAGGACCCGGTGGCCTTCCGGGCCACCCTGGCGCGCGCCCGTGCTGCCATCGTGCCGCCATCGGTGGCGGTAGACGCTGCCATGCTCAAGCGCGCGCCCCGGTTGCGCATCCTGGGCCGGCTGGCGGTGGGCGCCGAGAACATCGATCTGGAAGCCTGCGCGCAAGCCGGTGTCGAGGTTGTGCGGCCGGCCAGCGCCAGTGCGTCGGCCGAGGCCGAATTCGTCATCGCTGCCGTGCTGCAGATGCTGCGCCGCGTGCCCGTCATCAGCCCCGAGGGCCTGCTGGTGGGCCGCGAATTGAACGGCTGCACGGTGGGCGTGGTGGGCATGACGCCGGCCGTGCGCCATTTGACGCCGTTGCTGGCGGCTTTCGGTGCGCAGGTGCTGGGCTACGACCCGGCGGTGCACGTGGCCGACCCGATCTGGGGGCGCAGCGGCATCGAGGGTGTCACGCTGCGCGAACTGCTGCGCAGCAGCGATGCGGTTTGCGTGCTGCTGAATTTCTTCCCGCGCTACGTTGGCCTGTTCGGTGAACGAGCGCTGGCCGAATGCAAGCGCGACCAGGTGATCGTCAGTCTGGCGCCGTCGTCGCTGTTCAACGAGGTCGCCCTGGCGCGCACGCTGCGTGAAGGTCCGCTGGCGGCAGCCTGGTTTGACAACATCGAACCGGCCATGCTGGAAGCTGGCCGGCCGCTGAGCCACGCCGACACCCTGCAGGTCACGCCCCGCGTGAGCGGCACCACGCAGCAGTCGCTCAAGCGCAGCGCCTGGGCCCTGGCCCACCGCATCGACGAACGCCTGAAAGAGACCGGGCGGGTTGGCGTCAGGCCTCTGCCTGCAACGGGGCCTGCAGCGGCACCGACAGGCGCGTCAGCTGGTCTTGGAGACGAAGAACCGTCATTCTGAAATCGGCCAGCCGCGCCCGTTCCTGCTCCACCACGGCCGGCTTGGCGCGGGCGACAAACGATTCGTTCGCCAGCTTGGCATCGGCTTTGACGATCTCGCCTTCCAGCCGGGCGATTTCCTTGCCAAGGCGGGCCTGCTCGGCAGCCACGTCGATGGTCACGTGCAGGGCCAGCCGCAATTCGCCGTTCATCGCCACCGGCGCGGCTTGCGTGGCGGCCGCGAAGGCCGCGCTGTCCGGCAGGGCCTGTACATCGGCCAAGCGAGCCAACGCTTTCAGCACCGGCGTGGCCGACTGCACGAAGGCCTCGTCGCCCTGCGTCAACAGCGGCACGCGCTCGCCGGCCGGCAAGTTCATCTCGCTGCGCAGGCGGCGTGTTTCGGCCACCACCGCCTTCAGCCGTGCCACCCAGGCGTCGGCGGCCGGGTCGATCTTCTCCAGCTGGGCCTGCGGATAGCGCGCGTTGACGATGCTGTCCACCGTCTTGCGCTGCACGGCGGCGGCAACCGTGTCCCACAGTTCGGCCGTTATGAAGGGCGCCACCGGATGCAGCAAGCGCAGCACGGTTTCCAGCACGCTGAGCAGCGTGCGGCGGGTCGCGCGTTGTTGGCCTTCGTTGCCGCTCTTGGCCGCCTCGGCCAGTTGGACCTTGGCAATTTCCAGATACCAGTCGCAGTACTCGTCCCACACGAAGGCGTAAATCGCATTGGCGACGTTGTCCAGCCGGTAGTCGGCAAAGCCTTGCGTGACGGCGGCTTCAACCCGTTGCAGCTCGCCACTGATCCATCTGTCGGCCAGACTGAACTGCATGTAGCGGTGGAAGGGCCCCGCCGGGCGCGTCACGCGACCGGTGTCATCCAATAGCGGCGGCGCGCACTCGGCTTTGGTGTGCTCCTGCAAGCCGCAGTCCTGGCCCTCGCAGTTCATCAAGACGAACTTGGTGGCGTTCCAGAGCTTGTTGCAGAAGTTGCGGTAACCCTCGCAGCGCTTGCTGTCGAAGTTGATGTTGCGGCCCAGCGTGGCGTAGCTGGCCATGGTGAAACGCAGTGCGTCGGCGCCGAAGGCCGGTATGCCGTGCGGGAATTCCTTTTCGGTTTCCTTGCGCACGCGCGGCGCGGTCTCGGGCTTGCGCAGACCGACCACGCGTTTGTCCAGCAAAGGGCCGAGCTCAATGCCGTCGATCAGGTCCACCGGGTCGAGCACATTGCCTTCGCTTTTGCTCATTTTCTGGCCCTGCGCGTCGCGCACCAGGCCGTGGATGTAGACGTCCTTGAAAGGCACTTTGCCGGTGAAATGCTTGGTCATCATGATCATCCGGGCGACCCAGAAAAAGATGATGTCGAAGCCGGTGACCAGCACCGATGACGGCAGGAAGAGATCCTGCTCAATGGCGTGCTTGCCAGTGGTGGCCGGCCAGCCCAGCGTGCTGAACGGCACCAGCGCGCTGCTGTACCAGGTGTCCAGCACGTCTTCGTCGCGGGTCAGCGTGCCGCTGTAGCCGGCGGCCGAAGCGCGGGCGCGGGCCTCGGTTTCGTCGCGACCCACAAAGAGTTCACCGCCGCTGCCGTACCAGGCCGGAATCTGGTGCCCCCACCACAACTGGCGGCTGATGCACCAGTCCTGCAGGTTGTTCATCCAGTGGTTGTAGGTGTTGACCCAGTTCTCGGGCACGAAGCGCACTTCGCCGCTGCTGACCGCGTCGCGCGCCTTTTGCGCGATGCTGATGCCATCGTTGCCGGCCTTGTTGACGGCCACGAACCATTGATCGGTCAGCATGGGCTCGACGATTTGGCCGGTGCGCGCACAACGCGGCACCTGCAGGCGGTGCTTCTTGGTTTCGACCAGCAAGCCCAGCGCGTCCAGGTCGGCGACGATTTTCTTGCGCGCCACAAAACGGTCCAGGCCGCGATAGGCCTCGGGGGCGTTGTCGTTCAGCGTGGCGTCCAGCGCCAGCACACCGATGATCGGCAAGGTGTGGCGCAGGCCGACGGCGTAGTCGTTCGCATCATGGGCCGGCGTTACCTTGACCGCGCCGGTGCCGAACTCGCGGTCCACGTAGTCGTCGGCGATGACCGGGATCACGCGGTCGGTCAGCGGCAACTTCACTTGCCGGCCGACGAAGGCGGTGTAGCGCGCGTCCTCCGGGTGGACCATCACGGCGGTGTCGCCCAGCAGCGTTTCGGGCCGCGTGGTCGCCACCACCAGGCTGCCTGAACCGTCAGCCAAGGGGTAGCGGATGTGCCACAGCCAGCCGTCTTCTTCTTCGCTTTCCACTTCCAGGTCCGACACCGCGCTCTTCAGCGTCGGGTCCCAGCTGACCAGCCGTTTGCCGCGGTAGATCAGGCCTTCGTCGAAGAGGCGCACAAAGGTTTCGGTGACCACGGGCGACAGCTTGTCGTCCATCGTGAAGTACTCGCGCGACCAGTCAACGCTGTCGCCCATGCGGCGCATCTGGTTGGTGATGGTGGCGCCGCTGCTGGCCTTCCAGTCCCACACCTGGGCGACGAAATTCTTGCGGCCGAGTTCATGGCGGCTCTGCCCTTTTTCCTGCAATTGGCGCTCGACGACGATCTGCGTGGCTATGCCCGCATGGTCGGTGCCCGGCACCCACAGCGTGTTGTCGCCGCGCATGCGGTGGTAGCGGGTCAGCGCGTCCATGATGGTCTGGTTGAACGCATGCCCCATGTGCAGCGTGCCTGTCACATTGGGCGGCGGCAGCTGGACGCAGAAGGACGCCTTCGCCGGGTCCAGCGTGGCGGTGTAGGCGCCGCTTTGCGCCCACAGCGCGCCCCAGCGGGCTTCGATGGCGGCGGGTTCGTAGGACTTGGCAAGTTCGGTCATGATGGCTGGTAAAGCGAGCCCCGCAGCCCCGGAAAAACGGGGCGCGCAGGCAGGTCAGGGAGGCTTGCAATTGTAGGTGGAGCCCCTCTCGGTACTGAGACCCGCACAGCAACCCGCACGGCAACCCGTCCAAACGGAAAGACGCCCATGTCCCGATATCTCCACCGGCCCTTGCGCCACTTGGCCATCGCCCTGTTCAGCCTGCTGCTGGCGGGCTGCGGCGGTGGGGGCAGCAGCGAAGCCACCAGCCTGCCGCTGACCTGTTCGGCCAGCGACCAGAAGACCTGGCTGAGCAATTACATGGACGACTGGTATTTCTGGACCGCCTTGTCTCCCAAGCCTGCGCCTGGCCCCTATGCCGACGCACTGGCCTATCTGGCCGCGCTGCGCTACACCGGCACCGACAGCCGCTTCCCGGCCGACCGCTGGTCCTACACCCAGGGCAGCGAGGCCTTCAACAGCTTCTTCACCGACGGCATGACGCTGGGCTACGGCGTGGCGGTGGCCGGCCTGGAACTGGCCAAGGACGGCAGCAAGCCGCTGTATGTGCGCTATGTTGATCCGGGTTCACCGGCGGCCACTGCCGGCATCCAGCGCGGCGACCGCGTCACGCACATAGCCGGGCGAACGGCCGCCGAGGTCATCGCCTCTGACGACTTTTCGGCCTTGACGGCCAGCGCACCCGGCCAGACTCTGGCGCTCACCACCACGCGCGCTGGCAGCGCCCAGTTCAGCGGCGTGTTGACGGCCGCCAGCTACAACTTGGCACCGGTGACCGGTACCAGCGTGCAACTCAGCCCGGGCGGACGCAAGCTGGGCTATGTGGCAGTGAAGGACATGATTAGCCAGGCGCTGGTGCCGGCCGACGCAGCCTTCGCGCAATTCAAGGCGGCCGGCGTGGCCGACGTGGTGCTGGACCTGCGCTACAACGGCGGCGGCCTGGTGTCCACCGGGGCCACGCTGGCGGGCTACATCTCGGGCAGCCGAGGCGCAGGCCTGAACTACGCCACGCTGCTTTACAACGCCAAGCACACCGCCAGCAACACCAACTTCGCCTTCGCCGTTCCCGGCGCGACGCTCAGCCTGCCGCGCGTGTTCGTGCTGATGGGCCGGCGCACCTGCTCGGCCAGTGAACAGGTCATCAACGGCCTGCGCGGCGCGGGCTTGAACGTGGTGGCCATCGGTGAGAAGAGTTGCGGCAAGCCGGTGGGTTTCCAGCCCGCCACCTACTGCGGCACGACCTACAGCATCGTCAACTTCGAAAGCGTCAATCAGGTCGGCACCGGACGCTACTTCGACGGCTTGACGCCCACCTGCGCGGTGGCCGAAGACTTCACGGCGGCCCAGGCTTCCAGCGGCGACCCGTTGATGGCGGCGGCGGCCCGCTATGCCGACGGTGGGGGTTGCCCGGCGAGCAGTTCAGCGCCGGCCTTGCCGGCGTCGTTGCGCAAGCCCGAGGCGGGTGAGCGGCAGGGGATGTTGGCGCGGTGAGATTTGGCCTCAGCACTGCTTGCGGTTTGGCGCGGGTCGTTCCGGGCGTTGCGGAAGGCCGGGCGATCTGCGATTGGTCTCGTCGAATGCCGCTTGGTTCGGCGGCGACGGATTGTGGCGGCAAGCGCCCCGTCGTTTGAACTTCGCCGGATTTGTGCAGTCCATCTTCAATGTTGCGTCAGTGGTTTGCCTTCGCTCTTGCTCTCGTGGCTGGTGCCAGTCTGGCGCAGGCGGCTGATTCGACAACGGCGCTCGAGTGCCGGCGTGCGCTGGATGGCTTGCAGGCCCACGAGGAACAAGCGGCGGCTGGCCGCAAGTCAACCGGGCTGCAGCACCCGTCACCGGCCGACCAAACGAAACTGGCGGCGATGCGCAAGGACGCTGCGCGCATTTGCCTTGGCAGCACAGGCGACCCGCTGCCAACAGGCCGACGCGCTTACCAGCCGCCGATCTCGGTGTCACCCATCGTCACGACCCCTGCCCGTCAACGGCAGGTCCCGCCCAGCACGCCGGTGGGCGGATCACCGAGGCGCGGCGCACCTGCTGTGGTCATCACCTCATGTGACGCTTTGGGTTGTTGGGCCTCGGACGGCACGCGGCTGCAACGCGCGGGACCCAATCTGCTCGGACCAAGCGGGTTTTGCACGGTGCAGGGTACGGTTCTGCTGTGCCCGTAACCGCTCGTTCAGGCCCATCGCCAACGGGCGGCCACTTGGGCAACAACGCGCAGTGGTGGGGCATGCACCCAGCAGACGCCGCTGGCCGACGGCGCAGCCCTACATGAACAAGTGCTCGCCCGCGTTTTCGCCGCCCAGCACCACATAGTTGACCTTCTTCAGGTCGGCCAGCACGGTGCCGCCGGCGTAACTGATGCTGCTTTGCAAGTCTTCGCGCATCTCGCGCAGCGTGTCGGCCAGATGGCCCTTGATGGGTTCCAGGATGCGCTTGCCTTCGACGTGTTTGTACTCGCCCTTGTTGAAGTCGCTGGCGCTGCCGTAATACTCTTTGTAGCGCTTGCCGTCGACTTCGACCACCGCGCCCGGTGACTCTTCGTGGCCGGCGAACAGCGAGCCCACCATGACCATGCTGGCGCCGAAACGCACGCTCTTGGCCACGTCGCCGTGGTGGCGGATGCCGCCGTCGGCAATGATCGGTTTGGTCGCCACGCGCGCGCACCACTTC
>JBBQAI010000028.1:0-41302 GCA_038316205.1 Burkholderiales bacterium
CCGCGCAGGCCGTGACCCCGGCACGGCGCATCCACTGGGACGAACTGCACCTGCGGGACTTGCTGGGTGAGGGCGCATCGGGTCACATCCACGCGGCTGGTTGGCAGCCGCCCGGCGGACCTGCGCAGGACGTGGCTGTGAAGCTGTTCAAGGGTGCGGTCACCAGCGACGGTCTGCCGCAGTGCGAGATGGCGACCAGCGTGTCGGCGGGCGGGCACCCGCACCTGGTCGGTGTGCTGGGTGTGCTGGACGGCCACCCGCAGGGCGTGCAAGGCCTGGTGCTGCCGCGCCTGGCCGCGCATTGGGTGCCGCTGGCCGGCCCGCCCAGCATGGCCAGTTGCAGCCGCGACGTCTACGCGGCCGGCCTGCGCCTGCCCACCGCGCTGGCCCTGGCCGTGGCCCGCGCCGCCGCCGGCGCGCTGGCCCATCTGCATGCGCGCGGCCTGAGCCATGGCGACCTCTACGCGCACAACCTGCTGGTCGATGGGCAGGGCGGGGCGCTGCTCAGCGACTTCGGCGCGGCGTCTTTTCTACCGCCGGACGGTGAAGGGGGCGTGGACCGGGCTGAGGCCTTGCGCGCGCTGGACCGACGCGCCTTGCAGGTCTTGGTGGACGAGCTGGCGCAGCGCTGTGACGATGGAAATGCGCTGTATATACTTTGATATCGCGAACCTTGTTCCGAGCTCCGTTCACGCTTTCAAGGCACCGCCCTCCATGCAAGTTGTTCTGCTTCGCACCCTGAACTTCGCCGCCGCTGCGTGCTTCGCGCTGGCGGCTCAGGCGGCTCAGGCGGCTCAGGCGGCTCAGGCGGCTCAGGCGGCTCACGCGGCCGATGTGACGGTGTCTGCCGCCTCCAGTCTGACCAATGCCCTGCGCGACATTGCGCCCTTGTTCGAGGCCGCCCACCCCGGCACGAAAGTGCAGCTGAACTTCGGCGCTTCGGGTGCGCTGCTGCAGCAGATCGCCAAGGGCGCGCCCGTGGACGTGTTCGCCAGCGCCGACGCGGCAACCATGGACCAGGCGCAGGCCCGGAGCTTGGTGCGGGCCGCGCAGCGGCGTGACTTCGTGGCCAACACGCTGGTGGTGATCGTCCCCACGTCGGCTGCCAAGACACCATCGTCATTGGCCGAGCTGGCGCAGCCCGGCTACGCCCGCATCGCCATCGGCCTGCCCGCCAGCGTGCCGGTGGGTCGCTACACCCAGCGCGCGCTCGAAGCGGCCCGGCTGTGGGCGGCGCTAGAGCCCAAGATGATCGGCGCCAGCAACGTGCGACAGACACTGGACTACGTGGCCCGCGCCGAGGTCGATGCCGGCTTCGTCTACGCCACCGACGCCGCGTTGATGTCCGCCAAGGTCAAGGTGGCGCTGACCGTGCCGACAACCCAGCCCATCGTCTACCCGGTGGCCACGCTGGTGACGGCACCCAACGCCGCCGGCGCTGCGCAATTTGTCGATTTCCTGTTCACCCCCAAGGCCCAGGCCGTGCTGGCGTCCTACGGTTTCGTCAAGCCCTGAGCCTCGCCGGCCGCCGACCGCCCACCACTGACCGATCGAACGATGGAGGCCGCATGGACCGCTCTGGCGCTGACCTTGAAGGTCGCCGGCTGCGCGACGTTGATCAACCTCTTTCTGGGCGTCGCGGCGGGCTGGGTGCTGGCCCGCTGGCGCTTCCCGGGCCGCGACCTGGTTGACGCCGCACTGACGCTGCCGATGGTGATGCCGCCCACCGTTTTGGGCTACTACCTGCTGGTGGTCATCGGCAGCCAGGGCGTGATCGGCGCCTGGCTGCTGCAGCACTTCGGCATCCGCCTGATCTTCACTTGGCAAGCGGCTGTGATCGCGGCGGCCATCGTCGCCTTCCCCCTGGTGTTCAAGGCGGCACGCGCGGCTTTCGAGACGGTGGACCCGCAACTGGAAGACGCTGCGCGCACGCTGGGCATCAGCGAGGCCGCGGTGTTCTTCCGCGTGTCGCTGCCGCTGGCCTGGCGCGGCATCCTGGCCGGGTTGCTGCTGGCTTTCGCGCGGGCTTTGGGCGAATTCGGCGCCACGCTGATGGTGGCCGGCAGCATCGCCGGCAAGACCCAGACGCTGTCGATCGCGGTTTACGAGGCGGTGCAAGCCGGCCAGGACGACACCGCCAATTACCTGGTCGCCATCACGTCCATCACCTGCATCGCGGTGCTGCTCAGCGCCGGCCGCCTGGTGCCCGGCCGCGTGGCAGCGCGCGGGTGAGCTGGATGTCGAGCTTGAAGGGCCGAGCGTGATCTGGGACGTCGCACTGAGCAAGCGTCTGCGCCAGGGCGTGTCGCCCTTCGACCTGGATGTCCGCTTCACCAGCAAGGCCCAGCGCGTCGTGCTGCACGGCCCCTCGGGTGCCGGCAAGACGCAGACGCTGCGCATGATGGCCGGCATCACCCGGCCGGATACCGGCCGGGTCGTCGTGGGCGGGCGCACGCTGTGCGACAGCGGCACGGGCCTGACCCTGACGCCGCAGGCACGGCAGCTCGCCGTGGTGTTTCAGGACTACGCCTTGTTCCCCCACCTCACGGTGCGCCAGAACATCGCTTTTGCACGCCGTGGCGGCTGGCTGAACCCCAGTCCTTCTGTCGCCGACGCGGCGGTCGACCACTGGCTGTCCGCCTTCCGCCTGCAGGCGGTGGCGGGGCAGCACCCGCACCAGTTGTCGGGCGGGCAGCGGCAGCGCACGGCGCTGGCCCGCGCCCTGGTCACCGAACCTCAGGCCTTGCTGCTGGACGAGCCTTTTGCTGCGCTGGACCAGCGGCTGCGCGAACTCCTGCGCGAAGAGTTGAAGGAACTGCAGAACCAGCTACAGCTGCCGATGCTGCTGATCACGCACGACGACAGCGATGTGCGCAGCCTGGCCGAAGACGTCGTGCACCTGGACGCCGGGCGCGTCGTCGCACGGCCGCTGAAGGGGCGCGGCTGATGGCCCGCAAGCGCAGCACCAGCGCCCAGACCACGCGGCTCGAAGTCAAGGGCTCGCTGTGGATCGCCTCCGACGGTGTCAGCCTGGGTGGCCACGGCCGCATGGCCTTGCTGCGCGCGGTGGCCGAGCAGGGGTCGATCACGCAGGCCGCCAAGGCTTTCGGCATGAGCTACAAGGCCGCCTGGGACGCGATCGACACGATGAACCGCGTGGCCGGCACGCCGCTGGTTGAACGCAGCACCGGCGGACGCGGTGGCGGTTCCAGCCGGCTGACCGAACACGCCACGCGCTTGCTGGAACGTTATGCGCTGCTGGACACCGTGCACCAGCGCTTCGTCATCCTGCTGGCCGGCGAGGCTTTCGATCTCGACGAAGACTTCTCTGTGCTGAAGGTGCTGAACATGAAGACCACCGCCCGCAACCAATATCTGGGCACCGTGACGGCCGTGCGCGCCGGCGCCGTCAACGACGAGGTCGAGGTCACGCTGCCGGGTGGCACACGCCTGGCCGCCATCGTCACGCGCGAAAGCACGCGGGCGCTGGACCTGCGCACCCCGATGGCGGTTATCGTGCTGATCCAGGCGGCCCACGTGCTGCTGGCTACCGGCATGGACACCGGAACGGCAGGCGCAAAGGTCTCGGCGCGCAACCAGTTGCACGGCACGGTGCGGGCCATCACGCCGGGCGCGGTGAATGCCGAACTGACGCTGGACATTGACGGCGGCGGGCACATCGTGGCCATCATCACCGAGGCCAGCGTGCTGGCCCTGGGTCTTGCACCGGGCGCGCGCGCCACGGCGCTGGTGAAAGCCTCGGACCTGATCCTGGCAGTGACGACTTGAGCAGACCAGGGTCCGTGTGAAGACCGTGACCCGGAACCAGAGCCCCTGATGAATCTCACCGCCGACTCCACCGAGAAGCCTGCTGCGCCGGCCGAGACGGCTTGCAGCAACTGCCCCTTGCGCCCGCTCGAACTCTTCCTCGGCCAAACGGCCGAAGAAACTGAACTCGTGCAATCGCTGAAGCGGCGTGAAATGCGTTTGGCGGCGGGCAAGCCGTTGATCCACGAAGGCCAGACCGACGCGCCGCTGTACACGCTGCTCTCGGGTTGGGCCTTCCGCTACAAGTCGCTCAGCGACGGGCGGCGGCAGATCCTCAGCTTCCTGATGGCGGGCGACTTCATCGGCGTGCAGCAGAAGATGGGCGACGCTGCCGCGCACGGCGTGGACGCGCTGACCGATGCCGTGTTCTGCGTCTTCCAGCGCGATGCACTTTGGGCCATCCACCGCCAGTCGCCTTCGATGGGTTTCAACGTCACCTGGTTGACCGCACACGAAGAATCGCTGGTCGACGACACGCTGCTGTCGGTGGGGCGGCGCAGCGCCGAAGAGCGCATCGCGCGCTTGCTGATCCTGTTGTTCAAACGTGCGGCCGCTTTGCAGGCCGACGGCGGCAAGGCCGGTGTGCCTTTTCCGCTGACCCAGCAGCACGTCGCCGACGGCCTGGGTCTGTCGCTGGTGCACACCAACAAGACGCTGCGCAAGCTGGAGCGCCGGGGCCTGCACCGTTTGCGCGACGGCGTGCTGACCCTGTGCGATGCACACGCGCTGGCACGCCTGGCCGACCTCTACGGCGACGGCCGGCCGGGCCAACGCCCGCTGGTGTGAGAGCCCCGTGTGAGCCCGTCGAAGGCCGACTGAGCGCCAAGCCGGCGGTCCTGTGCGGGCTGCACACTATGTCTTAGTACGCAGCGGAATGCGCGGCAGACTCCTACATTGGCGCGGGATCTGTTCAGCGGCCTGGGTGGCGCGGCGGGTCTCGCCCTTCGCACTTTCACAGGCCCGACGACGTGAACACCCGTTTTACTGTTCCGCAGACCGCGCTGCGGACCAACCGCCTGCTGGCCTCGCTGCCCCCCGCCGTGTGGGAGCAAGTCCGCGCCGACCTGAAATGTGTCGAACTGCGGCAGGGTGCGGTCCTGCATGACGCGGGTGAGGTGCTGCAGCACGTTTACTTTCCCGTCACGGCCGTCGTTTCGCTGGTTTTGACGCTTGCGGACGGCGCCTCGGCCGAGATCGCCGTGGTGGGCCACGAAGGCGTGGTGGGTGTGTGTGCCTTCATCGGCAGCGAGCGCACGCACAGCACAGCCGTTGTGCAAGGCGCCGGCTTGGCCTGGCGCATGCCGGTATCGACCATCGCTGCGCACGCGGCACGGTCTGGCCCCATGAGACTGGCTCTGCTGCGCTCCACACAGACTTTGATCGAGCAGATGGCGCGGAACGGCGCCTGTTACCGGCACCACAAGCTGGAACAACAGTTGTGCCGCTGGCTGCTGCAGCAGGTCGACCGCAGCAACAGCGCCGAATTGAGTGCCACGCACGAGCGCATCGCGGCCATGCTGGGCGTGCGGCGCGAGGGCGTCACAGCCGGCGCGCTGAGCCTGCAGCAGGCGGGATTGATCCGCTACGCACGCGGCCGCATCGCCATCCTCGACCGCGCCGGGTTGCAGGCGCGCACCTGCGAGTGCTACACGCCCCTGGCAGCGTCTGACGCATGCCCGCACGGGGCGCAGGCCCTGGCCCGCCGGGTCGGGCCGCGCAGCTCAACCGCGGCTCTTGATCCAGGCGTCCACCTGCTCGTCCAGGATCTGCAGCGGCAGCGAGCCTGAGCCCAGCACGGTGTCGTGGAAGGCCTTCTCGGCCTCTGCATTCCAGCGTGGGCCCAGGGCTTTCTCAGCCCGCGTGCGCGCCGCCCGGATGCTCAACATGCCCACCTTGTAGGCGCAGGCCTGGCCGGGCATGACGATGTAGCGCTCGATCTCTGCCACCACCTCGCCCTGCGGCATGCCGGTCTTGCTGCTCATGTAGTCGATGGCCTGCTGGCGCGGCCAGCGCTTGAAGTGGATGCCGGTGTCCACCACCAGCCGCACCGCGCGGAACATCTCGGCCTGCAGGCGGCCCAGGTCGCTGAACGGGTCGTCCTTATAGACGCCCAGTTCGGTGCCCAGCCACTCGGCGTACAGCGCCCAGCCCTCGGCGTAAGCGGTGAAGGGCAGCACCTTGCGGAAGATCGGCCCGCCCTTTTGCTCCTGCGCCAGCGCGATCTGGAAGTGGTGGCCGGGCACGCCTTCGTGGATGGACAGCGTGCGCATGCCGAACTTCGGCAGCTCGTTCAGGTTGCGCAGGTTGGCGTAGAAAACACCGGGCCGCGTGCCGTCCATCGCCGGCGGGTTGTAGTAGGCGCCGGCTGAGGTTTTTTCCTTGAACTCGGGCACGCGCTGCACCTCGATGGGCGCCTTGGGCACCAGGCCCACCACGGCGCGTGAACGCAGCAGCTGGTCCTCGATCATCTTTGTGTAGTCGGCCAGCGCGGCCTTGCGACCCGCTTCGTCATTGGGGTACAGAAAGCGTGGTTCCTTGGACAGGCGCGCCATGGCCTGCGCCGGTGTCTCGCCGGGCTGCAGCTGGCCTTGCGCCGTCAGGATGGTCTGCATCTCGGTCTCGATGCGCGCCACCTCGGACAGGCCCAGGTCGTGCACCTGCTGGGGCGTCATGTTGGTGGTGGTCTGGTTGCGCAGGCGCCAGGCGTAATAGGCATCGCCATCGGGCAGCTTCCACACACCGTCATCGGTGGTGGCGCGGGTCAATTGGCCATCGAAGAAAGCGATCAGCTTGCGGTAAGCCGGCAGCACGCCGCTGTCCAGGGCTTGCGCGCAACGCGCGTACAGCGCTTGCTTCTCGGCCGGTGTCAGCGCGGTCAGCGCGTCCACCTTCTTCACGAAATTCAGGTACAGCGGGTTTTCGACGGCCGGCTTGCCGGCAAAGCCGCGCATCTCGGTCAGCACGCGTTCGATGACGAAGCGCGGTGGCACCACGCCTTTCTTCTCGCGCAGCGCCAGGCCTTCCAGCACCTCGTTGAATTTGCGGCCGACTTCACCCAGGCGCGACAGGTAGTCCTCAGCGCCGCGCAGGTCGGGGATGCGGTGCTGGTTGATCATGAAATCGGGTGTGCCGTTCTGCACCCCGAACATCTGGTTCACCGGGTAGTCGTGGAAGGCGTACTTCTCGCCTTCCAGCTGGCTGGCGATGAACCAGCTCAGCACCCGCGTGGACAGTTGCTGTGCAGGTGTCTGGCTGGCGAAGTCGTAGGCCTTCAGATCGTCCAGGTGGTGGTGCCAGTCCGCGAAGTCACGCGCCACGCGGGCCACCGATTCATCGCCCAGGTGCGCGTTGTGGCGGCGGTAGCCGAACTGCTCGGCAATGCCCAGCGAGGTCAGCAGTTCCGGGTTCTGCAGCGAGAACTTGACGAAGATCTTTTCGTAAAACAGGTTCAGGCTGAAGGGCCGGAACCAGACCAGATTGACCACGAAGACAGTGGCGGCCAGCAGCCCGATCACCAAGACGGCGGCCAGGGATTTCAAGATCGGTTTGCGCATGGCGTGTGTCCCGTTGTCGGGTCGCGTAAAGGGTAGTCAAAGCAGCCGGTATGCTAGTGCGCATGGCACCCCCCCCTGTGCCGCGCGCAACCCAGGAGCCCCCGCCATGCAGACGCTCGACGAGATGCGCAGCCTGCACCTGCTCAGCGACGAGCAGCACGCCCAGATCGGCGCCTGGATCGCCGCCGGCAAGACGCCGGAAGCCATCCAGCAGATGCCGCCTCACTTGTGGCGCGCCTTCACGCTGGCCAGCGTCTTGATGGGCTTCGACGCCGACCTGGATCAGCCGCCGTTGATGGGTGGCGACGGGGACTGACGCAGTGTGTGACGGGGCGCGTGACGGGGCGCGTGACGGGGCGTGTGACGGCGGCCAAGCCGTCGCGGCGCAACCTACTTCGCCGCCAGCGCGTCAGCCAGCCCGCGCGCGTATTCCGCGCCGTGCTTGACCTGCGCGGTCGAGGCTTTCAGCGTCGTGCCGATGGGCTCGGAACGGCCGCCCAGGCATTGCGCCAGGAAGTTTTCGGTCACCGCATTGAAGGCGATGTTGTTCACCGGCCGTGCGAAGCCGTGGCCTTCGTCGGGGAAAAGCACATAGGTCACCGGGATCTTCTTGGCGGCCATCGCCTCGACGATCTGGTCGGACTCGCGCACGTTCACGCGCGGGTCATTGGCACCCTGGCCGATCAGCAGCGGCTTGACGATCTTGTCGGCCGAATTCAGCGGCGAACGCTCGGTCAGCCAGGCCTTGCCGGCGGCGGTGCCGGGGTCGCCCATGCGGCGGTACATCTGCTGCTTGAACGATTCCCAATAGGGTGGGATGGTGCCCAGCAGCGTGTACAGGTTCGACGGCCCGACGATGTCCACGCCGCACGCAAAAGCCTGTGGCGTGAAGGCCAGACCAGCCAAGGTGGCATAGCCGCCGTAGCTGCCGCCCATGATGGCCACCTGCTCGCGAGTGGTCACGCCAGCACCCACGGCCCAGTCCACTGCGTCCAGCAGGTCGTCGTGCATCTTGCGACCCCACTGGCCGTCGCCGGCCGAGATGAAGGCCTTGCCGAAACCGGTGGAGCCCCGGTAATTCACCGATAGCACCGCGTAGCCGCGATTGGCCAGCCACTGGTGGTAGCTGTTGCCGCCGTAGCCGTCACGCGCCCAGGGCCCGCCGTGCACGAACAGCACCATGGGCACCGGCTGCGTGGCCTTGCCACTGCCGGTGGGGTCCACGGCCTTGGGCAACGTCAGATAAGAAACCAGCGTCAGACCGTCGCGCGACTTGATTTCCAGCGGCTGCATGGGCACCAGCGGCGCGCCTTCCATCTCGGGGCGGCTGACGTAGAGCTTGCTCAGACGCTGCGCGCGGCGGTCATACAGCCAGGTGCTGCCGGGCGCGGTGACCGGGTCCATCGCCACCAGCCAGCGGTTGTCGTCTTCGCTGCGCGAGGTGATGGTGAACTGCCCCGGCGTGGCCGCCTGCAGGCGCTTCAGATCGGTCTGCATGGCCGGATCCAGGCCCACGTATTCGCTCTTCAGGTAGTTCACGGCATAGGCCTGCACGGTGCCCGTCTGCGGGTCGTACAGGGCTGAGTCGATGTCGGCGCGGGCGTCTTGCGCGACCACGGTGGTGGCGCCCGTGGCCAGGTTCTGCGCCACCAGAGCGGCTTTGTCGCGGCCGCGTGAATCGGTCCAATACATCGTTTGCCCGTCAGCCGTGATCAGCAGCGGCTGCGTGGTTTGCGAGTCTTCCAGGCCCACGCTGACGAAGGGCGTGGCCTCGGCCACACCGTCTTTCAAACGGAAGTAGTCAGCTCCGCCGTCAGCGCGCGACTTCTGCGCCAGGCGCAGCGTCAGCTTGTCGTCGGCCTCGAAGCCGCCGTAGCTGTCGTTCTTCAGCACCAGCGTCAGCTTGCCGCTGGCCAGGTCCAGGCTGTGCACGTCGTGCCAGCGCGCGTCGCGGTTGTTCAGGCCGACCAGGATGCGGTCCTTGACCTTGTTGCTGATGGCCACGACCTGGGCCCGTGTCTTCTCGAAGGGCGTGTAGTTCTTCAGCGTGCCGCTGGCCACGTCCACGCCGTAGAGCAGGAAGTTTTCGTCGCCGCCCTTGTCGTTGATGTAGAGCACGGTCTTCGAATCGGGCGACCAGAAAGTAGAACGGATGGGGCGCTGCGTCTCGGCGGTCAGCGGCCTGGCCTGCGCCGGGTCGGCCACTGGCGCCACCCACACATTCAGCACGCCTTCGCGCGGCGCGATCCAGCTCAGCCACAGCCCGTCGGGGCTGATGCGGCCGCCGACCTTGGACGGGTTGCCGAAGAGGCGGCTGCGCTCGATCAGCGGCACGGCCGCCATGGCCGTGGTGGACGAGTTGGAAGGGGCGGTTGGCGTGCTCGTGCAGCCGGCGGTGATGGTGGCCGCAGCCAGCAGGGTCAGGACGGGACGGTTCATGGGCACCTTCGAAGGTTGCAGACGCAAAAGCGGCGTCGGGCTGAGGCGCGGTTGTACCGCACCGCAGCCTGACGACCGGGTGGTTTCAATGGCCTGCCCTAGAGTTCGCGCTCTGCACCCAACCTTGCCTTTGAAGCGATGAGCCGGAGCCCCCTGCATGCGCACCCCCGTGAGCCGACGCGGCTTCATCGCCGCCGCCACAGCCGCCACCGCCACGGTGACCAGCGTGATGAGTGACAGCGTGCAGGCCGCTGGCGCCGCCATTGCGCCGTCTGTCTTTGAAGGCGTGGATGCCGCCGCGCTGCAAACCCGCATGACCGCTGGCCGCCTGAGCGCGCTCGGCTTGACGCGCACTTGCTTGCGCCGTATCGCCGCCATCGACCACGCCGGGCCACAACTGCGGTCGGTCATCGAGATCAACCCCGACGCACTCCGGCAAGCGCGCGCGCTGGACGCCGAGCGCAAGGCCGGCCGCGTGCGCGGGCCGCTGCACGGCTTGCCGGTGCTGATCAAGGACAACATCGCCACCGCCGACCGCATGGCCACCACCGCCGGTTCTTTGGCGCTGGCCGGCTTGCACGCGCAGCGCGACGCCCACATCGTCACGCGGCTGCGTGAGGCCGGCGCCGTCATCCTGGGCAAGACCAACCTCAGCGAATGGGCCAACTTCCGCAGCACACGCAGCAGCAGTGGCTGGAGCAGCCGGGGCGGGCAGACCAAGAACGCCCACGCGCTGACACGCACGCCCAGCGGCAGCAGCTCGGGGTCGGGCGTCGCTGTGGCGGCCGGGTTGTGCGTGTTTGCGGTGGGCACCGAAACCGACGGCTCCATCGTGTCGCCGGCCAGCCGCAGCGGCATCGTCGGCTTCAAGCCCACGCTGGGCCGGGTCAGCCGCGACGGCATCATCCCCATCGCGGCCTCGCAAGACACCGCCGGGCCGATGGCCCGCAGCGTGGCCGACGCGGCTTTGTTGATGGCGGTGTTGGCCGGACCGGATGCGCGCGATGCCGCCACCGCTGCCGCGCCTTTGCAGCCCGACTACCTGGGCGCACTGAAGCCCGACGCCTTGCAAGGCGCACGCATCGGCGTGGTCCGCAGCCCTTTGCCCAATCAGCCGCAGGCCTTGGCCTTGTTCGAAGCCGCGATCTTGGTGTTGAAGGCGCAGGGCGCGGTGCTGGTTGAGAACTTGAACATCCCCAACCGCGACAAATACGCGAACACCGAATCGACGGTGCTGCTGCACGAATTCAAGGACGGCGTGGCCAAGTACCTGGCGGCTTTCCAACCCGACGCGGCGGTGAAGAACCTGCAGGACCTGATCGTCTGGAATAACGCGCATGCCGCGCAGACCATGCCCTACTTCGACCAGGAGCTTTTTCTGTCGGCGCAGGCCACCACGGGGTTGGACAGCAAGGACTACACCGAGGCGCTGGCCATCAACCACCGCTATTCGCGCACCGAAGGTCTGGACGCGCTGTTCGCGGAACACAAGCTCGACGCGGTTGTCACCGCCACCGGCAACCCGGCCTGGCGCATCGACCACATCCTGGGCGACTTCAGCACCCGTGCTGGCTTCACCGCACCGTTCGCGGTGTCGGGCTACCCCCACATCACCGTGCCGATGGGGCTGGTGGCTGAATTGCCTGTGGGCTTGTCGTTCGGCGCGCTGGCCTGGCAAGACGCCAAGCTGCTGGGCATTGCGCACGCCTACGAGCAGGCCAGCCGCATGCGCCGCGCGCCGCGTTTCCTGGCCGACGCAGGCTGAGCTCGGCCTTCGCGGACTGACGGGGGCTGACGCTCAAGTTGGAGGACCCGCTGCTAGACTGAACCGATCCCGGGTTGGCTGTGCTTGAAGCGCGCAAGCCTGGGCTCGCTGACCGATAACAACAGGAGACAAGACATGCCCGACGCCACCTTCCGTCCCGTGAAAACACTCGCTGCGGCCCTGCTGGCCTGCGGCACGGTCTGGGCCCAGGCCCAGACGCCGCCGGCCACCGCGCCGGCTGCAGCGACCCCGCCTGCGCCGTCTTGGCAACAGGGCCGCACGGCTGAGCAGAATGCTTCGCCACTGCACCCCATCGCGCCCATCTTCACCGGCCGTCCGGCCAGCGAATTGCCGGTCAGTACGCTGAAGGTACCGCCCGGTTTCAAGGTCGAGGTCTATGCCGACGGCATCCCCGAAGCGCGCTCGCTGGCTTTGGGTGACAAGGGCACGGTTTTCGTCAGCAACCGCAATTTGAGCGACGTTTACGCCATCACTGAAAAAGACGGCAAGCGTGAGGTCAAGCGCATCTTGAAAGGCTTGAAGTCGCCCAATGGCGTGGCCTTCGACAAGGGCACGCTGTACGTCGCCGAGCGTGGCCGCATCACGCGCTACGACGGCATTGAAGACAGGCTGGACAACCCGCCCGAAGCCAAGGTCGTCATCGACAACCTCGACCCCACCAACCAGGCCGGCCACTTCTGGAAGTTCCTGGCCATGGGGCCCGACGGCAAGCTCTACTTCAACATCGGCTCGCCGGGCAACATCGTGATGCCCGGCACCATCCAGGCCAGCATCAACCGGGTCGATCCGAAGACCGGCGTGATGGACCAATACACACGCGGCGTGCGCAACACGGTGGGGTTTGACTGGCATCCGAAAACCAAGGAGCTGTGGTTCACCAACCATGCACGCGACTGGGTCAGCGACGACCTGCCCAACGACACGCTCAACCGCGCGCCCAAGGCCGGCATGAACTTCGGCTTCCCGTATTGCCACCAGGGCGACTTGCTCGACCCCGAATTCGGCAAGAACCGCAGTTGCGCCGAATTCGACGCACCGAGCCTGAAGCTGGGTGCCCACATCGCCCCGCTGGGCATGCGTTTTTACACCGGCAAGATGTTTCCGGCGGCCTACCAGAACAGCATGTTCATCGCCATGCACGGCTCGTGGAACCGCACCAACAAGCAGGGCTACAACGTGATGCAGGTGACGATGAACGCCAAGGGCGTGCCGACGATGAAGCCCTTCCTGGAAGGCTTCCTGACCGACCCCAAGGCCGACCCGCCGATGTGGGGCCGCCCGGTCGATGTGCTGGTGATGAAGGACGGCGCGCTGTTGGTGTCTGACGACTACAACGGCATCGTTTACCGCGTCAGCTACAAGAAATGAGCGGTCGGGCTGGCGTGTCTCTTGCCGCTGTCCGGGCGGCCGTGGTTGCGGGCGCTTGGCTCGCCGCCAGCGCTTGGCCAGCCCACGCTGCTGACGCCGTGAGCCTGCAGCAGCAGGTGCAAACCTGCGGCGCCTGCCACGGGGCCAACGGCAATTCGCCAGCGCCCGACGTGCCTTCGCTGGCCGGCCAGCCCAAGCAGTTCATCACCACGCAACTGGTGATGTTCCGCGAGGGCCGGCGGCTGACCCCCGTGATGGCCGCGCTGACGGCCAACATCAGCAATGCCGAAATCAACGCGCTGGGCGGCTACTACGCCGCCTTGCCGGTGACGCCTGCAGCCGCCACACAAACGGCGGACCAGCAAGCGGCTGGCCGTGCGCGCGCCGAGCAACTGAATTGCGTGCAGTGCCACGGCGCCACGCTGAAAGGCCAGCAGCACATTCCGCGCCTGGCCGGCCAGCAGGCCGCTTACCTGCGCACCCAATTGCTGGGCTTCAAGGCACAGACGCGTTTCGACATGGACGGCAACATGACGTCGGCCGCGCAGGCCATGACGGCCGCGGACATCGAGTTGCTGGCGCTGTACCTGGCGGCGTTGCCCTAGTGCGCTGCGCACCGCGCGCAGCACACAGCACACAGCGCCCCGCGCGGCAGGTTTGAAAGACACTCTGCTGTGCCACTGACAACGGAGAAGCCATGATGCTGCTGAACACCCTTCGGAAGCCCTCGCCGGCCCTGCTGGCCGCCACCCTGGCGCTGCTGATTGGCGCGCTGACTTCCGCAGCCCAGGCGCAAGCGCAAGCGCAAGAAAAATTCGTCTACCTGACCAACTGGTACGCCGAGGCCGAGCACGGCGGCTTCTACCAGGCGTTGGCGACGGGCCTCTACAAGAAGGAAGGCCTGGATGTTTCCATCCGCATGGGTGGTTCACAGGTGAACGGCCTGCAGCTTCTGGCTGCCGGGCAGGTGGACTGCTTGATGGGCTACGACGTTCAAACGATGAAAGCACGCGAGAACGGCATCACCGCCGTGACCGTGGCCGCGGCCTTCCAGAAAGACCCGCAGGTGATGATCGGTCACCCCGAAAACTTCAAGCAGATGGCCGACTTGAAGGGCAAGACCATCCTGATTTCAGCCGACGCCAACACCAACTTCTGGCCCTGGCTGAAGGCCACGTTCAAGCTCGACGACAAGCAGGCTCGCCCCTACACCTTCAACACCCAGCCCTTCGTGGCGGACAAGAACGTGGTGCAGCAGGGCTACCTGTCCAGCGAGCCGTATGCGATCGAAAAGCAAGCCAAGTTCAAGCCGAACGCCTTCCTGCTGTCTGACCACGGCTGGCCGCCTTACACCACCACCATCGTCTGCATGGAAAGCACCTTGCAGAAGAAGCCCAAGCAGGTGGCGGCTTTCGTCAAGGCCAGCATGCAGGGCTGGAAGGACTACATGACGGGCGACCCGAAAGCGGCCAACGCGCTGATCCGCAAAGACAACCCGAACATGGCCGAAGACGAGTTGCTCAACGGCATCCGTCTGCTCAAGGAAACCGGCATGGTGCTGGGTGGTGATGCCAAGACGATGGGTGTCGGGATCATCACCGACGCGCGCATGAAAAAGACCTACGACATGCTGGTCAGCATGAAGCTGCTGGACCCGGCCAAGGTGGATGTGAAAAAGACCTACACCACGCGCTTCGTCCAAGACCTGAAGGTTCTGCCTTGAACCGAAAGCGGCCATTGCGCAGGCGATGAGCAGCACCCCGGCAGTCGAAGCCCTCTCGGCCGAGAAGACCTACCCCAACGGCACGCGCGCCTTGCTGCCGGTGAACCTCACGGTGCGCGAGGGCGAGTTCGTCACCCTGCTGGGGCCTAGCGGCTGCGGCAAGAGCACGCTGCTGAAGATGGTGGCCGGCTTGTTGCCACCCAGTGGCGGCCGTTTGCTGCTGTGGCGCAAACCGGTCGATCAGGCCGGTACGGTGACCGGCGAAGGCCACCGCCTGAGCTTCGTTTTCCAGGAAGCCACGCTGATGCCCTGGGCCCGCGTGCGCAGCAATGTGCGCCTCCCGCTGGACCTGGCCGGCGTGCCCGCGGCCGAGGCCGCGCCGCGCGTTGAAAGTGCGCTGCAACTGGTCGGCCTGAGCCGCTTCGGCGACAGCCTGCCGCGTGAACTGAGTGGCGGCATGCAGATGCGCGTGTCCATCGCGCGCGGTCTGGTCACGCAACCGCAATTGCTGTTGATGGACGAGCCTTTCGGCGCGCTGGACGAGATCACCCGCAACCGGTTGGACAGCGACTTGCTGGAACTCTGGCAGCGCCAGAAGCTGACTGTCATCTTCGTCACCCACTCCATCCACGAGGCCGTGTTCCTGAGCCAGCGCGTGCTGGTGATGGCGGCGCGGCCAGGCCGCATCGTCGAGGAATTTGCGATCGACGAACCCTATCCGCGCAGCGCCGATTTCAGGGTGTCCACGGCCTTCAGTCGGCAGGCGAAGGCGTTGCAGGACAGCCTGCTGAATGCCAGCGACCCGGCGAGCGGCGCAACCCTGGGCACCCAGGCCGACCGCGCATGAGCCCCAGTGCCCAGAAGTTCATCTGGCCGTTGCTGGTGGCCGTGGTGCTGATCGCGCTGTGGCAGGGCCTGGTCGTCTACTTCGACGTGCCGGTCTTCCTGGTGCCGCCGCCGCTGCGCGTGGCTCAGGTGCTGTTCGAAGACGCCGGCCTGTTGTTCGGCGCGCTGTTCGTCACGATGAAGATCACGCTGCTGGCCTTCCTTTGCGCCACGGTTCTGGGGGTGCTGATCGCCTTCGCTTTCGTGCAGAGCCGGTTCATTGAAACGGCGTTGTTTCCCTATGCCGTGCTGCTGCAGGTGACGCCCATCGTGGCCATCGCGCCGCTGATCATCATCTGGGTCAAGGACCCGACGGCGTCGCTGGTGATCTGCGCCACGCTGGTGGCCTTGTTCCCCATCATCGCCAACACCACGTTGGGTTTGCGCAGCGTCAACCCCGGGCTGCTGAGTTACTTCAAATTGAACCGCGCGTCGCGTTGGCAGACGCTGGTGCGGCTGCGCATCCCTTCAGCGCTGCCCTACTTTTTCGGTGGGCTGCGCATCAGCAGCGGCTTGTCCTTGATCGGCGCCGTGGTGGCCGAATTCGTCGCCGGCACCGGCGGCACGGGCACGGGTCTGGCGTACCAGATCCTGCAAGCCGGCTACCAGCTGAACATCCCGCGCATGTTCGCGGCGCTGCTGCTGATCACGGTGGCCGGCGTGCTGCTGTTCGCAGCGATGGCGGGGCTGTCGCAGTGGGCGCTGGGGTCTTGGCATGACAGTGAAACCCATGCCGACTGATCGGCAAGCTGGCGGCCGCACGGCTGGCCGCCCCCGGCGAAGTCGAGGTGCACCACTAGACTGCGGCCATGCCCTGGACGCAAACGCTGGCCGGTCGAACCCATCGCTTCGATGACCTGAAGACGCTGCTGGCGCGAGCGACGCCTTGGCGTTCCGGCGACGCGCTGGCCGGCGTTGCGGCCGGGTCGGCCGCCGAACGCATCGCCGCGCAACTGACGCTGGCCGATTTGCCGCTGAAGACTTTCCTCAGCGAAGCGCTGGTGCCTTACGAAGACGACGAAGTCACGCGCCTGATCATCGACAGCCACGACGCGGCCGTCTTCGCAACGGTGGCGCATTTGACGGTCGGCGACTTCCGCAACTGGCTGCTCGGGCCTGCCGCCACACCCGCCGCGCTGCGTGCGCTGGCCCCCGGCCTGATGCCCGAAATGGCCGCTGCGGTCAGCAAGCTGATGCGCCTGCAAGACCTGATGCTGGTGGCCAAGAAATGCCAGGTCACGACGGCCTTCCGCAACACCCTGGGCTTGCCCGGCCACCTGGCCGTGCGCCTGCAACCCAACCACGCCACCGACGACCTGCGCGGCATCGCGGCTTCGCTGCTCGACGGCCTGATGTACGGCTGCGGCGACGCGGTCATCGGCATCAATCCGGCCAGCGACAGCCTGGCGGTCATCGCCGACCTGCTGCGCCTGCTGGACGGCGTGATCCAGCGCCACGCCATCCCCACCCAAGGCTGCGTGTTGACGCACGTGACCAACACGCTGCGGCTCATCGACCAAGGCGTGCCGGTGGACCTGGTCTTTCAGTCCATCGCCGGCAGCGAGCAGGCCAACGCGGGCTTCGGCGTCACGCTGGATTTGCTGCGCCAGGCCCAGCAGGCGGCGCTGTCGTTGCAGCGCGGCACGGTGGGCCACAACGTGATGTATTTCGAGACCGGGCAGGGCTCGGCACTCAGTGCCAACGCCCACCACGGGGTCGATCAGCAGACGATGGAAGCGCGGGCTTACGGCGTGGCGCGGGCCTTCTCGCCACTGCTGACGAACACCGTGGTCGGCTTCATCGGCCCGGAGTATTTGTACGACGGCAAGCAGATCATCCGGGCCGGTCTGGAAGACCATTTCTGCGGCAAATTGCTGGGCGTGCCGATGGGTTGCGACATCTGCTACACCAACCACGCCGAAGCCGACAGCGACGACATGGACGCGTTGATGACGCTGCTGGGCGCGGCCGGCGTCAACTTCATCATGGGCGTGCCGGGGGCCGACGACATCATGCTGAACTATCAGAGCACGAGCTTCCACGACGCGGCCGTGCTGCGCAACCTGCTGGCCCTGAAGCGCGCGCCCGAGTTCGAGGCCTGGCTGGCGCGCGCGGGCATCACCGGCCAGGGCGGACGCTTGTTGTCGGCGCCGGCGCAACACGCCTTGTTGACGGATTTGTCGGGCGGGTCTGGCCTGGCGGGTTTGGCAGGTTCGGCGGGTGGCCGGTGAGCGCCGAGCCCGACCCGTGGAACGCTTTGCGCGCCCACACCGCTGCGCGCATCGCACTGGGCCGCGCAGGGGTCAGCCTGCCCACCGCCGAATGGCTGCGGTTCGCGCAGGCCCAGGCGCTCGCCCGCGATGCGGTGCACACGGTTTTCGACAGCAGGGCACTGGCGGCCGAACTGGCCCTGCACGCCTTTGTCGGCACGGCCATCGAAAGTGCTGCGCCCGACCGCGCGAGCTATCTGCGGCGGCCCGACCTGGGCCGGCATCTGAGTGCCAGAAGCGCAGCGCTGCTGGCTGCGTTGCGGCCGCCGGCTTGCGATGTGGCCGTGGTGGTGGCCGACGGTCTTTCGGCGCAGGCCGCGCTGCACCACGCCTTGCCACTGTTGCTGGCACTGCGCCCGCATCTGGAAGCGCAGGGCCTGTCGGTGGACGCGGTGCTGCTGGCGCAGCAGGCGCGCGTGGCCTTGGGCGACGAGATTGGCGGCCTGCTGGGCGCGCGCGCCGTGCTGGTGTTGATCGGTGAACGGCCGGGCCTGTCGTCGCCCGACAGCCTGGGCGCCTACCTCACCTGGGCGCCGCAAGTGGGGCGGACTGACGCGCAGCGCAACTGCGTGTCCAATATCCGTCCGGCCGGCCAGACGTGCGAGCAAGCCGCGCACCGCATCGCCTGGCTGCTGGGTGCCGCGCGGCGCCTGGGTGGCACCGGCGTGGCGCTGAAAGACGAAAGCGACACGGTGGCCTTGTCCGCCACGGTGCCGCTTTCGGTTGCCGCGCCGGGGGCGCCGCAGGGTGGTCCTGGCTGAGGCTGATCAGCCGGCCTGACCGCTTAACCTGAGCGCACCCACGGCCTCGGCCAATTTCGCCGATTGCTCGCGCATGCTCATCGCGGCGGCCGCGCTTTTTTCCACCAGGGCCACGATGTCGCTCACCACCGTGCCGGCTTCATCGACCAGCCGGGTGCCGGCTTCGACGCGTTCGACGCTGGCCCCGATCAGGCCCTTGATTTCGCGCGCGGCCTGCGCCGAACGCTGCGCCAGGCTGCGCACTTCGCTGGCCACCACCGCGAAACCACGGCCCTGTTCACCAGCGCGTGCGGTCTCAACCGCAGCGTTCAGTGCCAGGATGTTGGTCTGGAACGCGATGCCGTCGATGGTGCCGATGATCTCGCCGATCTTGCGTGAACTGGCGTTGATGTCCTGCATGGTGGTGACCACCTGCTACACCACCGCGCCACCGCGCTGGGCGTCGGCCGATGCCGAATTCGTCAGCTTGCTGGCCATGGCCGCGTTGTCGGCCGAGCTCTTCACGGTGGACGTGAGTTGCGCCAGCGAACTGGCGGCTGCCTGCAGGCTGGACGCGCTTTGCTCGGTGCGCGCCGACGGGTCGTTGGTGCCGGACGCGATCTCGCTGGAAGCGCACTCGATGGCCAGCACCGAAGCCCGAACCTGACCAATCGTGCTGTGCAGCCGGCTTGGCATCTCGCCCAAGGCGGTCAGCGTCTGCGCCACCTCGTCGTTGCCGTGCCCGGCGCCTTGGCGGCCGTTTGCGGCGTTCCCCAAGCGCTGGCTCAGGTCGCCGTCGGCGATGCTGCGGGTCAGTGCCACGGCCTGCTGCAGCCGTTGCGTGATGCCGCATGCCAGCACCAGCGCCAGCAGCACTGAACGGACCAGAGCCAGCCCGCTCACTACCGTCATCGCGCGCGCCATCGCCAAGGCTTGTTTCAGCAGCGGCAGCGCAGCCGCTTATCCACAGTCACCAGTGTGGCGATGTGAGCCTTGACGATGTCGTCCATGCCCTCGAAATACATCAGCTTGGGCTCGACCAGCTTGGGAATCGAGCCTTGGGCCAGGCTCTTGCCGGTCAGGTCGAAGACGGTGATCTGGAGGTCGCGGTCGTCGGCCGCGAAGGCCGACGGGGCAGTGGACGGCGGTGACGGGCGGCAGCTGCCCCGTGTGATCGACATCAAGTCGGGGACTTGATGTCGCTGGTGACCAACCTGCGGCGCCTGCGGGACAATCCGCCCATGATCCAGCAACGCACCCTGAAGTCGATCACGCGCGCCGTGGGTGTGGGCGTGCACAGCGGCCAGAAGGTCGAACTGACCCTTCGCCCGGCAGCACCCGACACCGGCATCGTCTTCCGCCGCACCGACCTGCCCGAACCGGTGGACATCCCGGTCAGCGCCGAGGCCGTCAGCGACACCCGCATGGCCAGCACCATCAGTCCCATCAACGACCCGGGCGGCCCCAAGGTGCAGACCATCGAACACTTGATGTCGGCCTGCGCTGGCCTGGGGTTGGACAACCTCTACATCGACATCACGGCCGAAGAAGTGCCCATCCTGGACGGCAGCGCGGCCAGCTTTGTGTTCCTGCTGCAGAGCGCAGGGATTGAATTGCAGAAGGCGCCCAAGCGCTTCATCCGCGTGAAGAAGATGGTGGAGATCCGCGAAGAGGACCCCCAAGGCGGCCCCACGCTGAAGTGGGCGCGGCTGGAACCTTTCCACGGCTACAAGCTGGCCTTCGAGATCGAGTTCAAGCACCCGGCGCTGGACGCCACCGGCCAGCGCGTCGAATTCGATTTCGCCAGCGGCCAGTACAAGCGCGACATCGCCCGCGCCCGCACCTTCGGCTTCACCAAAGACGTGGAAATGATGCGCGCGCGCGGCCTGGGCCTGGGCGGCAACATGGACAACGTCATCGTCGTCGACGAGTACCGCGTGCTCAACGGCGACGGTCTGCGCTACGACGATGAGTTCGTGAAGCATAAGCTGCTGGACGCCATCGGCGACTTGCACATCGCCGGCAAGCCGCTGCTGGCCAGCTACACCGCCTTCAAGAGCGGCCACGCGCTGAACAACAAGCTGCTGCGCAAATTGCTGGCCGACGAGACGGCGTTCGACATCGTCAGCTTCGAGCGCGACGCCGACGCGCCGGCTGGTTTTGCGGCCCTGGCGCCGGCCTGGTGATGGCCGCCCGGTTCCCTTCGGCTCTGGCCCCCCGAGGGCGCGTCACGCCCTTTGGGCGGCCCGGCGTGCGCTGATGTTGATCTTCCGCCTGATCTTCGGCCTGCTGCTGGTGAGCGGCGTGCTGTGCTTTGCGATGTCCATCGGCACCGGCCAGGTCGTCTGGCGGCGGCGCGGCATCGTCATCGTCAAGTGGACGGTGCTGGCCGGCCTGGCCTTCTTCGCGGTGCTGATCCTGGAGCGGCTGGCGGTGATGCTCTAGCGTCTTGGCGCGCCGGGCGCCTGTCGTTTCACTGCTGCCGCTGCGCCTTGCTGCGCTCACCCACCTGCACCTGCACCGACAGCGCCTGCGCACCGCGCTGCAGGCCCAGCGTGGCCGTGCTGTCGGGGGGCAGCGCGGCCACCGCAGACAGCAGTTCAGTGGTGCTGCGCACGGCCTTGTCACCCACCTTCAACACCACATCGCCCGGGCGCACGCCGCCCTTGGCGGCCGGGCCTTCCTGCAGCACGCCGGTGATCAGCACACCGTTCTTCACCGGCAGGTTCAGGCTGTCGGCCAACTCGGCCGACAGGTCGCGCGGCACCACGCCGATCCAGCCGCGCTTGACGCTGCCGCCGCGCAGCAGCGCTTCCATCACCGCCCGCGCGGTGTCCACCGGCACCGCGAAGCCGATGCCCAGGCTGCCGCCGCTGGCCGAAAAGATGGCCGTGTTGATGCCCACCAGATGGCCCCGCGCATCGACCAGCGCGCCGCCCGAATTGCCCGGGTTGATGGCCGCGTCGGTCTGGATGAAGTTCTGGAAAGGCGTGTCGCTTTGCTTGCGGTCCAGCGCGCTGACGATGCCCGCCGTCACCGTCTGCCCGACGTTGAAGGGGTTGCCGATGGCCAGCACCGCATCGCCGACCTGCAACGCGCGCGCGTCGCCCAGCGCGATGACTGGCAGCTTGTCCAGGTCGATCTTCAGCACCGCGATGTCGGTCTCGGCGTCGCTGCCGATCAGCCGGGCGCTGGCCTGCCGGCCGTCGGGCAGTTGCACCTCGATGTCGGTGGCGTCCTCGATGACGTGGTGGTTGGTCAGCAGATAGCCCTCGGGCGACACGATGACGCCCGAGCCCAGGCCGGTCTGCGAGGGCTGCGTGCCGCCGGGGCCGTCACGGAAAAAGAACTTGAAGCGCGGATCGTCGCTGTGCGGGTTGCGCCGCGCCACCTTGGTGGCCGTGACGCTGACCACCGCCGGCGCCGCGCGCTGCGCTGCCAACGCGTAGCTGTAGGGCGCGCCGCCCGCCGACAGCGCCGACGCCGGCATGTCCGCCGCCGCGATCTGCACCAGCGTGGGTGCCGGCAACAGGCCGCCGACGGCGCCGCGCGGCAACCACTCGGGCTTCAACGTCAGCAGCACGAACAACACCGCCAGCGTCACGGTGACGGCTTGCGAGAAAACGAGCCAGCTTCTAAGCCACATCAGCGGTGCGATCGGTTTTGGATGGGGGGTGTGAGGGCAGAATCGGCCGCATGACGGATCGCAGTGTTTTGGATGCTTGCCTGCAGCGCTTGCTGCAGCCTGAGACCTTCAAGGATTATGGGCCGAACGGCCTGCAGATCGAGGGCCGCCGCGAGGTGCGCCACCTCGTGTCGGGCGTCACCGCGAGCCTGGCTTTCATCGAAGCCGCCATCGCCGCCGGTGCCGACACGCTGCTGGTCCACCACGGCCTGTTCTGGCGCGGGCAGGACGGCCGTTTGACTGGCTGGCTGGCGGCACGTGTGCGCCTGTTGATGGCCGCCGACATCAACCTTTACGCCTACCACCTGCCACTGGACGCGCACGCTGAACTCGGCAATAACGCGCAACTCGGGCAGCGTCTGGGGCTGCGGGCCGATGCCCGGTTTGGCGAGCAGAACCTGGGCTTCATCGGGGCGGTTGCGGCTGCCTCGGCGCCGGCTGCGGCCACGCTGCAAGCGCTGACAGTCACCGTGCAACAGCAACTCGCACGGGTGCCCGTGGTGGTTCCGGGCGACGGCCGCGCGTTGCGCCGCGTGGCCTGGTGCACCGGCGGTGCGCAAAGCTATTTCGAAGCTGCCATCGCGGCCGGTGCCGACGCTTTCATCACCGGTGAAATCTCCGAGCCGCAAGCCCATCTGGCGCGCGAAACCGGCGTCGCCTTCCTGGCCTGCGGCCACCACGCCACCGAGCGCTATGGCGCGCCGGCTGTGGCCGCTTACGTGGCTGCGCAGTGCGGCCTGACGCACGCCTTCATCGACATCGAGAACCCCGCGTGAGCGCCACCAACCCGCCGCTGCTGGTCACGATGGGCGACGCCGCCGGCATCGGCCCCGAGACCCTCGTCAAGGCCTGGCAGCAAGGCGAGATGGGCGACGCCGTGGTGATCGGCGACCCCGACGTGCTGCGCCGCGCCGGCAGCCCGATGACGGCGGTCATCCAGCACCCCGGCGACTTGCCGCAAGTGCCAGCTGGCTGCTTGCCGGTGCTGCGGCCACGCGACCTGCCGGCTGGCTTGGCAGCGCTGCCGCTGGGCTTGGTCGATGCGCGCAACGGCGCGGCGGCGGCGCGCTGCATCGAACACGCGGTGCGCCTGGTGCTGGCCGGCGCAGGTGCAGCCATCGTCACCGCGCCCATCCACAAGGAAGCCTGGTCGGCGGCCGGCTTGACTTACCCGGGTCACACCGAAATGTTGCAGGCGCTGGCGGCTGTGCACACCCAAAAAAGCGCGCCAGGCGGGCCGATGCCGGCGGTGCGCATGATGCTGGCCAACGAGGAACTGCGCGTGGTGCTGGTGACCATCCACACCTCGCTGCGCAGGGCCATCGAAGGGGTCACCTTCGAAGCCGTGTTGCAGACCCTGCGCATCGCGCACCGTGCGGCGGCGGCCTGGCAAGGCAGCCCGCCGCGCATCGCGGTGGCCGGCCTCAACCCGCACGCCGGTGAGGGTGGTTTGTTTGGCGACGAAGAGATCGAGATCATCGTCCCGGCGATCCAAGCCGCCGTGGCCGAAGGCATCAACGCCACGGGGCCCTACGCGCCCGACACTGTCTTCATGCGCGCGCGGCGCGGCGAATTCGACCTGGTGGTGGCCATGACCCACGACCACGGCCTGATCCCCGTGAAATACCTGGGTGTGGAGCACGGCGTGAACGTCACGCTGGGCCTGCCTTTCGTGCGCACCAGCCCCGACCACGGGACAGCGTTTGACATCGCAGGACAGGGCGTGGCCGATCCGTCCAGCCTGGTTGCCGCGCTTCGCATGGCGCGGCGGTTGGTCGCCGCGCAGCAAGCGCCTGGCGACCCAGCGCCTGAACCGCCCGTCAGGCGCTGAGACTGGCCAGTTGCCGCCGCGCCCGCGCCGTGGCGCGCTCGACCAGGTAGCTGGTCTCGAAGGCCTTCAGGCGCCCGGCTTCGCACAGGCGCACCAGCATGCGCTGGGTCAGCGACACGGTTTTGCGGTGCTTGCCGCCGTGCGTGAAGATGAAGAAGCTGCGCGCCGCGCTGACATGCGACAGGCGCACCTTTTGCCAGGCGTTGTCGACCTGCATCTGGTAGGGGTAGCCGACCTGAACCAGGTCGGCCAGCGCGCGGCCCTCGGTGGGCTCGGCGGCGTCGGTGTGTTCCGGCAGGCCCGGCAGGCTGGGCGCACTGTCGATGGCTGCTGCGGTTTCGCCGGCCGTCTCGCCACCGATGTCGATATCCACCGTGCCCGACCAGTTGACGGCCGATTCCTGCACCAGGCCCACGCGTTGCGCCTCTTCGGCGGTCAGTTGCGGCGCTGCGGCCGTGGCGATGGCCTCGGGGGTCGGCGGCGGCGCGGCGGCCAGTTCGGCGCGTGAGGGCGGCGGGCGAAGCAACGCGCCGTCGATCTGTTTGGCCATCAGGTTGATTTCCAACGTGCGGCCGCTGGTCGACTTCAGCGCCTCGGCGTGGCAAGGCATCAACTGGCCGAAGAAAGCGCGACGCTTCGCCTCGGGCCAGGCGATCAGATTCATGCCTTCGGTCAGCTCCTGCATCAGCTTGGGCAGTTCGGCCAGAAAGGCCTTGCGGTGCTGGGCCGTGGCCTTGGGCTGCACGCTCAGAAACAGCTCACGGCCGGCGTGGCGCAGCCGTTGCACCAGCGGGCCGCTCGGTCCGTGCTGCTCGGACGCCCGCAGCAACACCTGGCTCCACACCCCAGCCAGGAATTCGCGCAGAAAGAGCGGCGCGTCCACGTCTTTCAGCTCACCGGCCATGCGCTGGGCGTAGAGCTCGCGCAGCCTTTGCTGGTCTTCCTTTTCCGACAGCAGCGAGGCCGCTTCGCGCTGGCCCTGGTCGTTGCCGCTGGAGAGATCCGTGGTGAAGGCTTCCAGCGCGGCCAGCTTTTGCTCGTAGATCTCGATCCGGTCGAAGTCGCCTTCGGCCACTTCCTGGACCAGCGAACGCACTTTGTTCAGGAAGTTCTTGGCGCCTTCGTCGTTGAAATCTTCGAAGGCCGAGCCCAGCGACGCGATGCGGTTGATGAAGCGCCGCACCGGGTGCTTGCGTGACGAGAAAAAGGTCTTGTCGCCCAGCGCCGCGCGCAGCACCGGCAGTTGCAGCCGGGCGATCTGGCGCGCCAGTTGCGGTGGCACATTGGGGTCGGCCAGGATCTGGTCGAACATGAAGCCGATGACGTCGATCACCATGTGGTCGAGCGCGCCGGTCGAGGCCTGCCGCAATTCGTCGCGGTGGGCGCGGATCAGGTTGCGCGGCAGCGGGGACTGCACGCTGGCACCCCCGCCGTCGTCTTCGTAGCCGCCGTCATAGGCACCGCCATGACCGCCCTCGTCGCCGCCACCCACCGAGCCGCCACCGGCGCCGTGGTTCAGGCGCCGGATCAGCGACATCAGCGCTGGGTCCAAGGGGCCCAGCGGCGTGCCGCCACGGCCGCCCAAGCTGCCGCGTTGCGAAGGCGCGAAGCCACCCAGGTTGGTGTGGCCGCCGCGGCGCCCGCCGTAGCGGCTGTCCATGCCGCCGCCACCGTGGCCGGACGCCGCGCCCGAACGGCTGTGGCTCTGGCGTTCGTCGCTGCCGGGCCCGGACGTTGGTTCGCCGTCGGCGCCGCCGAATTTCGTCTCGCTGCTGCCGCCGTCGCCCGCGCGGCTGCGCAGCGCGCGGTTGCGCACGGCCAGGCTTGACGGCTGCACCCCGGCGTTGCGCATGCTGGCCACGATGTCGGCATAGGCGTTGCGCAGCAGCGCGCCCAGTGACCGGCTGAGCTCGCCCGACAGCACCTTGCGCACGTCTTCGCGGTCGGATACCGCCGCGATGCCACGGATCATCGCGTGGCCGATCAGGTCGGGACGCAAGGGGTTGCGGTCGCGTTCGCCGCCGGCGTCACCCAGGATCGAGCTGATGTAGGCGTCCAGTTCGCGCAGTTCCCATTCGCAGGCGTGCGCGATGTCCATGCCGAAGCGCTCGGCGGAGATCTGGGCCTCGACTTCCTGGTCTTCGACCAGGCTCAGGCTGGCCCAGTCGGTGGGCGTAGCAGAGGGTGGCGGGTGCGCCGCGAAATCGGTGGGTGTGCCCAGGCCGCCGCTGTCGCTGGCGGGGCGCGGCGCTATCTCGCGCAGCACGCGCTGGTCGTAGGCGTCGTTGAAGGTCAGCGCGAAGACGGCCGACTTGCGGTTCAGTTCGAACTGCGCGCCCAACAGGCCGTCGCGCTGGTAGGCGTTGTTGGCGGCCAGGGCTGCCAAACCCAGGCTCTCGATGGTGCGCTCGGCCGCTTCACGCGCTGACAATTTCAGGCGTTGGACGGCCGCTTCCAGCGGGGCTGGCAGTCGGTGGACGGGGTTCGGCTTCATGGGCAAGAGGTCGCCGCACGCAGCGGCACTTCAGTATGCGGCCACGCCAGCCCCTGCTAAACCGCCGTCAGGGCCCGAAGACCCGTGCTTATTTGCGCAATGCCCGACCGCTGAGGGTCGGGCCGCTTCAACGTCCGAGTCGCCTCAAGGCTACTTGGAGCCGCGGTTCAGCGCGTCGCGGATGTCGCGCAACAACAGCACGTCTTCGGGCGTCGGGGCCGGTGCGGCAGGCGCGGCGGCCGGCTCTTCCCGCTTCATGCGGTTCATCTGCTTGACCATCAAAAAGATGATGAAGGCCAGGATGATGAAGTTGATCAGGATGGTGATGAAGCTGCCATACGCAAACACAGCGCCGGCCTTCTTGGCTTCGGCCAGCACGGTGGCCGTTTGGCCCGACAGCGGGATGAAGTAGTTGTTGAAGTCCAGGCCGCCGAAGATCTTGCCGACGATGGGCATGATCAAGTCGTCGGTCAGCGAACCCACGATCTTGCCGAATGCGCCGCCGATGATCACGCCCACGGCGAGGTCCATCACGTTGCCCTTGAGGGCGAATTCTTTGAACTCTGAACTGAAACTCATCACTCAACTCCCGGTGTTGGCTTGTTGTGGGTTGCGCTGACCGACTAAGAAACTCGGTGCGCGCGGACAGTAGTGGCAGGCTCGCGCGTCGTCAATCGACCAATGAACGGGGTGGCGTCTTGCTGTGGTCGCCTTAGTGGCTGCATATCCAAGCGGACAGCTTGGCCTGGGCACGTCGGCTAGAATTCGGGGTTGTCCCCAATGAACACTGAACGCCGAGGAAGTCCATGAGCGACGCCGCAGTCGAGAGCCCCGCCTTCAACGCTGGCAGCACCGTTGATCCGGCCCGCCGCACCTGGCTCGCCATCACCTGCGGCGCTGGTGCCCTGGGTGGTGCGGCGGTCGCCGTGCCCTTCATCAGCACCTTCGCGCCGTCCGAGCGCGCCCGCGCTGCCGGCGCCCCGGTGCAGGTGGACATCAGCGCGATCAAGCCCGGGGAGAAGCTGACCGTCGAATGGCGTGGCAAGCCGGTCTGGATCGTGCGCCGCACGCCCGAACAGGTCGTCGCCCTGACCAAGAACGACAAGGAACTGGCCGACCCCAAGTCCGAGCGCAAGCCGGGCGAACTGACACCGGTTTACGCGCGCAACGAAGGCCGCTCGATCAAGCCCGAGTTCTTCGTCGGCGTGGGCATCTGCTCGCACCTGGGCTGCTCGCCCAGCGACCGTTTCACCACCGGTGAGCAGCCTTCGCTGCCGGCCGACTGGAACGGCGGCTTCCTGTGCCCATGCCACGGTTCAACGTTCGACATGGCCGGTCGCGTCTTCAAGAACAAGCCCGCGCCCGACAACCTCGAAGTGCCGCCGCATATGTATGTGTCTGACGCCGTCCTCGTGATCGGCGAAGACAAGAAGGCTTGAGCCTTCCCGCTCCTGCAGTAACCCCTGACGACTGAGGTCAAGATGGCAGAATTCAAGGAAGCACCCGCCGGCGCCGGCGCACTTGTGCAAACCACCACGTGGCTCGAAAACCGGTTTCCGACCGCCTTCGACGCCTACAAGGTCCACATGTCGGAGTACTACGCGCCGAAGACCTTCAACTTCTGGTATTTTTTCGGTGCGCTGGCCTTGTTGGTACTGGTGATCCAGATCGTTACCGGCATCTTTCTGGTGATGCACTACAAGCCCGACGCCAGCATGGCGTTCGCCTCGGTCGAGTACATCATGCGCGACGTGCCCTGGGGCTGGCTGGTGCGCTACATGCACAGCACCGGCGCCAGTGCCTTCTTCGTCGTGGTCTACCGGCACATGTGCCGCGGCAGGATCTACGGCAGCTACAAGAAGCCGCGCGAACTGGTCTGGATCTTCGGTTGCGCCATCTTCCTGTGCCTGATGGCCGAGGCCTTCATGGGCTATCTGCTGCCCTGGGGCCAGATGAGCTACTGGGGTGCCCAGGTCATCATCAACCTGTTCGCCGCGATTCCTTTTGTCGGCCCCGACCTGTCGCTGCTGATCCGTGGTGACTATGTGGTGGGTGATGCCACGCTGAACCGCTTCTTCAGCTTCCACGTCATCGCCGTGCCGCTGGTGCTGCTGGGCCTGGTGGTGGCGCATTTACTGTCGCTGCACGACGTGGGTTCGAACAATCCCGACGGCATCGAGATCAAGGCCAAGAAAGACCCGAAGACCGGCATCCCGCTCGACGGCATTCCTTTCCACCCCTACTACTCGGTGCACGACATCATGGGTGTCAGCGTCTTCCTGCTGCTGTTCACCGCCGTGATCTTCTTCGCGCCCGAAATGGGCGGCTACTTCCTGGAGTTCAACAACTTCATCCCGGCCGACCCGCTGAAGACACCGGCCCACATTGCGCCAGTCTGGTACTTCACGCCTTACTACTCGATGTTGCGCGCGGTCACCGACGACATGGTCAACGTCTTCGTCGGGCTGACGGCCGTGGCCGGCGTGCTGGGCTTTGTCAAAGGCGGTCTGAAGGGTTTCTGGAAGTTCGCTCCCCTGGTTGGCGCTCTGGTGCTGGCAGTGATGCTGAAGTCCTTCGACGCCAAGTTCTGGGGCGTGGTCGTGATGGGTGGTGCCGTGATGATCCTCTTCGGCCTGCCTTGGTTTGACAAGAGCCCGGTCAAGTCCATCCGCTATCGCCCGAGCTGGAACAAGATCCTCTACGGCATCTTTGTCATCATCTTCGTCATCCTCGGCTACCTGGGCATCCAGCCGCCCACCGTGGTCGGCACCTTGATGTCGCAAGCCGGCACGTTATTTTATTTCGGCTTCTTCTTGCTGATGCCCTGGTGGAGCCGTCTGGGTGAATTCAAGCCGGTGCCCGACCGCGTGACCTTTCACGCTCACTGAACGCGCACGGCGGAGTCGAACCAAATGAAAAAACTGATCCTCGCGCTGATCACAACGCTCACGCTGTTGGGCTCGGCGCAAGCCAATACCGAGGGCCCGGCTTGGGACAAGTTCCCGACCAAGCGCCTGACCGATATGGCGGCGTTGCAGAACGGGGCCAAACTCTTCGTCAACTATTGCTTGAATTGCCATGCGGCGTCTTACATGCGCTACAACCGCCTGCGCGACATCGGCCTGACCGAAGCGCAGATCAAGGACAACTTGGTGTTCACGGGCGGCAAGGTTGGCGATTTGATGAAGAGCGCCTTGGACCCCAAGGACGCCAAGGAATGGTTGGGTGTCGTGCCGCCCGACTTGACGCTGATCACACGCTCGCGCTCCGATGGCGCCAAGGGCAGCGGTGCTGACTACGTGTACACCTACCTGCGCACCTACTATCGCGACGAAAGCAAGGCTACCGGCTGGAACAACCTGGCTTATCCAAATTCGGCCATGCCCAACGTGCTGTGGGAATTGCAAGGCCAGCAACGCGCGGTCTACGAGGATGAGAAAGACCACCACGACCCGAGCAAGGTCGTGCACATGTTCAAGGGTTTCGAGCCCATCACCACGGGCACGCAAACCCAGGCCCAGTACAACGACTCGGTGGCCGATCTCGTGGCCTTCCTACAATGGATGGGTGAACCCGAGCAAAACAACCGCGTCCGCCTGGGTGTCTGGGTGCTGTTGTTCCTGGCCGTGTTCACGGTCATCGCCTGGCGCCTGAACGCTGCGTTCTGGAAAGACATCAAGTAGTCCGAAGTCGGGCCCGGGCTGTGCGTCTGCACGTACAGCCCGGCCTGCCGCGCAGTGGAGCGCCACCAGTCACGACTGGGGCACCCACTGCGTTTTGTGTTTTTTGAAGAGCCTAGAAGCTGAAGAGAAAGGCCCACGCCATGATGGTGCTGTATTCCGGAACGACCTGCCCCTATTCGCACCGCTGCCGCTTTGTGCTGTTCGAGAAAGGCATGGATTTCGAAATCCGCGACGTGGATATCTTCGCCAAGCCCGAAGACATCGCGCTGATGAACCCGTACAACGAGGTGCCCATCCTCGTCGAACGCGACCTGATCCTGTACGAGTCGCACATCATCAACGAGTACATTGACGAGCGCTTCCCGCACCCGCAGCTGATGCCGGGCGACCCGGTGGCGCGCGCCCGCGTGCGGCTGTTCCTGTTCAACTTCGAGAAGGAGCTGTTCAGCAACGTCAATCTGCTGGAAGGCCGCGGCGTCAAGGCCACCGAGAAGCAACTGGAAAAGGCCCGCGACCAGATCCGCGACCGCCTGACGCAACTCGCACCCATCTTCTTGAAGAACAAGTACATGCTGGGCGATGACTTCAGCATGCTCGACGTGGCCATCGCGCCGCTGCTGTGGCGCCTGGATTACTACGGCATTGACCTCAGCAAGAACGCTGTGCCGCTGCTGAAGTACGCCGAGCGCATCTTCTCGCGCCCGGCCTACATCGAGGCGCTGACGCCGTCTGAAAAGGTCATGCGCAAGTAAGTGCGGCGATCTGGCCATGGTTGAGTCCCTCGAAGCCCAAGGCACGTCCACCCGCCCGTACTTGTTGCGGGCGCTGCACGACTGGTGTTCTGACAACGGTTTCACGCCCTACATCGCCGTGCACGTGGCTGCTGGCGTGCAGGTGCCGATGGAGTACGTGAAGAACAACGAGATCGTGCTCAACATCGGCTTCGACGCCACGTCGGGGCTGCAGCTGGGCAACGAGTACGTCGAATTCAAGGCGCGCTTCGGGGGTATCGCGCGTGAGATCAAGGTGCCTGTCGATCACGTGGTGGCCATCTACGCGCGCGAAAACGGCCAGGGCATGGCCTTCCCCATGCCCACCGAGGGCGGCATCAAGGCAGCCCCGCCTGTCGAAGTGGGGCCCAGCCCGGTGCGGGGCTTGCGACTGGCCAGTACCGACACCCCGGCACCCGATGCCACGCCGGCGTTGTCGCCCGTGGCCCCATTGGCGTCCGTGGCGTCCGAGCCCTTGGACCAACCCCCCGAGCCGACGGCGCCTGCAGGCGGCAGGCCGACGCTGAAGCGGATCAAGTGAAGACAGCCTCGCCGGCTTAGCTCAGTTGGTAGAGCACCCGCCTTGTAAGCGGAAGGTCTTCGGTTCGATTCCGAAAGCCGGCACCACGGTCTTGGCGCTGACGTACGCGTTCACGCGCGCGGCAGCACTTTGATCTTGATCGGAGGCTTGCTCCAGCCGTGGGCCCGCAACTCGGCTTCCAGAGCAGGCAGCAACTGGCGCAGCTTGGCTGCCACGGCCGCGTTGTCCACGAGCAGTTGCCAGGCCTCGTCGTCCAGCGGCCCTGAACGGATGCCAGCGAGCAGGGCAGGCGGCAACAAGCGGCTCAGGGCGGCCAGCCTGGCCTGCGATGCACGCACCCTTTGCAGCAGACCGACCAGCGGCTCGCTGCGGTCCAGCGCGGCGGCCAGTTTGAACCCTAGGTGGGTGGTGGATGTCACGCCTGCAGTCTAACGAAGCCGCTGTCAGCCGGGGCCGGCGTGGCAGTGCCGGGTGATAAACTCAAATGCTTTGCGCGCGCCGCACGAGCCCCTGGGTGGGCCCCGCTGATACGGGGGACTGCCTCAGGTTGTGCCTGACTTGCAAGCGGCCGCCGCACCCCCAGATGGACTAGCACGCGCGCTGCGGCCGAACCCTTCAGCTGCTGCGCTTGCATCCGAACCTCGAGAGCTCGACGCCGCATGTTCCCCAAGATCCTGACCCAGATATTCGGCAGCCGGAACGAGCGCCTGCTCAAGACCTACCGGCGCATCGTGGAGCAGGTGAACGCGCTGGAAGCGCAGTTCGAAGTTCTGTCAGACAGCGAATTGCGCGCCAAGACCGAAGAGTTCCGCCAAGGCGTGGCCGCCGGCACTTCGCTTGACGACCTGCTGCCTGAGGCTTTCGCCACGGTGCGTGAAGGCAGCAAGCGGGTGCTGAAGATGCGCCACTTCGACGTGCAATTGATCGGCGGCATCACGCTGCACCAGGGCAAGATCGCCGAAATGCGCACCGGCGAAGGCAAGACGCTGATGGCGACGCTGCCGGTCTACCTGAATGCGCTGGCCGGCAAGGGCGTGCACCTCGTCACCGTCAACGACTACCTGGTGCGACGCGATGCCGAGTGGATGGGTCGGGTCTACAACTTCCTGGGCTTGACGGTGGGCGTCAACGTGGCGGGCATGTCGCGTGAGGAAAAGCAGGCCGCTTTTGCCGCCGACATCACCTACGGTACGAATAACGAATTCGGCTTCGACTACCTGCGCGACAACATGGTCCAGGACGTGCGCGACCGCGTCGCCCGCGGCCTGAATTACGCCATCGTCGACGAGGTCGACTCCATCCTGATCGACGAAGCGCGCACGCCGCTGATCATCTCCGGACAGGCCGAAGACCACACCGAGATGTATGTGCGCATCAACGCGGTGGTGCCGCGCATGAAGAAGCAGATCGGTGAGGAAGACATCCGCACTGGTGAAGGCGTCATCGACGCCGGCGATTTCACGGTCGACGAAAAGACCCACCAGGTCTTCCTGACCGAAGCCGGCCACGAGAAGGCCGAGTTGCTGCTGACCGAAGCGGGTTTGCTGCCCGAAGGCGCCAGCCTGTACGACCCGTCGAACATCGCGCTGATGCACCACGTGTACGCCGCGCTGCGCGCCAACCACCTCTACAACCGCGACCAGCATTACGTGGTGCAAGAGGGTGAGGTGGTGATCGTTGACGAATTCACCGGCCGGCTGATGACGGGCCGGCGTTGGTCTGACGGCCTGCACCAGGCGGTCGAAGCCAAGGAAGGCGTGCAGATCCAGTCTGAGAACCAGACGCTGGCCTCGGTTACTTTCCAGAACTACTTCCGCATGTACGGCAAGCTGGGTGGCATGACTGGCACGGCCGACACCGAGGCCTACGAATTCCAGGAGATCTACAACCTGGAAACGGTGGTGATTCCGCCCAACCGGCCGACCATCCGCAAGGACGACAACGACCTCATCTACAAGACGACGAAAGAGAAGTACGACGCCGTCACCAACGACATCCGCGACTGCCACGCGCGCGGCCAGCCGGTGCTGGTGGGCACGACTTCGATCGAGAATTCGGAATTGATCTCGGCACTGCTGACGACAGCCCAGCTACCGCACCAGGTGCTGAACGCCAAGCAGCATGCGCGGGAAGCCGAGATCGTGGCCCAGGCCGGGCGGCCGGGCGTCATCACCATCGCCACCAACATGGCCGGCCGCGGCACAGACATCGTGTTGGGTGGCAATGTCGAAAAGCAGGTCCAGTTCCTGGAAGAAGACGCTGCGCTGGCAGCCGAGGAACGCGATCACCGCGCGCAGCACCTGAAGGACGAATGGCAGTCGCTGCACGACCAGGTGAAGGCCGCAGGCGGCCTGCGCATCGTGGCCACCGAGCGCCACGAAAGCCGGCGCATCGACAACCAGTTGCGCGGCCGTTCAGGCCGCCAGGGCGACCCGGGTGCCAGCCGCTTCTACCTGAGCCTGGACGACCAGCTGATGCGCATCTTCGCGGGCGACCGCGTGCGGGCCATCATGGACCGCTTGAAGATGCCCGAGGGCGAGGCCATCGAGGCCGGCATCGTCAACCGCAGCATTGAAAGCGCGCAGCGCAAGGTCGAGGCGCGCAACTTCGACGTGCGCAAGCAATTGCTGGAATACGACGACGTGGCCAACGACCAGCGCAAGGTCATCTACCAGCAGCGCAACGACATCCTGGAAGCCGCGAACCTCGACGAGCAGATCACCAACCTGCGCAAGAGCACCATGAGCGACGTGGTGCGCACCTTCGTGCCCGTCGGCACGCTGGAAGAGCAGTGGGACCTGGACGGCCTGGAGCGCGTGTTGCGCGACGAATGGCAGGTGGCGGTGGCGCTGAAGGCCGAGGTCGAAAGCAGCGATTCCTTGACCGACGAGGACCTCATCGCCAAGGTGGTGGCTGCGGCCGACGCGCAATTCGCGGCCAAGGTGGAACTGGTCGGCGGCGAGCAGTTCACGCCTTTCATGCGCATGGTGCTGCTGCAGGCCATCGACAGCCATTGGCGTGAACATCTGGCCGCCTTGGACTATCTGCGCCAGGGCATACACCTGCGCGGCTACGCCCAGAAGAACCCCAAGCAGGAATACAAGCGCGAGGCCTTTGACCTGTTCAGCCAGTTGCTGGACGTGGTGAAGATGGAAGTCACGCGCGTGCTGATGAATGTGCGCATCCAGTCGCCGGAACAGGTGACCGACGCTGCCCAGGCGCTGGAAGCGCAGGCCGAGCAGATTGCCAACGTGACCTACACCCACCCCAACGAGGACGGCAGTGTGTCGCAAGAGACCGACCCGGACACGGTGATGGCTGACGTACCCAAGGTTGGCCGCAACGACCCTTGCCCCTGCGGCAGCGGCAAGAAGTACAAGGCTTGCCACGGCAAGCTGGAGTAGACGTTCTGGCGAGCGCTACTTCGCCAGCAGCGGGTTTTCAGCCTGCCGTCAAAGGCAGCGCACCAGTTTCACCTGGGCACCTTCCCGCAGGTTGAAGATTTCGGGTGAGGTGGCGCCGGCTGGCAGGATAGACAGCTTCAGCACGCCGTCTCTCAGCTCACCGCTGTAGCGCGCACTTGACGGGGCTGCAGCATCGCCACGTTGAGGCCCGCTTTGGTGCTGCTCGAATGTACCGTTGGCCGTGTAGTGGCCATCGGCTGCCAGCCGCAGGGGCCCGATGATGGTGCCACTGGCGCAATCCATCTGCACGCGGCCCCCGTGATCGTCGATGCTGAGTTGCAGGCGGTCGCCCGCCCACTGCCCTTGCAGATTGCCGGGCCCGGGGTTCGCTATTGCACCGTGCGTTGCCATCGAAGCTCCCGTTGTCAGCGCTAGCGCCGCCATCCATTGCATCCTGGTCAAGGTCTCTTCTCCTGGGTGTAAGGGATGCGAACCCGCAAAAAAAGGCGGACAGGTTGTCCTGCCCGCCCATCATGCGCCGAATACCCGGCGCCCAGAAACGCTTCAGGCGGCAGTCGTTGGACCTTGTTTGCGACGAGACATGAATCCCACGGCACTGATGCCCAAGGCCATCATCAGCCACGTGGACACCTCAGGAACAGCGGCCACCGACGTGTCGATCATCGCGACCCAAGTGCCCCAACGCGAGCCACCGGTGCCACCAGGATGGCCGCCGGCTGCGTTGTTGTATTCGCGAGCGAATTCGCCGATGAGGTAGAAATTGGCAGCGTTGTCAGGATCCACCGAAACCTGGCTGTAATCACCCCAGCGCTGGCGGCCGGCCGATGCGGCGCCGAACAGCGAGCCGTTGTGATAGTCGTCGGTCAAGCTTTCCTTCAGCAGCATCTCGCTGCCGACGGACACCAGCTCACCGCCGGCAGCGGTGTCGAAAACCTGCGCCATGAAGCTGATCTTGCCAGTGGCGGCGTCAAGGCCTGACCGGTTGTAGCCGATCACCACCTTGCCCGCGTCGTTCACGGCGATCGAAGCTTGGTAGTAGTCGTAGCCGGCGCTGCCAATGTCGCCCTCGGCGATGATCGCCAGCGTGGTCGAGTTGAGCACCGTCCAGCGCACCCGGGCCTCATCGACATTGCCGCTCAGGGACGACTGGATCGTGGCGACCATGTAGATCTTGCCGTTCGCCTCGTAGGCGCTGCTGCTGACTCGACCGTCCGATGCATCGACGATGCGCTGGTTCGCAGCGATGGCAACCGAGGGCTGGCGCGCAGCGCCCGGCGCCGTGCCCGCAGCCGTACCCAGGGTGACCACAGTGCCTGTCGTGGCGCCTGCGGCTGACGTCGCGGTCTGACCCGTGACCGTGTAAGCGATGTAGTCATCGACAAAGGCGGAGGCCGCGACGACCTTACCGGTTCCACTGAGGGACTGGCTGTTCACGCCCTGGATGGCGTAGCCGCGGTCGGCGTTGGTGCTGCTGCCCGAGACATAGGGCGTGATGAACTGCTTCATATTCGCCGTGGTGGGCGCGCCGGCACTGAACAGGCTGTTGACGGGGATGACGTCCAGCGTCGTGCCGCGGAAGTTGTTCGCGCCGCCGCTGGTGGCGGGCGCGAAGTTGTTGGTGCCGATGTAGATGGATGTCTTGTCCATCGCCAGCGTCGGGTAGTCGGCCGTGGCACCAAAGCCCAAGCCAGCGTAGCCCTCGAACTTGGTCGACTTCCAGGTGCCCAGCGCGTTGTCCGTGTCCGACACGGCAATCTGCAGATCTTTGGCATTGGCGCCAAAAGCGACAATTACCCAGCGGCTGGAATCTGCGTTGTACAGGATGCGCGAATCACCGCTGGAGCCGGTCTGGCCAGCCGCCGCCCAAAAGGTCAGGTCGGAAACCACCGATTGCCGCGCCCCGGTGCTCTTGTCGAAGATGCCGTAAGCGCCATTGCTCACGGCCACGTACTGTGAGCGGCCGACAGCGCCCATGGTGTCAGGCGGGATGAAACCGCGGCTGAAGCCGACGGCATCGTAGGCATTCACGGCTTCGAAGCCCAGGCGGTATGCACCAGCACTGCTGACGCCGTTGAAGCCATAGCTGTAGCTGCCATTCAGCTCGCCAACCAACAGTTCCTTTTGCTCAAATTCGCCGAAGGGTTCCTTGACTTCTTGTGCCAGCGCGGATGCACCGGCGAACAGCAAGGCGGCAGCGCCGGCCAAGGCGGCCAGCTTGTGATGGGAGGTTCGGCGCGTCGGTGTGCTGCGAATCATGTTTTCTCCAGACTCAATGAGGGGAACGCCCGAGGGCGCTTTTTGGTCGATTCGGTTCGCCTGCCCAGCATGTTGGGCAAACGACACTAGAAATCGTGTGGCTTTTCCAGTGTCGAGGAGCGTAGCCAATGGGTCGGATTCCGAGTCCCCCGTGTTCAGGGGGTTAGCGCACAGACAAGGCGTCGTGGAACGGCTTCGCTTTCGCACAACCGTGGTCTGGGGCCGCCTCGCGGTCGGCTTCTAGAATCACGGTCCCGCGCCTGCACCCCCGCGTTTCGACGCTGCTGACCATGCCCGTCAATTTCCCCGTGATGGATCCGCTCGCTTTGCATCCCGTTCGCGGCGTGCAAATAGGCGTGGCGATGGCCGGTATCCGCAAAGCCAATCGGCGTGACCTCGTCGTCGTCGCGCTGGACGCCGGCACGGCCGTCGCCGGTGTCTTCACGCAGAACCGTTTTTGCGCGGCGCCGGTGCAGGTCTGCCGCGAACACCTGCTCAGCGGCAGCGCAGTGCGCGCCATCCTGATCAACACCGGCAATGCGAACGCGGGCACTGGCGCCGACGGCCTGGCACGTGCGCGCCGCAGTTGCGTGGCGCTGGCCGCCATGATGGACGTACAGCCCGCGCAGGTGCTGCCGTTTTCCACCGGTCTGATCATGGAAACGCTGCCGGTGGACCGCATCGAAGCCGGCTTGCCCGCCGCGCTGCAAGACCTGCGAGCCGACGGCTGGGGCGACGCCGCCACCGGCATCATGACCACCGACACGCTGCCCAAGGCGGCCTCGCGCCAGGTGCAGATCGGTGGCCGCACCGTCACGCTCACCGGCATCAGCAAAGGCGCCGGGATGATCCGCCCGAACATGGCCACGATGCTGGGTTTCATCGCCACCGACGCCGTCATCGCGCCGGCGCTGCTGCAGCCGCTGCTGACGGATGCGGCCGATCTCAGTTTCAACCGCATCACCATCGACGGCGACACGTCCACCAACGATTCGCTGGTCCTGATGGCCACGCAGCAGGCCGGCCACGCGGCCATCACGGCGCTGGACAGCGTCGAAGGGTTGACGCTGCGCGATGCGCTGGTGTCGCTGGCCCAGCAGTTGGCCCAGGCCATCGTGCGCGACGGCGAAGGCGCCACCAAGTTCATCACCGTGACGGTGCAGGGCGGGCGCGACGAAGCCGAGTGCAAGCTGGCGGCCTACGCCATCGCGCACTCGCCGCTGGTCAAGACGGCCTTCTTCGCCAGCGACCCCAACTTGGGCCGCATCCTGGCGGCGGTGGGCTATGCCGGCATCGCCGACCTGGACCAGAATTTGATCGACATGGACCTGGACGACGTGGCGGTGGTCCGCGCCGGCGGGCGCCTGCTCAGTTACCGCGAAGAAGACGGGCAACGCGTGATGAAGCAAAGCGAAATCACGGTGCGCATCAACCTGCACCGCGGCGCCGCGCAGACCACCGTGTGGACCTGCGACCTGTCGCACGACTACGTCAGCATCAACGCCGATTACCGATCTTGAGTCTGCTGCCCAAGATCGCAGCCGGCGACCTGCTGCGCGATCCGTCCTACCTGAAATTGTGGTCCTCGATCCTCACGAGCTCCTTCGGCAACCAGGTGATGATGCTGGCGCTGCCGCTGACGGCCGCCGTGCTGCTGCAGGCCAGCCCGACACAGATGGGGCTGCTGACGGCCGTCGAATTGCTGCCCTTCTTGCTGTTCTCGCTGCCCGGTGGCGTCTGGCTGGACCGGCGGCGCAAGCTGCCCGTCTACGTCATCGGCGAAACGCTGGCGGCCTTCGCGGCAGCCAGTGTGCCGCTGGCCTGGTGGATGGGCTGGCTGGGCATGGGTTGGCTCTATGCCGTGGGCTTCATGCTGGGCGTGGTGCACACCGTGTCTGGCACGGCCGCGCAAATCGTGCTGACGCAAGTCGTGGCGCGCGACCGGTTGGTCGAAGCGCATGCCAAGAACGCGCTGGCCACCTCGGGTGCTGAAGTCGCCGGGCCGGGCCTGGCCGGTGCGCTGATCAAGATCTTCGGCGCGCCGCTGGCCTTGCTGGTCAACGCGGTGCTGCTGCTGGGCTCGGCGCTGATCCTGCGAGGCATCAACATCCACGAACGCCGTGAAACGCGCCCACCCGGCCACTTCATGCGCGACCTGCAGGTGGGGCTGCGCTTCGTCATCGGCAACCGCTTGCTGTTGACGCTGGGCATCCTGATGGGCGTCTGGCAGATGTGCCATTACGCGGCAGTGACGGTGCAGATCTTGTTCGCCACGCGCACGCTGGGCCTCAGCGAACACGCCATCGGCCTGTGCTACATGGGCATGGGTTTCGGCACCGTCAGCGGCAGCGTGCTGGGCCGGCGCGTCAGCCACCGCATCGGCCCGGGGCCTTGCCTGGTCGTCGGCTATGCCATTTGCGGCACGGGCTGGCTGCTGCTGGCCGCCGCGCCAGCCAACGGCTGGGGCGTTGCAGCTTTCGCGCTGATGCTGATGCTGTTCACCACCGGCGCGGTTTTCATCTTCATCAACTTCCTGGCGCTGCGCCAGTCGGTGACGCCCGAACCGCTGTTGGGCCGCATGACCAGCACCATGCGCTGGCTGACGCTGCTGGCCGCTGCGCCGGGCGCGCTACTGGGCGGTTGGTTGGGCGAACACGTGGGCCTGCGTGCCGCGCTGGGCTTCGCGGGCGGCGTGTCGGTGCTGCTGGTCATCGTGGCCTGGCGCCTGCCCCTGATCCGCGAACTGAAGTCGCTGCCCGAGCCCGAACGGGAGTCGGAGTGGCTGGGGCTGGAAGCGGGCGTGCGGCCTGCGGGCTGAAGCGCCGCCGCCTGATGATCGGTCGGAACGTCAGTCGGGCGATCAGTCGGGCAGGCCCATGGCGCCCGGTGAAAACCGGTCCACCGCGTCGGTGATCAGCCCGTCGATGCCCAAGCGCAACAAGCGTTGCGCCTCGGCCGGATCGTTCACCGTGTAGCAAAGGCCGCGCAGGCTGGCACCGTGCAGTCGTTCCAGCAAGGCCGCGTCCATCAGGTTGTAGTTGGTGACCACGGCCACACAGCCCAGCCCCTGCGCCATCTCCCACCAGCCCGGCCACAGCTTGTCCAGCAGCAGTGCCCGAGGGATTTGCGGCGCGGCCTCGCGGGCGCCCTGCAGGGCGTCCGGCCTGAAGCTGCTGAACAGCGGCAAGGTCGATGGCGACGCGGGGCTGTCCCACAGGTGCAAACAGGCGCGGCCCACCGCGACGCCGGTTTCATGTTCCTGGCCCGGCGTCGGCTTGATCTCGATGTTCAGCCCGTAGCCGTTGCGCTGCACAAAGCGCGCAATCAGTTCCAGGCTGGGGATGGGTTCACCGGCAAAAGCGCGGCTGTGCCAGGCGCCGGCGTCGGTGCGCGACAACTCGGCCCAGTCCTTCAACCCGGCCACGCCGCGCACGGGCGTCGTGCGGTCCAGCGTGCTGTCGTGCAGCAGCAAGGGCATGCCGTCGGCGCTGAGTTTCACGTCGCATTCGAAGGCGCGGTAGCCGTGCGACGCGCCGACGCGGAAGGCCGCCAGCGTGTTCTCGGGCGCCAGCTTGCCGGCGCCCCGGTGGGCAATCCACAAAGGCAAAGGCCAGGGCTCGAACGGGCTGGCCATGGCGTCAGACCCGCTGCCCGCTGCTGCTGTCGAACCAATGCAGGTGCTCGGGCTTGACGCTCAAGCGCACCGTGTCGCCGGGCTTGGGCGGGATCAGCGTGGCCTCGATGCGGAGCGTGAAGGCGGCGCCGCCGAGCTTGCCGTACACCAAACGTTCAGCGCCCAGCATTTCCAGCATTTCCACCCGCAGCGCCCAGGTGCCGTGGGGGTCCAGCGTGGCGTGTTCGGGGCGCACGCCCAAGGTCAGCGCGCCCTGGCGCGGCGCGGCGGCGGGCAGCGGCAGACTGAGTTCGCCCAGGCGCACGTTCAGGCCGTCCACACTGCCCGGCATCAGATTCATCGGCGGGCTGCCTATGAAGCTCGCCACGAAGGTGGTGGCCGGCTGGCCGT
>JBBQAI010000104.1:0-16226 GCA_038316205.1 Burkholderiales bacterium
GAGTGCCGCCCCCATGCAAGGCGCGGCGTATCAGCCCGCGAAAGGTGGTGGATGGTGCATTGCGCTGCACCGAGGCCATGCCGGCTGCCATGCCACCGCGGGTGCTGCAACCCGCGCTGCGGGCCAGGGTCTTGCCGTTGCTGGCCAGCAGTTCGAAAAAGTGGCTGCCGTCGTCAGCCTCGCGCCGCACATAACGCCCTGGGTCTTGCGAGCACAGGCGCAGCGCCGCCACGGCGTCCAGCGCGGCCTGCCGCGACCAGTACCGGCCGCTTTCCAGAATGGTTTCGTGGTTGCCTGCGCGCAGGGTGAACATGAAGTCGCCCTGGTGGCCTTCGATGAGCTGGTAGTAGCCCTTCACTGCAGTTCGACCAACTTGTGGCGTAGCGCCACCAGTACAGCCTCGGTGCGGTTGTCGGCTCGCAGCTTGGTCAGGATGTGGGTCACGTGGAACTTCACCGTGGGCATGGCGATGCCCAGCGCGTTGCAGATTTCCTGGTTCGAGTAGCCCCGCGCCATCAGCACCAGCAGATCGCGTTCGCGCTGAGTCAGATCGACGCCCAGCGTCGGTGGCACATCGGGCACCACGGTGGGCAAGACCGGCGTTGCGGTCGGCTGGCCCAGGTGCGCGGCGCGTATGGCCAGCACCACCTCTGCGGCGCTGGCGTTCTTCAGCAGCACGCTGGCCGCACCGGCATCCATCGCCAGGCGAAACTCGTTCGGTTCGGCGGCGCTGGCCAGCATCACGAAGCGCGTCTGCGGCAGCAGCGGCTGCAGCGCCTGCAGCGCGGTCATGCCGTCCATGCGCGGCATCCGCAAGTCCATCACCACCACATGCGGCTGCACGGCCGGTGCCATGCGAACGGCATCGTCGCCGTCACCGGCTTCGCCCACGCAGTGCATGTCGCGCTCAGACCGCATCATGGCGGCCACTCCGTGGCGGATCATCGGATGATCGTCCACCACGAACACGCGAATGGCACCTTTGCTGGCACCCGCCGGACCCGCTGTCTTGGCGCTCGTGACGGCGCCCTGTTTCCCATCGACGTTCATGTCCAAATGACGCGCCCTCCCTGGGCGAACATAGCCGGGTTTTGGTTACCGCGCGGTGCGGTACCGAACGCTCTTGCCGTTTGATGTTATGTCGGCACGTGCCAACTCCCGCCGTCCTCCGGTATGGGTGCATACCGCGCTTGGATGATGCGGCTCGGGGGGTGGGAGGCATGCGTGGGGGCGCTCCTGCCGCCGCTGCGCGCCGGTGTACGCTTGCCAGCTTCGGCAGTGCTGCCCTATGGAGAGGCTCCTCATGAACAAGGTTTATCCCAGTGCCGCTGCGGCGCTGGACGGTGTGATTCAGGACGGTGCGCTGTTGGGTGTCGGCGGCTTCGGCCTGTGCGGTATCCCTGAAGCGCTGATCGATGCCGTGCGCGACAGCGGCAAGCAGAACCTGACGGCCATATCCAACAACGCCGGGGTCGATGACTTCGGCCTGGGCAAGTTGTTGCAGACGCGCCAGATCAAGAAAATGATCAGCAGCTACGTGGGCGAGAACAAGGAATTCGAGCGCCAGTACCTGGCCGGCGAACTTGAACTGGAATTCACGCCCCAAGGCACGCTGGCCGAAAAGCTGCGCGCTGGTGGCAGCGGCATCCCAGCCTTCTACACGCGCACAGGCGTCGGCACGCTGGTGGCCGAGGGCAAGGAAGTGCGTGATTTCGGCGGGCATGCGTACGTGATGGAACACGCGCTGGTGCCTGACATTTCCTTGGTCAAGGCCTGGAAGGCCGACCACTCGGGCAACCTGGTGTTCCGCCTGACCGCGCGCAACTTCAACCCGGCCGTGGCTATGGCCGGCAAGCTGACCATTGTGGAAGTGGAAGAGCTGGTGCCCACTGGCGCCATCGCGCCCGACGACGTGCATCTGCCCGGCATTTACGTGCACCGCATCGTCGTCAACGCGACGCCCGAAAAGCGCATCGAAAAGCGCACCATCACCGAGAAGGCAGGGGTTTTGACATGAGCTGGACACACGACCAGATGGCCGCCCGCGCGGCGCAGGAATTGAAGGACGGCTACTACGTCAACCTGGGTATCGGCCTGCCGACCATGGTGGCCAACTTCGTGCGCGCCGACATCGAGGTCTGGCTGCAAAGCGAAAACGGCATGCTCGGCATCGGCCCCTTCCCGACCGAAGACGCCGTGGATGCCGACCTCATCAACGCCGGCAAGCAGACCGTCACCACCATCCCTGGCAGCAGCATCTTCGGCAGCGAGCTCAGCTTCGGCATGATCCGCGCCGGCAAGATCGACCTGAGCATCCTGGGTGCCATGCAGGTCAGCGAAAAGGGTGACCTGGCGAACTGGATGATCCCCGGCAAGATGGTCAAGGGCATGGGCGGCGCGATGGACCTGGTGGCCGGCGTGGCCCGAGTGCTGGTGCTGATGGAGCACGTTGCGAAGAAGAAAGACGGCACCATCGACCTGAAGATCCTGCCCCACTGCACCTTGCCGCTGACCGGTCTGGGTGTGGTCAACCGCATCATCACCGACCTGGCCGTGCTGGACGTGACGCCCGACGGACTGAAGCTGGTGGAACTGGCGCCCGGCGTGACGCGCGAAGAACTGCAGAGCAAGACCGGGGTGGCGGTGCATTGAAGCGGTGCCGGTCTAGCGCCACGGGGCCCGCCTGCTTGCAGGCGGGCCTTGTTGTTTGGGGCCTGTGCCTTGCGGTCCTGCTACCGGCTTGTGCAGACCTGCCTGCGCCGGTTGCAGCGCCCGTCACCCTGCCTCCGGTCGCGCCCGAATCGGCATCGGGCTGGACGCCCAAGCCGGGCTGGGCCGGGAAGCAGCAGATGGTGGCCGCCGCCAACCCGCTGGCCACCGAGGCGGGCTACCAGATGCTGCGGGCGGGTGGCTCGGCGGTGGACGCCGCGATTGCCGTGCAGATGGTGCTGAACCTGGTCGAGCCGCAGTCCAGCGGCATCGGTGGCGGCGCCATGCTGATGACCTGGGACGGCCGCTCGGTGCAAGCCTGGGACGGCCGCGAGACCGCGCCGGCCGCCGCCGACGAGCGCATGTTCCTGGGCGCTGACGGCAAACCTGTGCCTTTCCAGCAAGCCGTTTTCGGTGGCCGCGCCGTGGCCACGCCGGGTGCGGTGAAGATGCTGGAAGCGGCGCACGCCCGACTGGGTCAGCTGCCCTGGGCGCGCTTGTTCGAACCGGCGATCGGACTGGCCGAAAACGGCTTCGCCGTCAGCCCGCGCTTGCACGGCCTGCTGGAAACCGATGCCCTGCTGCGGCAAGACGCCGCCGCCCGCGCTTTTTTCTACGGGGCGGATGGCAAGGCCCACGCGGTGGGCCACCGCTTGCTAAACCCGGCGCTGGGCGCGGTGCTGAGGGCCATCGCCAAACGCGGCAGCGCGGCGATGCACGACGGGCCTATCGCCGCCGACATGGTCACCCGTGTGCGCGGCCATGCGACGCCGGGGCGCATGACGTTGGCCGACCTGGCGGCCTACACGCCCAAGGTGCGCGAGCCGCTGTGCACCGACTGGCTGGCGGTCTACCGCGTCTGCGGTTTCCCGCCGCCGGCCTCGGGGCATCTGGCCATCATGCAGATCCTGGGCCTGCTGGCGGCTACCGACACGCCGGCGCCAGCGCAAGCGCAAGGTCAAGGTCCTGCGCTGCAGAACGGCATCCCCAGCCCCGACTGGCTGCACCGCTACATCGAGGCCAGCCGCTTGGCCTACGCCGACCGCGCCCAGTACGTCGCCGACCCCGATTTCGTCAGCCAGCCTGGGGGTGACTGGCGCACGTTGCTGGACCCGGCCTACCTCGCGCAGCGCGCCGCGCTGATCGGCCCGCGCAGCATGGGCACGGCGCAGGCTGGCCATCCCGGTGCGGTGCGCGCGGCCTACGCGCCCATGCCCGATCAGATCGAGCACGGCACCAGCCACATCAGCGTCATCGACGCCCAGGGCCGTGCGGTGGCCATGACCACCACCATCGAAGCCGCGTTCGGCGCGCGCCTGCTGGCCGACGGCGGCACCGGGCTAGCCGGCGGCTATCTGCTGAACAACCAGATGACTGACTTCTCGCTGGCCCCGGCTGACGCGCAGGGCCGGCCTGTGGCCAACCGCATCCAGCCCGGCAAGCGCCCGCGCAGCAGCATGAGCCCGACGCTGGTCTTCGACCGCCGCGACGGGCGTTTGTTGATGACCTTGGGCTCGCCGGGTGGGCCGGTGATCATCCACTTCACGGCCAAGACGCTGCTGGGTGCGCTGCAGTGGGGGCTGGACGCACAACGCGCCATTGACCTGCCGAATTTCGGCACGCTGGGCGGCCCGGTTTTCCTGGAACGCGGGCAGTTCCCGGCGGCCACGCTGCAGGCGCTGCGTGAACGCGGCCACAGCGTCATCGAGTTCGACCTGACCAGCGGCCTGCAGGCCATCCAACGCACGCCCACCGGCTGGTTCGGCGGTGCCGACCCGCGCCGCGAAGGCGTGGTGCGCGGCGACTGAAGTCGGCGTTTGGGTCAGCGCTGTGGTTAGCGTCGTGCCACGGCCCGCGCGGCTTCGGTGACCAGGGCCGGGCCCTTGTAGATCAGCCCGGTGTAGATCTGCACCAGGTCGGCCCCAGCGGCGATCTTGGCGCGGGCGTCGGCACCGCTCATCACACCGCCCACACCGATGATGGGGTAGCCCGCGCCCAGCGCCGCACGCAGCAGGCGGATGACGCGGTTGCTGGCCTCGAAGACCGGCTTGCCGCTGAGGCCGCCGGCCTCGTTGGCATGCGGCAAGCCTTGCACGGCGCTGCGCTCGACGGTGGTGTTGGTGGCGATGACGCCGTCGATGCCGTTTTGGCGCAGCGTGGCCGCAATCACAGACACTTGCGCCTCGTCCAGGTCGGGCGCGATCTTCACGAACATCGGCACGGCCTTGCCGTGCTGCTGCGCCAGTTCGGTCTTGCGCGCCTGCAGCGCCGACAGCAGCGCGTCCAGCGCTTCGTCGCTCTGCAGCGCGCGCAGGTTCTTCGTGTTCGGGCTGCTGATGTTCACGGTGATGTAGTCGGCGTGCGGGTAGACACCGGCCAGGCCGATCAGGTAGTCGTCCACCGCGCGTTCGATGGGCGTGGCCGCGTTCTTGCCGATGTTCAAGCCAACGATGCCACCGGCCTTGCGGAAGCTGCGCGCCTGCTGCACGTTGGTCACAAAGGCCGCCAGGCCTTGGTTGTTGAAGCCCAGCCGGTTGATCAGCGCTTCTTGCGCCGGCAGGCGGAACATGCGCGGTTTGGGGTTGCCGGGCTGGGCCAGCGGCGTGACGGTGCCCACCTCGATGAAGCCGAAACCCATCGCGCCCAGGCCGTCGATGCAGCGCCCGTTCTTGTCCAGTCCCGCCGCCAGACCCACGCGGTTGGGGAAGTTCAAACCCGCGACGGTGACGGGATCGCTCACGCGCGTTTGCTGCCACAAACACTGCGCCGGCGTGTTCTGCAGCCGCGCGATGCTGGCCAGTGTCAAGTCGTGCGCGGCCTCGGGGTCCAGGCCGAAGAGGAAGGGGCGGGTCAGGGCGTAGGGCACAGGCAGCATGGCCGAGATTGTCTCAGGCAGCTTGCTGATAATCAGTGGCATGACCCAAGACGAACTCAAGGCCCTGGTGGGGCAGGCAGCGCTGCAGTACGTGGTGCCCGGTGAACTGGTGGGTGTGGGCACGGGTTCCACCGTGAACCACTTCATCGACGCACTGGCCGTCATCAAGCACACCATCAAGGGTGCGGTGTCCAGCTCGGTGAAGAGCACCGAACGCCTGCTGGCCCACGGCATTCCGGTTTTCGAAGCCGCCGACGTGCAGCGCCTGGCCGTCTACGTGGACGGCGCTGACGAGATCGACCACCACGGTTTCATGATCAAGGGTGGCGGTGCAGCGCTGACGCGCGAGAAGATCGTCGCCGACCTGGCTGAGCGCTTCGTCTGCATCGCCGACGAGAGCAAGCGTGTCGCCGTGCTGGGCGCCTTTCCGCTGCCGGTGGAAGTCATCGCGATGGCCGCCGCACAGATCACGCGGCACTTCGAAAAAATGAGCGGCACGGCCACCTTGCGGCCCGGCGTGACCACCGACAACGGCCACCCCATCCTGGACGTGCGCGGCCTGCAGATCTCCGATCCATTGGCTCTGGAAACCGAGATCAACCAGTGGCCGGGTGTCGTCACCGTGGGTTTGTTTGCCCGCCACCGCGCCAGCCTGTGCCTGCTGGGCACGGCGCAGGGCGTTCAGACCTTGGTGTTCTAATCACCCACCCGCCAGGACACCCGAGGACCCACTTTGGCCAAACCCAACTATTCGTTCGAGAAGCGCCAACGCGAGCTGGCCAAGAAGAAGAAAAAAGAAGAAAAGGACAAGGAAAAGGCCGCCCGCAAGGCCGCCGGCCTGCCGCCGCTGGAAGACGGCCCTGAAGACCCGGAAGACGGCGAGCCCGTAACCGGTCCGGGTCAATCCCCCGCCTGAGCTAGAGCCTGAGCCTGGCGCGCGGTGCGCACGCGCCAGCGGGCCGGGTCGACAGCGTCGGCCAGGTCTTGCTCCAGCGGCCACGGCGTGCCGGTGGCCTGCGCGGCCACCAGGCGTCCCAGCAAGGGTGCCAGCGTCAGACCCCGCGCGCCCAGCGCGGTCAACACAAACAAACCAGGCACGCGCGGCAGCAGCCGCGCCTGGTCGCGGCGTTGCCCGGGCGGCAGATCTAGCAACGGCACGGCGCCAGCGATGGGCAGGCGGTCGTCGCTGTGCAGGCGCCAGCCGGACCGGCCTTGCAAAGCCGCTGTGTCATCTGCGAAACCAGCCATTGCCTGCAGGCCTGTCAGCCGTTGCAGCCGTTCGAGGTTGTGCAGGTGCGCGGCTGCGCTGACCTGCCCGCTGATGTCGGGCGCGCCCAGCATCTCGGCCAGCGTGGCGGGCTCGCGCGTGGCGCCGCAGAGCAGGCTGCCGTCGGGCAGTGGTATCGCGTAGCCGTCGCCGGCCACGGCGCAGCGAAGAGACGCGGCGGCGGCATCGCTCGGCACGCGGGTCACCTGGCCGCGCGTGGCGTCCAAAGGCCAAGAGATATCGGTCCACGGTTCGAGCAGGCGCGGCGTCGTCGCGGTGCAGGCCAGCACCAGCACCGGTGCGCGGGCCAGTGCGCGATCGGCGGCATCCCACACCGTCCACATACCCTCGTCGAAGCTGATGCGTTCGGCCGAGGCATCGCCCTGAAACCGCACACGCTCTTGGGTCAACACCTGGCGCACCCAGCGCGCGGGGTCGATCCAGCCGCCGCCCGGGTAGAGCCAGGCCGGCGCCGGCAGCGCCACCGCAGCCCGCGCGCTGGCGGCGGCTGCATCCACGGCTTGCACCCAGTCCGCCGGCAGGCCCAGTCGGCGCAGCGTGGTCTGCAACGCGGGCAGCCCGCCGTCGGCCAGGTCCAGGCGCAGCAGGCCGTTTAGCGCACCGACCTCGGGGTCGTTGGCGATGGCCTCGCGGTAGCTGCGTGCAGCTTGCAGTGCAGCGGCGCGGAACAGCCGTGAGTAGCTGCCGTCGTCGCCGTTGACGGTGCCGTGGACCAGTCCGGCTGCGTTGCCCGAGGCTTCCATCGCCGGTGCGCTGTGACGGTCCAGCACGGTCACCGTCACGCCCAGCCGCGCCAGCGCTTGCGCGGCCGCCGCGCCTGCCACGCCGGCACCCACCACGACGGCGGACTGCGGCCGTGCGCGCGCCGGCCGAGGCGAAGCCAGGCTGCGCGGCGACGCCCGATGCGATGTCCAGTGCGGTGCCCATTGCGCCACGGTGCCCACATCGCTCGCAGCCTGCACCGCGAAACCCGCGCTGGTCAGGCCGGCCCGCAGTTCGGATTTGGCGCACCACGACGCCAATTGCGCGCCCACGGCGGTTTTGCGGCCCAGCGCTTTCAGCACGCGCGGCTGCCACTGTGTCGGGTTGCGATCCGGCGCAAAACCGTCGAGGAAGATGGCGTCGGCCTGCAACTGCAGCGCGGGCAGCAGCAGTGCCACTTCGCCCAGGCCCAGCAGCAATTGCACGGCGCCGCCGTCGAATTCCAGGGCATGCAGATTCGGCGTCAGCGCGGGCCAGGCGGCCACGAGCTGTGCCGCCAAACCAGACAGCGGCGACGCGGCGTGCGCACGCGCCAGATCGGCGGCGATGGGCGGTCGGCTTTCGATGGCCACGACGCACAGCCGCGCACAGCGCACCGGGTCGTCGCGCCAGGCCTGCCAGGTCGCCAGGAAGTTGTGACCCAGGCCGAAGCTGGTTTCCAGCACGACGAAATCCGCGCGGCCGGCCCAGCGGGCGGGCAGGGCCGTGCCTTGCAGGAACACCTGGCGCGCCCGTGTCAAGCCTTCGCTGGCGGTGAGATAGGCCGCGTCGAAATCCAGCGAATGCGGTACGGCATCAGGACCTGCGCCGAAGGCGATGCGGGCCGGCCTGATCGGCGCCGTCTTCAACTGCGCGCCGCCAGCCAGGCCAGCAGCGCGTCGCGTACGCCGGTCAGGTTGCGATAGGCCAGCACGGCCGGACTCATCGTCGCAATGGCCGCATGCAGCCGCGCGGCGTGGCTGCGCGTGGGCAGGGCGTCGGTCAGACGTTGCACATCGACGGCGATGGTAAAGATGGCCTGCTGGGCGACGGGGTTGGCGCATGGATTGGCGCTCGGCACCGGGATGAAGGTCTGCCTCTCGGTGCGCCACCAGGCCTGATCGACAGCGGTGTGTTGCCAACGCGGCGCTGCCACACGCGCCGGATGGGCATGCAGCCTGGGGTGGTCGCTGACGTTCCAGACGAAGCGTTCCCAGCGCGCGGTGCCCGTCATCACGCGCAGCAAGCCTTCGGTGGCTTTCAGCAGCAGCGGGTTGTCAGCGACGGGTGCGTGGACCTCGGTGAAGTGGCGGCCCAATTTCTCTTCGGGCGCCCAGTGGCTGGGCAGCGTGACGAGCAGCCACGGGATGCAGCCGGTGTGGCCATCCACCACAGCGAAATCTTCGGCGAAGGCCAGGCTCAGCAGACCGGGCAGGCGCCAGGGCACGGGCAGGCCTTGCAGGCAGCGGGCGATTTCGTCACCGAGGCCGAAGGTCCCACCCGCGCGCTGCTCGACGTGACCGGCTTCATCGACAGCGACGCCCAGCGTGTGGGCCACCGCGATCACGCCGTCCCAGGACCAGGCTTGCGCTTGCTCGGCTGCAGCGTGCGTGAACAAAGCGCGCAGTGCGGGCTTGGCGTCGAATCCGGGCACGGCGCACAGCGCCTGCGTGGGAAAGGCCGACAGCACGGCCAGCTTCTCGCGCTGGTGGCGCGAGCCGGGCGCCAGCGGGGTCAGCTGCGCCGCGCCCGGCGCCAGACGGCGCAGCCCGGGCTGCATGCGGAATGGGGCGGTGACGGCGGCGTCGAAATCGAAGCTCATGCGCTGATGATGCCCAAAGCAAAAGGCACCCGGAGGTGCCTTTTTGCTGACGTTCAGTGGACCGACAGCAGAAGATCAGACGCGCTTCTTGTACTCGTGCGTGCGGGTGTCGATTTCGATCTTGTCGCCGTTTTCCACGAAGATGGGCACGCTGATGACGAAGCCCGTGCCGAGCAGCTTGGCTGGCTTCAGCACCTTGCCCGAGGTGTCGCCCTTGACGGCCGGGTCGGTCTCGATTTCGCGGACCACGGTGGTCGGCAGTTCGACGGAAATGGCCTTGCCGTCGTAGAACACCACTTCAACGGCCATGCCGTCTTCGAGGTAGTTGATGGCGTCGCCCATGTTCTCGGACTCGACCTCGAATTGGTTGTACTCGGCGTCCATGAAGGCGTACATCGGGTCGGCGAAGTAGGAGTAGATGCACTCCTTCTTGTCCAGGATGATCTGGTCCATCTTGTCGTCGGCCTTGAAGACGATTTCAGCACCGCCGCCGTTGAGCAGGTTCTTCATCTTCAGGCGCACGGTGGCGGCGTTGCGGCCACCGCGGCTGTATTCGGTCTTGAGCACGACCATCGGGTTGCTGGCGTGCATGATGACGTTGCCGGCGCGGATTTCCTGAGCGATTTTCATGGCGTGTTTTCCGTGGATCTTTCCGTGGATCTTTCCGTAACCCGTGCGCGTGGGGGGTGCCCATCCGGGCTGCGCAAAGCCCGCGATTCTAGCAGCGGGCGGCCTGTTTGCTGCGCACAAAGGCACGCAACTGGGTGCACAGGTCGGTCTGCGACTGCAGCCGCTGCCGGTAAGCCTGTACGGCCTGGGCCCACGGCGCCAGCGTCGGCAACGCCATCCCCAAGACTGTCGCTGAGCTGTCAGACAACCCATTCCAGGCCCGCCACAGCGCCACCACTGCCGGTTCGGCTTGCATCGCGTCGAGCATCGCTTGCAACTTGGTGGCGTGGGCGCCGTCGCCTTGCGGGTAAATCTGCCAGACGCAAGGCGCGCCGGCCCACAGCGCCCGCACCAGCGAGTCTTCGCCGCGCACGAAATTCAGGTCGCTGGACCACAGCAGACGGTCAAAACCGGGCTGGTCCAGCCAGGGCAGAGAGTGGGCGCGCAGGCCGTCTCGCTCGCTGCCCGACGGCAGCAGCGCGTGAACTTGCTTTTGGGCAAAACCGGGTGTCAGCAGCAGCAGCGTGGGTGCGTCGCGCAGCGCGTCCAGCAGCGCCGGTATCTGCGGGTTGTCGTAGCAGAACAGGCTGACGACGCGCTCGCCCGGCCGCAGCTGCAAGCCTTGTTGCGCCAGCCAGGCGTGGCGGCCGTGGGCGTCACGCTGCGCCATCAGGTCCGGCTCGCGCAGCAGCCCGCCGGTGCGCGAGGTGAAGCCGGGATAGAAGAACCATTTCGTCAAGCCGCAGGCCTGCGGCGACGGCAGGCCGTGTGAGCGTTCCGCATAGCTTTCCGCGCTGAGGTATTCCAGGTTGATCCAGACCGGCGGCTGCGGGTTGGCCACCATCGCCGCCACCCGTGCTGGCGGGGGGTCGCAACCGAAGGCTTCGATGACCACGTCACCCATCTCACCGTCAGGCCCAGGCCACAAGACCACGGTCACGCCGGGTGCACCCGCAGGCGCCATGAAGGCCAGCGGCGTGGCGTCGTCGATGATCAGGCGCACCGTGTCGCCGCGCGCCGCCAGGTCGGCGGCCAGACGCCAGCAGACACCGGCGTCGCCGAAGTTGTCGATGACGCGGCAGTAGACGTCCCAACGCAAAGGCGGCGAAGGAGAGGGCGGCGACAAGGGCAGCATGGCGGAATTATCGAAGCGGCGAGAATCGCCGCCGATGAGCGCCGACACGCCCCCCCGCGACCCCTCCAGCACAGCCGTCACAGCCGTCACAGCCGTCACTGCCGCTGCGCGCAGCCCGGCCGTGCTGGAGCGCTTGTTGGCCGAGGTGGCCGCGCTGCCGCACATGCCGGGTGTGTACCGCTGGTTTGACGCGCAGGACGCCTTGTTGTATGTGGGCAAGGCGCGTGACCTGAAGAAGCGGGTTTCCAGCTACTTGCAAAAGGACCACGGCGGCACGCGCATCGGCCACATGGTCAGCCGCATCTGTCGCCTGGAGACCACCGTTGTGCGCAGCGAGGCCGAGGCCCTGCTGTTGGAAAACAACCTCATCAAGACGTTGGCGCCGAAGTTCAACATCCTCTTCCGCGACGACAAGAGCTACCCGTATCTGAAAATCACCGGCACACAGGCGGGCGACGCCAAAGCGACCAGCCCGAAGTTCCCCCGGATGGCCTATTTCCGTGGCGCCATTGACCGCAAGCACCGCTACTTCGGGCCCTACCCGAATGCCTGGGCGGTGAAGCAGACCATCCAGCTGATGCAAAAGGTCTTCCGCCTGCGCACCTGCGAAGACACGGTGTTCAATCACCGTTCCCGCCCCTGTTTGCTGTATCAGATCCAGCGCTGCTCGGGCCCTTGCGTGGGCCTGGTGACGGCCGAGGATTACGGCAGCGACGTGCGCAACGCCGAGCGCTTTTTGCTGGGTGAACCGCAAGAGGTCATCAATGACCTGCAGGCCCAGATGATGGTCTACGCCGAAGCGCTGGAATTCGAGCGTGCTGGCGTCCTGCGCGACCGCATCGGTTCGCTGTCGAAGGTGCTGCACCAGCAAAGCGTGGAGACCAGCAGCTTGTCGTCGATGGACAAGGACGTGGACATCCTGGCCGTGAAGGTGGGCGGCGGCCGCGCCTGCGTCAACCTGGCGATGGTGCGGGGCAGCCGGCACCTGGGCGACCGCGCTTATTTTCCGACGCACGTGGACGATGGCGCTGCGCTCAGCGAACAGGAAGCCGAGGACCGTTTCGAGGACGAACTGGCTGGCCCCGAGGCCACTTATTCGCCCGAACAGGCAGTGCTGGAAGCCTTCATCGCGCAGCATTACATCGGCCAGACCATCCCGCCGCAATTGGTCACTAGCCATGTTGTGGCCGTGAATCTGCTGGACGCCTTGAGCGAGGCCGCCGGCGTGAAGGTGCGCGCGCAGCACCAGCCGCGCGAGCAGCGGCGCATTTGGCTGGAGATGGCGGCCAAGGGGGCCGAGCTGTCGCTGGCCCGCCTGCTGGCCGAGGAAGGCTCGGCCCAGGCGAGAACCCGCGCGCTGGTCGAGGCACTGGACCTGGACAGCGCCGACCCGGCGCAGTTGCGCATCGAGTGCTTCGACATCAGCCACACGGCGGGCGAGGCCACGCAGGCGTCTTGCGTGGTCTACGAAGGCCACGCGATGCAGAGCGCGCAGTACCGCCGCTTCAACATCGAAGGCATCACCGGCGGTGACGACTACGCGGCGATGCGCCAGGTGCTGACACGGCGCTACGCCAAGCTGGCTGAGGCCGTGGCGGCCGGCAAGGCCGATGTCGGTGAGCCTGCAGCAGCGCCCGTTGCCGAAGCCGCTGCTGGCGAAGAATTGGTCGTCGCCTCTTCCGCAGCCAAAGCCCGTCGCGGCCTGGCGCGCTTGCCCGACCTGGTGCTGGTGGACGGCGGCCGGGGCCAGGTCAGCATGGCGCGCGGCGTCTTTGAAGAACTGGGGCTGGACGTCGGCCTGATCGTCGGCGTCGAGAAGGGCGAAGGCCGCAAGGTCGGGCTGGAAGAACTGGTCTTTGCCGACGGCCGCGAAAAAATCTACCTGGGCCACGATTCGGCCGCGCTGATGCTGGTGGCGCAGATCCGCGACGAAGCCCACCGCTTCGCCATCACCGGCATGCGTGCCAAGCGGGCCAGCGTGCGCACTGGCGGCAGCAAGCTGGAAGACATCGCCGGCGTGGGGCCGCGCAAGCGGGCGCGCCTGCTGCAGCGCTTCGGTGGGATACGCGGTGTGGCCAGCGCGGGCGTCGAAGACCTGGCCACGGTGGAAGGCATCTCGAAAGACCTGGCCGAAGAGATTTACCGCGCGCTGCACTGAGCGCCCGACAGGCCGGCCCGCTTGGGCACAATCACCCGATGTTCCTGACTATCCCCACGCTGTTGACCTGGGCGCGCATCGCGGCCATTCCCTTCATCGTGGGCGTGTACTACCTGCCGTGGGACATGGCCAGCAAGAACCTGGCGGCCACGCTGATGTTCGTGCTGTTCGCGGCCACCGACTGGCTCGATGGCTGGCTGGCGCGCAAGCTGAACCAGACCTCGGCCTTTGGCGCCTTCCTCGACCCGGTGGCCGACAAGATCTTGATCTGCGCGTCGCTGCTGGTGTTGCTGCAGCAAGACCGTGTCGACACGATGATTGCGCTGATCATCATCGGCCGCGAAATCGCCATCTCGGCGCTGCGCGAATGGATGGCTCACATTGGCGCATCACGCAGCGTGGCCGTGCACATGCTGGGCAAGTTGAAGACGGTGGCGCAGATGGTGGCCATCCCCTTCCTGCTGTACGACAGCCGCCTGTTCGGCGTCATCAACACCCGGCAGTGGGGCACCTGGCTGATGACCATCGCCGCTGTGCTGACCATCTGGTCGATGGCCTACTACTTGCGCAAGGCGATCCCCGAGATCCGCGCCAAGGCCCGCTGAGTGCAGGCTGGGTCCAACACGGCGCTGGTCCGCGCCACGCCGATCGTCTTCGTGCTGATCTGGAGCACCGGCTTCGTGGTCGCGCGCCTGGGCATGCCCCACGCGCAGCCGCTGACCTTTCTGATGTTCCGCTACGGCCTGTCGGCCCTGCTGTTCACGCTGTGGGTGCGCGCAGCAGGCGTGGCCTGGCCGCAGGGGCGTCGCCAATGGATGCACCTGGGCGTTGTCGGCACGCTGATTCAGGCGGGCTACCTGGGCGGTGTGTGGTGCGCGGTGAAGGCCGGGCTGGGCGCGGGGCTGGTGGCCTTGATTGTCGGCCTGCAGCCGGTCTTGACGGCGCTGTGGGTAAGCTCGCGCGGCAGTGTCAACACGCGTACGCAGCGTGTGTTGCCGTTGCAGTGGCTGGGTCTGGCGCTGGGCCTGAGCGGGCTCTTGCTGGTGGTCTGGCAGAAGCTGCATGTCGGTGAGGCCCACGCCCACACCGTGGCGCTGGCGGGCTTCGCCTTGCTGAGCATCACCGTCGGCACGCTCTACCAGAAGCGCTGGGTTCAGGCCTGCGACGTGCGCAGTGCCAACACCGTGCAAATGCTGGCGGCCTTTGCCGTGACCTTGCCGCTGTCGCTGCTGGAGCCCTGGCAGTTCGACCCCCACCCTGACCTCTTCATCGCGCTGGCCTGGTCCGTGCTGGTGTTGACCTTGGGCGGCAGTTCGCTGCTGACCTTGCTGATCCAGCGCGGCGCGGCCACCGCCGTCACCAGCCTGATGTACCTGGTGCCGCCTTGCACCGCAGTGATGGCCTGGTGGCTGTTCAATGAAACCCTCACCGCCACTGTTTTCGCCGGCATGGCCCTCACTGCGGTGGGCGTGGCACTGGTGGTGCGGCAGGCCCGTTTCGCCGCCCCCGTTTTGAAGGAACAAACATCATGAGCAAGCAACGCATCGCCGTCATCCCGGGCGACGGCATCGGCAAGGAAGTCATGCCCGTCGGCGTGGCCGCACTTGAAGCCGCTGCGTCGCGCTTCGGCATTGAACTGCAACTCGACCACTTCGACTTCGCCAGTTGCGATTACTACGCGAAACACGGCGACATGATGCCGGCCGACTGGAAGGACCAGATCGGCGGGCACACAGCCATCTTGTTCGGTGCGGTGGGTTGGCCGGCCACCGTGCCCGACCACATTTCGCTGTGGGGCTCGCTGATCAAATTTCGACGCGATTTCGACCAGTACGTCAACCTGCGCCCGGCGCGCTTGATGCCCGGCATCCGTTCGCCCCTGGTCAACAAGGCGGGTGAGCCGCTGAAGCCCGGCGAGATCGACATGTGGATCGTGCGCGAGAACACCGAAGGCGAATACTCCAGCGTGGGCGGCCGCATGTTCGAAGGCAGCGACCGCGAGTTCGTCACCCAGCAGACGGTGATGTCGCGCATCGGGGTCGACCGCGTGTTGAAGTTCGCGTTCGAGTTGGCCGCGTCACGCCCGCGCCACAGGCTGACATCGGCAACCAAGAGCAACGGCATCGCCATCACCATGCCGTACTGGGACGAGCGTGTCGAAGCGATGGCCAAGTCCTATCCGCAGGTGGCGGTTGACCGGTATCACATCGACATCCTGACGGCCTTCTTCGTGCAGCGCCCGCAGCTCTTCGACGTGGTGGTGGCCAGCAACCTGTTTGGTGACATCCTGTCTGACCTGGGTCCGGCCTGCACCGGCACCATTGGCATCGCCCCGTCGGCCAACCTCAACCCCACACGCCAGTTCCCGAGCCTGTTCGAGCCGGTGCACGGCTCGGCGCCCGACATCGCGGGCCAGGGCGTCGCCAACCCGATCGGGCAGGTCTGGTCGGTGGCGATGATGCTCGACTTCCTGGGGCACCGTACCGCGCACGACGCGGTGATGGTGGCGATCGAATCGGTGCTGTCCGATCCCCATGCACCGCGCACGCCCGATCTGGGTGGCAACGCCGGCACCGGTGAACTCGGGCGGGCGCTGGTGCAGGCGTTGGAGCAGGCACCGGTGTAGATGGGCTTCGATGTCGATCCGCCGATCGAAGGCCTCGTTTCCTGGCCCAGACCCGCTGCACGCGTTGCAACGGGCGCACATCTGCATTCGTTCGGGGGCTTGTGCTCCCTTGCTTGCGGTATACATGCGCCTAGAATCCGCGCTCGACTTGACACTGCGGAATCGCACGGGATTTAATGCCCACGCGCGGGTGGCAAGGCTCG
>JBBQAI010000029.1:0-40704 GCA_038316205.1 Burkholderiales bacterium
CCGTCCAGCCCCGCCGATCACGGCCCCTCCACACCCCGCTGAAGCATCCCGCTGAATCGCCCTTTTCGATGGGCTGGTCCGCCTTACCGGCAACGGACCAACGCCCTAGAATCAACGACCGACTGAACGGTCGTTGATAGCACCATCAACCCGGTCAGGACTTTCACGCCACGCGAGGAACTGACTATGAGTCGCCGCTTGCTACAGCCGGCCGACCTGCACGCACTGGCGCCCAACGCGCCCGATCTGGCACAGGTGTTTGTTTCTCTTTCCAGCGACATCGCGCTCGTCATCGACGACCAGGGCGTGGTGCTCAGCGTGGCGCAAGACCCGCACGCGCCGATGTCGGCCCTGGCCCAAGGCTGGGTCGGTCAGCGCTGGGCCGACACCGTCACTGAAGGCACGCGGAGCAAGATCGAGAAGCTGCTGGCCGATGTTGGCGACACCGGCAAGGCCCGCCGCCGCGAGGTGAACCACGCCGGCGATGCCGGTGGCGATATCCCTGTGGCCTACACCGCCCTTCGCCTGGGTGCGAACGGTCCGGTGTTGGCCGTCGGGCGCGACCTTCGCACCGTGTCGGCCATCCAGCAGCGCTTCCTGAGCACGCAGCAGGAAATCGAGCGCGGCTACTGGCGTGCCCGCCAGACAGAAACCCGCCACCGCCTGCTGCTGCAGGTGGCCACCGACGCCGTCATGACAGTGGACGCCGACACCCTGTGCATCCTGGAAGGCAACCCGGCTGCCGCCCTGCTGCTGCAGGACGGCATGCTGCCACTGGCCGGCCGCGTGGTTGCCCAGCAGTTCGAGTCGCATGCAAGGCCTGCCGTGCTTGAACTGCTGCAACAGGCCCGCAGCAGCGGCAAGTTCATCGAGATCCAGGCCCGGCTGGCCGGCAGCCACCTCTCCGTCGGCCTGATGGCCATGCCGCTGCGCACCCCCGACGGCCACCGCCTGCTGCTGCGTGCGCGCACGGCCGATCCCATCGCCAGCACCGACATGCCGCTGGAAGCCGCCCTGGCCCGCCTCGTGGAAGGCACGCGCGACAGCATCCTCGTCACCGACATGCGCGGCCAGGTGCTGGGCGCCAACCGCACCTTCGTGAACCTGGCGCAAGCGGGCGACGAAGACCAGTTGCGCGGACAGCCCTTGTCCGACTGGCTGGGACCGGCTGAATCCGATGTGGCCGAACTGCTGCGTGCGGTGCGCGACAGCGGCATCACGCAAGACCGGCTGCTGACGCTGCGCACGGCAGGGCTCCCGCCCCAGCCATTGGCGGTGACCGGCATGCTGCTGATCGAAGGTGACCAGGAATGCCTGGGTTTCGTCGTGCGGCCGCGCCCAGCTGGAACCGTGATGTCGGCGGTATCGGCGGTGTCAGCGGTGCCGGAGCCAGCGACGCCATCCACGCCACTGGCGCTGAGCCAGGCCATAGCGGCGCTGTCCGCCCACCTGGGCAGCGCGTCGCTGGCTGAACTGGTGCGGCGAGCCGAGAAGTTGGCGCGCCACCACCTGGTGCAACGCGCGCTCGACCTCAGCGGCACCGACGCTGCAGCGGCCCTGCTGCTCAACGTCAGCGCCACACAGCTGGCCCAGTTGAAGAACGAACTCGCGCTCGAAGCGGCTGCCGCTGAGCCTTAGAGCGCCAGAACAGGGTGACGCGGGGCGCGGTTGATCCCCAGCGCCCACACACTCCCTCCGCCGTCAGATGGCCCCAGCGCCGCCTCCGCTCAGGCGCTGGCCACAGCCAGCACCGCCACGTCTTCGGGCGTCAACACCAGGTGCACAGCGGCTGCGAGTTCGGCCAGTTGCGCCAGCGTGGTGGCGCTGGCGATGGGCGCCACGATGGCCGGCTGCAGCATCTGCCAGGCCAGCGCGACCTGGCCGGTCGTCGTCTTGGCGCCGTGGCGGGCGGCCACTTCGTCCAGGCCGGCCAGCACGCGCAGGCCGCGTTCGTTGAGGTAGCGCGCCACCACGGTCTTGCCGCGCGGGCTCTTGTCGGCGTCGGCGGGCTGACGGTATTTGCCGGTCAGGAAGCCCGCCGCCAAACCGTAGTAATTGATCACGCCCACACCCTGGGCCACGCACAGCGGCTGCAGCGTGTCTTCGAACACCGCGCGGTCTACCGGGTTGTAGAGCGGCTGGAGGCTTTCGTAACGGGCCAGCCCGTTGTCGGCACTGGATTGCAGCGCGGCCGCCAGACGCGGCGCAGTGAAATTGGAAGCCCCCACCGCACGCACTTTGCCGGCCTTGATCAACGCGTCGAAAGCCACCATGGTCTCGGCCAGCGGCGTGTCGGCATCGTCGTCGTGCGACTGGTAGAGGTCGATGCGGTCGGTCTGCAGCCGCCGCAGACTGTCTTCCACGGCCTGGCGGATGTAGGCCGGCTGCAGACCCTTCTTGTCGCCGCCCATCGGCTTGCCGACCTTGGTGGCCAGCACCACGCGGTCGCGCTTGCCGGTTGCCTTGAACCAGCGGCCGATGACGGTTTCCGACTCGCCGCCGACATGCCCGGGCGCCCAGGCCGAATACACATCGGCCGTGTCGATGAAGTTGAAGCCGGCGTCCAGCCAGGCGTCGAGCAAGGCAAACGAAGTCGCCTCGTCCACCGTCCAGCCGAAGACGTTTCCGCCGAAACACAGCGGTGACACCATCAGGCCGCTGCGGCCCAGTTCACGTAACTTCATCGTCGTGGTCATCACAGTTGCTCTTCCCGAAACAGATCGAGTTTGTCTTGCACGGCGCGATCGGAGTAGCTGAACAGCACGGCGTCGCCGCCTTGGTCTCCAACACCCGCGTGGGCCGTGTGGGTCACCGTCATCCAGCTGGGCACGACGAAGATGTCGTGCGGGCCCCATTCGAAAACGTGGTCGCCGATCTGGCTGTTGCCCTGCCCTTCCACCACCGTGAACACCGTGCTGTCGGTGGACCGGTAGGGCCGCGTCCGGAAGCCCTGCGGCAGCAACTGCATGCAGGTCGCCAGCGTGGGCATGGCCCAACTGCCGTTGACCGGGTTGACATAGCGCATCTTGTGGCCGTGCCAGGCATTGATCGCTCGAAAGCGCTTCAGTTGATCCAGCGCCTCGCGGGTGCGCAGGTAGGGGTAGTTGAAGATGGGCGAAGTCAGCGTGCCCCATTGCTGGTCGATGGGCAGCAGGTTGCTGCCACTCTCGGCCATGGCCGCGCCTTCGGGCCGGTGCACGGGCTGCACGCTGCCGGGATAGCCCTCGCGAAAGCTGGCGTTGAAGAAGTTGACGATGTGCATGTCCAGCCCGTCCAGCCAGACCATCGGGCCGTCGCCCTCGTTGCCGTGGTCGTGCCAGGTCATCGACGGCGTGATGACGAAATCGCCCGGCAGCATCATTGTTTTTTCACCGGCCACGGCGGTGTAGGCGTCTTGGCCTTCGATGATGAAGCGCAGCGCCGAAGCGACGTGGCGGTGGGCCGGCGCGATCTCGCCGGGCAGGATGATCTGCAGCCCCGCGAACAGGCTCTGCGTGATGCGGCTTTGTCCCGGCAAGCCGGGGTTTTCAAACACCATGACGCGACGTTCGGCCTCTTCGGTGCTGATCTGGGTGCACGACTCCATCACGAAAGGCCGCACGTCGGCATAGCGCCAGATGGTGGGCACGGCGCGCGGCTTGGGCACGTCGGGCACCAGGCCGCCCAGCACGCGCCACAGCGGCGCCAGGTTCTGCTGACTGGCCCTGTCATAGAAGCCACTGCGCGCGGCTTCAGCAGCCAGGTTGACGGTCTCGGCATAGCCGGTGGCGCTGATCATGCGGTGTCCCCTTGGTTCCGGGACGACTTTAAGCGCTACGGCCTGCAGCCACCGCCCGTCTCAAACCACATCAGACCGCCAAACTGTGGGGCAGCAAGCGGTCGTATTCCTTCTTCACCACGGCGTAGCACTCGCAGCTACGTGCTTCCAGGCCGTGACGGTCCAGCGCGGTGATGCGGCCCCGGGCGTAGCGGATCAAGCCGGCCCTTTGCAATTTCAGCGCCGCTTCGGTGACGCCTTCGCGGCGCACGCCCAGCATGTTGGCGATCAGCTCTTGCGTCATCACCAGGTCGTCGCCGTCCAGGCGGTCCAGGCTCAGCAGCAGCCAGCGGCAGAGTTGCTGGTCCAGCGTGTGGTGCCGGTTGCACACTGCCGTCTGCGCCATCTGCGTGATCAGCGCCTGGGTGTAGCGCAGCAGCAGGTGCAGCACCGGGCCTGACTGCTTGAACTCGTCTTTCAGGGCCGACGCGCTCAGGCGAAAACCGCGGCCGGCGCTTTGCACCACGGCGCGGCTGGGTGTCGATTCACCGCCCATGAACAGCGACACGCCGACCAGGCCTTCGCGGCCGACCACGGCGATCTCGGCCGAGGCGCCGTCTTCCATCACGTACAGCAGGGAAACGATGGCTGTGGTGGGAAAGTAGATATGGGTCAGCGCCACGCCCGATTCGTAAAGCACGCGGCCCAACGGCAACTCCACCGCTTCCAGCTGCGGGGCCCAACGCTGCCATTCGGCGTCAGGCAGGGCGGCCAACAGCAGGTTGGCCTTGGGGTCGAGGTGGGATGTCAGTGGGGCTCCGGGGGCGGCATGGGATGGCACGACCCGAGCTACAGGCGTGATCAGCATGGCGCCAGACGGCGCGCCACCCGGCGAATGTACGCTGGCGCACAGTCCATCTCTGTACGCTATCGAACGGTAGTCGCCGTGGACGCCGTGTTCCGGTTCGCCAGGCGCGTCATTTCGGACTTGACGACCGCATAGCACTCGCAAGCGCAGGCCCGCAGGCCTGCGGCGTTGGTGACGGTGATGTGGCCGCGGCGGTAGCGGATATGGCCTTGTTCCTGCAGCCGGCAGGCGGCCTGCGTGATGCTTTCGCGGCGCACGCCCAGCAGGCTGCCCAGCAGTTCCTGCGTCATCACCAATTCGGCGTCGGGCATGCGGTCCAGCGTGGCCATCAGCCAGGTGCTGAGCTGCTGTTCGACGCTGTGGTGGCGGTAGCAAGCAGCGGTCTGCGTGATCTGCGTCATCAGCGCCTGGGTGTAGCGCAGCAGAGCTTTTTGCAAGGTGTCGCCGCGCAAGAACTCCTGCATCAGACGGCGGCGCTCGATGCGCCAGCCGTGGCCACCGGTGTGCACCACGGCCGAACTGCTGGTGGTGTCGCCGCCCATGAACAGCGGGATACCGACCACGCCCTCGCGCCCGACGCCCGTGGTCTGGGCCGACGCGCCGCTTTCGGTGACGTAGTGCAGCGAGACCACCGCCGTGCCGGGGAAATAGGCGTGACGCAGTTGCACGCCCGGCTCGTACAGCCGGTCGCCCAGGCGCATGGGCACGGCTTCCAGCGCGTCGGCAACGCGGTCGTAGTCGGCTTCGCTCAAGCTGGCCAGCAGATTGTTCAGTCGCGGGCTGGCCGAGGCTGCAGGTGTGAAGGTTGTGGCATACACCGAAGCGCCCATGGTCAGTGGCCGACCGTCACGTCCACGCCGACACCGCGGTAGCCGATGAAGCGGCAGGTGGTGTCGAACATGGGCTGCCCGCTGACCCTGAACTGCTGCCGCGTGCCGTCGGGCAGGTGGCGGTGGAAGACGTAGTCCAGGAAAGGCTGCTGGGCGGCGATCTTCGCTTGCAGGCCCCGCCGCTCGTCCAGATCCCAACCCTGCGACACGGCCACGGCGTCCGAGATCTCGGCGTCAGTCGGCAGCGGGTCGTGGATGCCCAGCATCTCGAACACCGGGCCCGATGTGCGCACGAAAGCGCCCTCGCGGTCTTGCTCCCAGTACCAGTCGGAAGCCAATTCGGTCAGGCTGCGGTAGCGGGCTTCGCTCTCGCTCAATTCGGCGGTGCGTTGCAGCACGGTGGCTTCCAGCACGGCGGCGTGCGCGGCCAGTTGGCGGTAGAGCAGGCGCACTTCCAGCATGTTGCGGATGCGCGTCTTCACCTCCAGCAAATCGAAGGGCTTGCTGATGAAGTCCTTGGCGCCGGCCTGCAGCGCGCGCAGCTTGTGGCCGGGCTGCGCCGTCAGCACGATGACCGGCAGGTAACCGGTCACGCCGCTGTCGGCTTGCAGTTCCTGCAGGTCCTGCATCACCTCGAAGCCGTCTTTGCCGGGCATCTGCAGGTCCAGCAGGATCAAGTCATGGTCGTGGCGGGCCTGCAGCACCACCACCTCGCTAGGGTCCATCGTCGCATGCACCGCCGTGTAGCCGGCTTCGGTCAGCAGGCGGGTCAGCAACTGCACATTCGCCGGCTGGTCGTCGACGATCAAGATCTTCGCGGCCAGGATGTCGTCTTCCATGCTCATCAAGGTGCCCTTTCAGGATTCAACTTCGGCGGTCAACAAGGCGCTGCTCTTGCGCGCCAGCACAGCGTCCAGCGCCAGCATGAATTCGTCCAGCCGGATGGGCTTGGTCAGGTAGCGGAAGAAGCCCGCTTCCAGGCCCTTTTCGATGTCATGCGGCATGGCGTTGGCGCTCAGGGCCAGCACCGGGATGTGCGCGGTGCGCGGGTCGCCCTGCAGCATGCGCAGCGCGGTCAAGCCGCTGACGCCGGGCAGGTTGATGTCCATCAGCACCACGTCGGGCAGCGCGCTACGGGCCAGCTCCACGCCCGTACGGCCGTCATTGGCGCTGATCAGGCGGATGTCCGTGCGGCGGGCCAGCAAGCGCGCCACGAGCAGCAGATTGGCAGGGTTGTCCTCCACGCACAGCACGGTGGCTTGCGGTTGGCCGTCGAACGTCTCAGCCGGCGCAGCCAGGGCATGCGGCGCGGCGTGCAGGGCAGCTTCCGGGGCCGTGCAGGCTTTCAGGTCGACCCAGAACTCGCTGCCCACGCCCGCGGTGCTTTGTGCGCCAATATCGCCGCCCATCAGTTCCACCAAGCGCTTGCTGACCACCAGACCGATGCCGGTGCCTTCCTCGACACCGCCCTCTTGCCCCAGGCGGTTAAAGGGCTGAAACAACTGCGCCAGTTTCTCGGGCGCCAGACCCAGGCCGGTATCACGCACCGTCACGCGGATGTGCCCGTCGTTGCGCGCGGCGCAGCCGACCACCACCGAGCCGCCGACGCGGTTGTATTTGATGGCGTTGGACAGGAGGTTGACAAAGATCTGCTTGGCCCGAGTACGGTCTGCCTTCACGTACAGCGCCTGCGACGGCACCGTGAAGCTCAGGTGGATGCCGTTCTTGCGGGCCTGCGGTTCGATCATGGCCTGGCAGTCGGCCAGCACCTCCGCCAGGGCAATCGGTTCGGGCGACAGCGACAACTTGCCCGATTCGATCAAGGCCAGGTCCAGGATCTCGTTGATCAATTCCAGCAGGTACCAACCGGCCTGCAAGATCTGGTCGACGCAGTCTTTCTGGCCCAGCGTGGGCGCTGGCGTGCCGGTTTCCAGCAACTGCGCGAAACCCAGGATGGCGTTCAACGGCGAACGCAATTCGTGGCTCATGCTGGACAGGAATTCCGACTTCGCCAGGTTGGCGCTTTCGGCCGCGGCAATGGCCACCTGCAGGTCGTTGTTGGCACCTTGCAAGTGCACCGACAGGCGCTCTTTTTCGGCCTCGATCTGCTTGCGCGCGGTGTTGTCGGTGCCGATCAACAGGTAACCGATGATGAGTTCCTGCGCGTCGCGCAAAGCCGTCACCGACACCAGCGCCGGCAGGCGCGTGCCGTCGCGGCAGACATAAGTCAACTCGTAAACGTCTTCCAGGCCGCGCGAGGCCTTGAACACCAGGGCTTCGAAGCCCGGGGCGATGGGCGTCGCGAACTCGTCGCTGAGGGACTGCGCGCGCTGGATGATTTCCTGCGGGTCGGAAATCTCGGCCGGCGTGACGCGGTTCAGAACGTCTTCGGCGTCGTAGCCCAGCATGCGCTGCGCACCGACGTTGAAGATCTGGATGACGCCTTGTTCGTCGGTGGCGATGCTGGAGAAATTCGCGCTGTTCAGGATGGCCGTTTGCAAGGCACCGGTCTTCAGCAGGGCACTTCGGCGGCTCGCTTCGGTGCGGCGGCTGGGTTCGGTCATGCCAGGTTCTCGGGTTGTCTGATCGCGGTCTGTGCCGCAGTGCAGCGCAGTGCCTGCCGCGAACTGATGCTCAAGGCAGCGGACACGGTCGGTCTGTTCGTCAGCGCACAGACGCAAAGCCGTGTCCGGCGAGACCCCGAAACCCTGTCAGACCGCAGCGGCGGCGCGGGGCGCGTAGCCCGGGAAAGCCTGCGCCAAGGCGGTGTATGCGGCCCGCTGGGCTTCGTTGTCGGCCGCTGGCAGGGCCAATTCCAGTTCCAGAAAAAGATGGCCCGCCGCATGCGATCCGGCCCCCGGGATGCCACGGCCTTTCAGCCGCAGCTTGCGCCCCGGCTGCCAGCCAGCGGGGAAGTTGACCTCGGCCTCGCCACCGGGTGTGGCGATGGTGGCGGTGGCACCGAGCGCGGCCTCCCAGGGCGCCAGTGGCACGCGCTGGTACACGTCGCGGCCTTCGGCGCGCCAGCGCGCGTCGGGCTTGAAGTTGACGGCCAACAGCAAGTCGCCAGCCTGCCCGCCGTTGTGGCCGGGGCCACCACTGCCGGCCAAACGGATTTGCTGACCCGCCCGGATGCCGCGCGGGATGCGCACGGCCAGCACGCGTGGGGTGCTGCGCAGCCGGCCGTCGTCGCCGGGCTGCGCGCTGGTCAGTGTGAAGCTGCGCTCGGCGCCGCGGTAGGCATCGAGCAGGTCCAGCTCGATGGGCGCAGTGTGGTCGGCACCGCGCTCGGCGACCGGCGGGCCGCGCCGGCCGCGGCCGAAGATCTGTTCAAAAAAGTCGCTGCGCGAACCGTCGCCCGCATCACCCGCATCACCCGCCCCACGCGCGTCGTCGAACTCACCGGCGTGGAAGAACTCGAAGCCGGCTCCCGGGTTGCCGCGTGCCGACGAGCGAAAGCCTCGGCTGTCGCCCGGCCGTGGCGCTGGCCGGTTCAGTTCTTCGTCGTAAGCGGCGCGCTGTTCGGGGTTCGACAGCGTTTCGTGGGCCGCGTTCACCGTCGCCATGCGCACATGCGCGTCGGCGGCCTTGCTCACGTCGGGGTGGTGCTGGCGGGCCAGCTTGCGGTAGGCCTTCTTGATCGCTTCGGCCGTGGCGGTGCGCTCCACACCCAGGGTTTGGTAGTGGTCGGGGGTTGCTTTGGGTTTCATGGCCACGATTCTCAGGCGGCCAGCAAAGCTTCAGCGCGGATCACGTTCGGGCCGCTCGCCACGGCCGGGTGGGCCGCCCTTGTCGGGGCCGCGCTCGGGGCCGCGGCCCTGGCCCTGTCCTTGTCCCGGGTTGTTCGCAGGACCGTTGGCCGACTGCCGGCGCTCGGGGGCTGGCGGCTGCGTCTGTGGCTGGGGTTGCGGTCGGGGCTCAACGTGCGGCCGGGGTTGCGGCTGCGGCCGGGGCTCGGCTTGCGGCCGAGGTTGCGGTTGCACGCGCGGCAGCTGGGGCTGCTGCGCACCGTCACGACCTGGGTAGCGGTAGTGTTCGTCGCGCACCGCCTGCTGGCGATCGTGGGCCTGGGGGTACTGCTCGCCGCTGTAATGGCGTTGGTAGGTGGGCAGCGGCGCAGCCAGCGGCACGCTGCGCCGGTCCCAGTGGTCCCAGTTGTTGTGGCCTTGACGCCAGTCTCGGCCGAAATGGTCGCCCCAGCGCGGCGGCGCATCGCCACGCCAACCCCTGAAAAAGGGCGGCGGCTGGCGGTAGTAGCGCACTGGCACGCGCAGCACGTAAAGCGGCACGTCATCGGGTTGGGTGGACAGCCACGGGCCGTTGTACCAACTGCTCTGGTACCAGATGTCGTCGCGAAAAACCCAGTACAGGCCGTCGTAGAAGAAGTAGTTGTTCTCGGCCTGCTCGTCGTAATAGACCGGGTAGCCGGGCACGCGAATCAGACGCGGATAGACCGGAACGTTGATACCGATCTGCAGGCCCGGCAGGCTGACGCCGAAGCTGATCTGGGCGATGGCCGGCTGCGCCGTCAACAACGACGCAGAAACGGCAAGCGTCAAGGAAAAAGCCAGCGGCAAGGACAGCAACAGTGCCGGCTTGCTGGTCCCACGTGTCACCGGGGCACGGTGCATCAAGGTGGTGTTCATGTGGTCATGCTGGGCCGGTGCCCGCATGCCGTCTGTGCGGCGGCGCACGGGCCGAAAATCGTGCCGTGACGCATCGAAGCCGACCCCTGCCGCGCGCTGTGCGCCGGCGCACAGACCCGGCGTCGCCTCCTGCATATGCTATTGTCAGGTTGCTGAACACCCGAGCGCTCCTCGCACGGCGCGGCAGTCCGCCGGAGATTCCGGCCCACCGAAGAAAACAGGAGTTCATGATGAAACTGACATTCAACACCGGCGCCACCTTGGCTGCCCTGACCTTGACCGCCTCGCTGGCGTTGCCGGCTTACGCGCAGAAAACCACGCCGCCGGCCAGCGCGCAGGTCAACACCGAGACCGGCTCTCCCGTGACCCGCGCGCCGATGAAGATGGACACCAAGGAATTTCTGCGCACCCACCGCTGGGATGAAGCGACCGACACCTGGATGATGAATGCCAACACGATGCCGCCGGCTGGCGTGATGTCGCGTGCCGAAGTGAGGGCCCAGCGTGACACCTTCCTGGCCAACAACCGCTGGAACAACGTCGCCAGCCAGTACGAACCTGTCGGCCCGAAACCGCGTGACATGAGCAAGCTGACGCGCGCGCAGGTCAAGGCCGAAACCATCCAGTTCATGCGCACGCACAGCTATAACGAAGAGACCTCGGCCTGGATCGACATGCCGATGCCGATGCGCAAGGACAAGACCAAGATGTAAAACGAAGAAGGCCTGCCGGCGGTCGTTGCCAGCAGGCCTTCAGCGAACCAGAGCCAGGGTGCGCGAGCGCCCTGGCTTTTTTCTCAGCCCATCGCCTTGTCGATGGATTGCCGCAGGCGTGCATTGGCAGCCGACACGCTGGCCCGGAACTCTGTCCAGCGGCTGAATGACGCGCTCTTCATGCTGGCCAGTTGCGCCTCGGCAGCCTTCAAGTCGTCCTTCAACTTGGCCACCTGCACGGCCGTTGCGGCCCTGGCTTCGACGCTGGCTGTCTGGGCCTTGCGTTCCAGCGCGCCGATGTCGGCCTTGCCCTTGGCAATCTGGCCATCGGCCTGCAGCAGGAAGGCCGCGCGGTCGGCCTTGTCGTCGGCGTACTCGAAACGCGGCCTGGCCTTGACGCTGTCTTTCGTCGCACCGGCCATCACCAACATGCCGCCACGGTTGTCCACCTGCGACACCGGCACCGCCACGTCATGCCGGCCGATACCGACAAAACCACCCGCGCCGATGATCAGGTAGGTGACGTTCTTGTCGGGCGAAATGATCAGGTCTTCAACCTTGCCAACCTTGGCACCGCTTTCATTGGTGACGGTCTTGCCGAGGATGCTTTTCTTCGCGCTCCAGCCCATCGCGATGCGCGTGGTTTCCACCACCGTGCCGCTGACAGTGGTGGTGGCGCCGGCCACTTGCGCATGGGCCAGGCTGCTGATCACCAGCAGCCCGAAGCTGCTGACAAGTGCGGCAACGAGCAGGGTTCTTTGCATCGTCAAACTCCGCTTCAAACCCAGTAACCAGAACGCTTGACGTTGTCGTGCAGGCGCATTTCGTATTCACGGTGGATGGAGCTCACGTCTTCGAACAGGGGACTGGACTTCACCTGCTCGCGCGTCATGCGCACATGCACCTTCTTCGTGGCCCAGTCGATCTGGTCAACCCAGCTCATGCCGACCAGCACCTTGCGCCCGCCCGGCCACCATTTGCGGGTGTCCACCACCAGGTAGCGGATGGCCCAGTTCTCGTCGTCGAAGATGAAGTCCTGCACCTCGCCGATGCTGTCGTCGGTGGCCTGGATGTCGTATCCGGCGACGCTGCTGCTGCTGCGCAAATGGGTGTCGCCGGCGCGGAAGTCGCGTTCGTGCATCGCACGGTTAGCTTCGATTTCCACCGAAGTCGGCATCGACATCGGCGGGTAGGGCATCGCACCCATGGCCCACAAACCGCCGCCGTCCCAGTACTCGGGGTAACCGTAGTAGCGCAGGTACTCGCGTTCGTGCTGGCGCGATACCGGCTGGTGGGTATCCACGTCCGGGCTCTTGCGCACCTGCTCCTGCGTCAGCGCCACGTGGATGTGCTTGTCGCTGCCCACCGGCTGCTTCACCGCGTAGGGCGAGATCAAAACCTCACGGCCGGTCAGCCAGGTGCCCGCGTCAACGACCAAGTAGCGAACGGTCCAACTGCGGTCGTCGAAAAAGGCTTCCTTGACATGGCCGATATCACCGTCGGTGGCGGTGACCGTGGCACCACTGAGGTGGCTGATGCTGTTCAACATGGCGTGGGCTCCTGGGGTGGGTCAGACGGCTTCGGTCGTGCGGCCAGCGACGCCACCGTTGCGGGTGGACTCGAAGAGGAACCAGGTGCGGCGTTCGGTCTCGTCGATCCAGACTTCCAGCATCGATGCGCTGGCGATGTCGCGATGCTCGTCGCACAGGTCGTGCGCGGTGCGCAGGGTGGCGGCCATCCCGCGGTTGTCGTCGCGCAACTCGGCCAGCATGTCGGCGGGTTCGACGTACTCGGCGTCGTTGTCCAGCACACGTTGGGTGCGCGCGATGTGGCCGATGGAACGCAGCGTCGGCCCGCCCAGCTTGCGGCAGCGCTCGGCCAGTGGGTCGGTCATCGCAAACAACTCGTTGGCCTGTTCGTCGAGCATCAGGTGGTAATCGCGAAAGTGAGGGCCACTCATGTGCCAGTGGAAATTCTTGGTCTTCAGGTAGAGCGCGAACACATCCGCCAGCACCGCGTTCAGCGAGGCCGAGATGTCCTTTGTGGCGTTGGCCTTCAAGTCGGTGGGGGTGGCGAGCGGCGCGCTCCGACGATGCGTCAGTTCCCGGCTTGAAGCGGTTTTGGACGATGAGGCGTTGGCAGCAGTCATGATGGGTTTCCTTGGCACTATCGGCCGTGTGGCCGCGGTGACCAATGGTCGGTCGCGCACGACGCGGCGTCCGTTCGCTGGCGAACCGAAGGCGCACAAACACCGCGCCCGCGCCACCGCAGCCCTCTGCTTCGCCGCGTTCGCCGACGCACAGACAGCCGCCGCCGCGGCTGCGAGGCTGCCGGTGTGCGTTGCCGTTCATTTCTACCGGACAAGGCGCAGCGCCGGGACAACAAGGAACACCATGAAGACCGTGAACAAGACCGTCATAGCCATGGCCGCCGGCCTGCTGACCTGCAGCGCCTGGGCGCAGATCACCTTTTACGAAAACGACGGCTTTCGCGGCCGCGCCTTCACCACCAGCAAACCGGTGCGGGACTTCCGCAGCGCCGGCTTCAATGACCGAGCCTCGTCGGTGGTGGTGGAAAGCGGGCGCTGGGAGGTTTGCGAAAACTCCAATTTCGGCGGCGCCTGCGTGGTGCTGCGGGCCGGCAGTTACGGCTCGCTGGGTGGCATGGGCTTGAATGACCAGTTGTCGTCCACACGCCCTGCGAACGCGCGCCGCGCCGCCGTGCCTGACGCACCCGAACCGATGCGCGAACCCGACTACGCCTGGCGCCGCCGCGCCAACGAGCGCATCTTCAGCGCCCCTGTGACCTCGGTGCACGCCGTGATGGGCGCACCCAACGAGCGTTGCTGGATCGAGCGCGAACAAGTGCGCGGCCGTGACGAGCCCAACGCCGGCCGTGCGTTGCTGGGCGCGGTGCTGGGCGGTGTCATCGGACACCAGATCGGCGGCGGCACGGGCAAGGACATCGCCACCGTTGGCGGTGCGGTAGCCGGTGGCGTCATCGGTGCACGCAGCGGTGGCAACGACGACAGCACGCGCGACGTTCGCCGCTGCGCCAGCACGCCGAGTTCCACGCCAGCCTACTGGGACGTGGGCTACACCTTCCGGGGCACGCAGCACCAGGTGCAAATGGCCAGCGCGCCGGGCACCACGATCAGCGTGAACCGCAACGGCGAGCCTCGGCAGTAAGCCCACGCGGTCGCTGGCTTGGCGCTCACCCGGCGCACCAGAGACCGAAATAAAAACGGCGCCGGCACAAAAGGCCGGCGCCGGTCATTTTGGGGTTCCGGGCCGCAGCCCGGACAACCGGCGATCACTTCATGCGCATGTCGTTGGCCACCGAGCTGACGCCCTTGACCTCGCGCGCCAGGGCAACAGCCTTGTCCATCGCCGGACGGCTGCTGACGAAGCCGCTGAGTTGCACGCGGCCCTTGAAGGTTTCGACGTTGATCTCGGCCGACTTCAGCATGGCTTCACCCAGGATCGCGGCCTTCACCTTGGTCGTGATGACAGTGTCGTCGACGTATTCGCCAGCACCTTCGTTGGTGCGCGTGGCGGCACAGGCACCGAGGGCCGTGACAGCGGCGACCATGCTGAAAAGGGCCAGGCGACGGCTGAGGGTGGAGAGTTTGGTGTTCATGATTTTCCTTTGGTTGGATCGGGGTTGGGTAAGGGTTGGAGACAGATCACTTCAGCATGGCGTCGCCGGCCTCGGAGGAGAAGACCACCTCGACACGACGGTTCATGCGGCGCCCGTCGGCGCTGTCGTTGGAGCCCACAGGACGGGCTTCACCGAATCCTTCGCTGTGCAGCTTGGCCGAGGGCACGCCCTGATTGACCAACGCTGCCATCACGGCCTGCGCGCGGCGCTCGGACAGGCTCTGGTTGCTCGCGTCGCTGCCGACGCTGTCCGTGTAGCCCTCGATGGTGGCCGTGCGCTGCGGGTAGCGCTTGAAGAAGTCGGCCAGCTTGCTCATCGTGCGCACGCCGGTGCCTTGCAAAGTCGACTGGCCGGTGGCGAACAGCACATCGCCCAGCGTGACGACGATGCCGCGGTCGGTCTTGCGCGCATTCAGTTCGCGCATTTGCGACTGCAGTTCACCCAGTTGGGCATCGCGCCGCGCCAATTGCGCTTGCTGAATGGCGTTGCTCTGCTGCGCATTGGCCAGCTGTTGGCTGGCACTGGCGGCGGCCATCTGGGTCGCGGCCAACTGCTGGTTGGTGCTGGCATTGGCCTGCTGCGCCGAAGCCAGTTGCTGGCTGGTGTTGGCATTGGTCTGTTGCGCTGACGCCAATTGGCGCTGTGCGGCGTCCACTTCCTGCGTGCGCAACGCCAAACGCATGCGGTCGCGCTCGGCGGCGGCGCCGGCGGTCACGGCTTCCGCAGCGCGGCTGGCGGCCGTGTCTTGCGCGATGCCCACGCGCTGGCTGGCCAGGTAGGCCAGGTGGTCCACGGTGGCCATGCTCTCGCCGTTGGCCTTGGCCTGTTCGGCGACGCGCAGCGCTTCACTGGCGCGCTTCAATTCTTCAGGCGCCAGCGTGGCCACCTGGGTTTGCGCTTGCGCGGCGCTGTAACGGCTTTGCGCCTGGTCCAAGGCCACATTGCGGTCGGGTACCGTGCTGCAGGCACCCAGGGCACCCAGTGCGCCCAAAGCCACCAGCAGGCTGATGGCGTGGCGCGGGAAGCCGTGTTGGCGGCGGGTGTTTGAGGCTGAGGTCGCGCTTTTCATATTCAGTGTCTTGTTCATATCGGGCTTTCTCGGTCCGCGTTCAGCGAACGGTCTTGCGGTTGATTTCTTCGCGCAAAACGCGGGCTGCGTTTTCGCTTTCGCGTGCGGCCAAACCAGCCCGCGCGGCAGCGGCGTGCTGTTCGGCCAATTGCGCGTCCACCGTGGCTTCGTCGGCCATGCGGCGAGCCAGCATCGCGTCACCCGCAGCCACGGCAGTGCGCGCCCGCGCCAGCTTGCCCACGGCGATGGCCAGTTCGGTCGGCGCAGCTTCCTGCGTGCTGGTGGTGTTGGCGCGCTGCACGGCGGCTTCAGCCACGGCCAATTGTTCCGTCGGCATCGGCGGGGTGGCGCAAGCGCCCAGGGCCAGCAGAAAAACGGCGGTCACCGTGACCGTGGCGGTCAGCGAGCGAACAGATGAAGTGCGGGTCCGCGCTGGTTGGGTTGATATGTGATGGGTCATGGCGGGCTCCTGCTGCCGGAATCGTTGATGTGCTGCAAGGTGCAATGACGCTGGCAGCAAGCCGACATCCACACCCTGCCCTGGGAAGTGTGGTGAAGGCCAGCCGCCGTGTCTGTTGGCCAGCACACGTTGCGTGCAATCCAGGGCTGAAGCCCAAATACCCTGCCGGTTTGCGCTGTCGCTTGACCGTGCCACACAGCTTGGGCGTTCGCTGCCGCACAGACCCCAGAAGCGCTTGCCACGAACATCACCGCATCCATCCCCAGCCACAGAAAGGGCAGCCCCATGAGTACGCCAAACACCACCCTGGCCAACAAGATCAGCAGCAGCGCCAGCGCCGCGCTGGATGCCACCACCGACGCCGCCGAGCAGGCGATGGACGACCTGGCCCGCGAAGCGCAGAGCCTGGCGAAGCGCACCAGCGACCTGGTGGCTGAAAGCTCGGCTCAGGTGCGCCGGCAAGCCGAACATGCCCGTGACGCCACGCGCGGCTACATCCAGCACGAACCGCTGAAGTCGGTGCTGATCGCTGCTGCGGCCGGTGCCGGGCTGGTGCTGCTGGGCAGCCTGCTGACCCGCAACCAGCGCTAAAGCGCGAAGGATCAACACCATGACCCCCCCCATGCAAACAAGCCTGCACACGACGCTGCCCCGCGCGGATCTCCTCGCTGCATCGTCGCGCGGCGCGCGTAGCAATGACCGCAGCCTTCGAAATGACCCGACGGGCCTGCACCGCCACCATGCCCATTGCACGGCAGCGCGCAACCAGTTGCACGGCCTGCAGAGCGCCGTGGAAGCGGTCGATGCCTTCTTGTCACCGCGCTTCTTTTCGATGTTGACGGTGGTGGCTGCGGGGGCACTGCTGGCGTTTTGGTTGACCACATGAGCCTGGGCCGCGCGTGATGCCACGTTTCAGATGGGGCACCACGCCGGCTGAGGCCCAGTTGAGGCAAGACCGTGTTTTGCAGCAGGCGCTGCTGGCGCCATCGCGCGGCGCATTGCAGCCACCCATCCGCGATGAACTGCTGGGCGCCGCCGGCTTCAGTTTGATCGGCCACACGCTGGCGTGCCAGCACGGTGAACCGGTGCGCGGTGGCGGGGCGGTGCCCTTCTTCCCGCGCCTGCGCGAGAACATCGCCGTGCTGCACGAAGCGCATCGCGCCATCGCGCAACAAGAACGCAACGGCCGCCACATCAGCCCGGCCGGTGAATGGCTGCTGGACAACATCCACCTCGTCGTGGCGCAAACGCGCGAGGTACACGATGGCCTGCCGCGCCGCTACTTCCGTGGGCTGCCGGTGCTGGCCGATGGTGACTGGGCAGGCCTGCCGCGCGTCTACGCCATCGCCTGGGCCTATGTGGCCCACGCCGACAGCGCTTTCGAGCCGGCGCTGCTGATCGAATTCCTGCGCGCTTACCAGCTGGAACACGCGCTGACCCAGGGCGAACTGTGGGCCCTGCCCACCACCTTGCGCGTCGTGTTGGTGGAAAACCTGCGGCGCCTGGCCGAACGCGTGGCCGCTGAAGAAGCCGCCCGCGAAACCGCACACACGCTGTGCGACGGGCTGGATACGCCTGCGGCCGACCTGCATGCCGACACCGCCGCATCGACCCGACAGGGCCGGCCTGATGCGCTCTTCGCACGGCTCTTGGCGCGCGGTGTGGTGCGCGCCTTCGCGCTGCAGGTCATGCAGCGCCTGCACGCCGATTCAGAAACCGGCAGTGCACACAGTGTGCGCAGCCGCGAAGCCTTGCGCCGCGCATTGGCCGATGCCCTGCCCGAGCCTGCCGCCGCGCAGGCTGAACAACAGGCGGCGCAGGCCGCAGACAACTTGAGCGTGGGCAACGCGATCCGCTCGCTGCAACTGCTGGGCAGCGCCGACTGGCGCGGCCTGATCGCCCAGGCCAGCGGCCTGATGCGCGCGCTGCTGGCCTGGCCGCCTTTCGCGGCCGAGCGCGACGACACCCAGGACACCACGCTGCACGCCATCGAACGCCTGGCGCGGCGCAGCCGGCACAGTGAAAGTGCCGTGGCCGCCACCTTGCTGGGGCTGGCGCAAACGCCGCTGGCCGTGGATGCCACCGGCGCCAACCCGCCGCACCAGGCCTTGGGCTACTGGATGCACGGTGCGGGCGCGCCGATGATGAAAGCGGCTCTCGGCCTGCGCCCCGGGCCTGACCCGCGCTGGCGCGCCCGCATCGCCCTGCCACTGCTGCTGACCACGCTGGGTCTGGGCACGCTGGCCTTGACCTGGGGTTGGCTGCACGGCGCGATGCACGCGGACGCCGGGCCGTTCTGGTGGACGTTGGCAGGGCTGCTGGCGCTGTGGCCGGCCAGCGAGGCCGTCAGCGCGGCACTGAACCGGCTGGTCAGCGAATCGGTGCCGCCACGCCGCCTGCCGCGGCTGTCCCTGGCGCAAGGCATCCCACCCGAACACCGCGTGCTGGTGGTGCTGCCGGCGCTGCTCAGCAACGCCACCACCGTGGCTGCGTTGGCACAGCGGCTGGAAAGCCACCACCTGGCCAATCGCGAGCGCCAGGCGCAGTTCGCGCTGTTGACCGACTACGCCGACGCCGACGCCGAACACACCGCTGCCGACGCCCCACTGCTGGCCGCCGCCGTGGCCGCGATCGACGCCTTGGAAGCCCGCCATGGCCAGCAGCAGACCGGGCTGGACGGCGCAGTCCGCACCGGCCCGACACGCCGCTTCCTGCTGCTGCACCGCGAGCGGCAATGGTGCGAAAGCGAGCAGCGCTGGCTGGGCTGGGAACGCAAGCGCGGCAAGCTGGAACAACTGGTGGCGCTGCTGGCCGAGCCCGGCACGGCAGCTTCTGCATTCGTGGACCTGGGCGCGCTGTCACGACCGGCACCGGCCACGCCATACCTCATCACGCTGGACAGCGACACCGTGTTGCCGCCGGGTGCCCTGCGCGAGCTGGTCGGCATTGCCGCGCACCCGCTGAACCGGCCGCGCATCGACTTGCAGCAGCGCCGTGTCGTCGGCGGCCACGGCATCCTGCAGCCGCGCCTGGTGGCCGCCTGGCCGGCCGATGCGCAGGGTCAGTTGCAGGCCCCTGGACAAGCCACACCCTTCCACCGCCTTTTTGCGGGTGCCGCCGGCATCGACCCCTACAACGCCGCCGCCTCCGAGGTCTACCAAGACCTGTTCGACGAAGGCAGCTTCACCGGCAAGGGCCTGCTCGATGTGGCCGCGATGCAGGCTGTGCTGGCCGGACGCCTGCCGCTCGGCCAGGTGCTCAGTCACGACCTGCTGGAAGGTTGCATCGCGCGCTGCGGCAGCGTCAGCGATGTGGCCGTCATCGAACCCGCGCCCAACCACGCCGACGTGGCCGCCGCGCGCATCCACCGCTGGACGCGCGGTGACTGGCAGCTGCTGCCGCTGCTGATGCGGGCAAAGCACTACGGCCTGAGCGGCATCGCCCGCTGGAAGCTGCTGGACAACCTGCGCCGCTCGCTGGTGGCACCGGCCGCGCTGTTGCTGTTGCTCGCCGGCCTGGCCGGCGCGCCGGTGTCTCCCTTGGCGGCGCTGGTGCTGGCGGCTGCGGCCTTTGGCGCCGGCCCGCTGGTGGGCGCCGTCAGCGGCCTGGCGCCCAGCCGTGACGACCTGGCGCTGCGCCATTTCGCGCGGCAGGCGCTGGGCGAACTGGGTCGTACGCTGCTGGGCCTGCTGTGGCACATCGCCCTGTGGCTGCGGCAATCGCTGCTGCTGCTGGACGCCGTGGCCCGCGCGCTGTGGCGCACCCACATCAGCCGGCGCGGCCTGCTGCAGTGGACCACCGCCGCCGCTTCGGAAGCCGCCGCCCGGCAAGGCCCGCTGGCGCTGCTGCAAGCCCACTCGGGCGTGACGATGGCGGCCGGCGCCTTGGGCGCAGCACTGCTGGCGGCCGGCACACCGGCACCCGGGCTGACGTTGGTGTTGTGTGCCCTGTGGATGGCCACGCCGCTGTGGATCGCACTGGCCAGCCGGCCCGGCGCCGCGCCGCCGCCGCTGCCCGCTGCCGATGCCGACTACCTGCGCGGCGTGGCGCGCGACACCTGGGCCTGGTTCGCGCTGCACGTCAACGCCACCGGCAACCACTTGCCGCCTGACAACGTGCAGACCGTGCCACACGAAATCGTCGCTGAGCGCACCTCGCCCACCAACATCGGCTTGTACCTGCTGTCGCTGGCTTGCGCACGGGCCTTCGGCTGGGTCACACCCGCGGCCATGGCCGAACGCCTGCAGGCCACGCTGGACACGCTGGACCGCCTGCCCCGCGAGCGCGGCCACTTCATGAACTGGCTGGACACGCGCACGCTGCAAACGCTGGAGCCGGCCTACGTGTCGGCGGTGGACAGCGGCAACCTCTGCGGCCACCTGCTGGCCGTGGCCACGGCATGTGACGAGACGGCCGCCGGCGCTGCCGACGAGCCGCTGCTGCAGGCGCAGTTGACGGCGCTGGCCCTGCGCTGCCGGCGCTTCGCAGAGGCCGCCGACTTCGCTTTCCTGTACGACCAGCGGCGGCGTTTGCTGCATATCGGCTGGCGCGTGGCCGAACAGCAATTGGACGCCGGCCACTATGACCTGCTGGCCAGCGAGTCGCGCCTGGCCAGCCTGTGGGCCATCGCCAAGGGCGACGTGCCGGCCGCGCACTGGGCCGCGCTGGGCCGGCCTTTCCAGGCCACAGCCAACGAAGTGGGTTTGAGTTCGTGGTCGGGCTCGATGTTCGAATACCTGATGCCAACCCTGGTGCTGGACGAACCGCGCGGCAGCGTGCTGGCCTGCGCCAGCCACATGGCCGTCGAGGAACAGCGCGACTACGCCCGCGCCCACCATGTGCCCTGGGGCGTCAGCGAATCGGCCTATGCCGCGGCCGACCGCACGCTGGCCTACCAGTACGCGCCGCAGGGCGTGCCGCGCCTGGCGCTGCGCCGCACACCGCCCGACGAACGCGTGGTGGCACCCTACGCCAGCGCCCTGGCCGCGCTGGTGGAACCGCAGGCGGCGGTGGCCAATTTGCGCCGGCTGGAAACGCTGCAGGCGCGCGGCAAACTGGGCTTCATCGAGGCGCTGGACTACACCGTCAGCCGTCAGGCCGAGACCGGCTTGGACGTCAGCAAGGCGGCCGCCAGCGGCATCCCGCAAGCCACGCCCGTCAGCACCGGCATGGCCCACCACCAGGGCATGACGCTGGTGGCCCTGACCGACGTGCTGCTGAACGGTCAACCGCGCCGCTGGGCGATGGCCGATGCGCGGCTGGCGGCCGTGTCCTCGTTGCTGCAAGAGCGCGTGCCGCGAGAAGTGGCGCGACTGAAAGAACCAACGTCTCACCAGCAACGCAACGAATCGGCCGGCGACGCTGCCCGCGCCCCGCGCGAGGTGCTGCCTGGCACGCACGCGCTGCAGCGCACGCTGATGTTGGCCAACGGCCGCTACAGCGTCACGCTGCGCGCCAATGGCGCCGGCTGCAGCCGCCTGGGAGATGTGGACATCAGCCGCAGCCGCGACGACGCGCTGCGCGACGCCCACGGCAGCTTCATCTACCTGCGCCGCGCCGGCCGGTCCACGCCGGTGTCGTTGACCCAGCATCCGAGCCCCGACCCTGCCGCGCACTACGCCGCCACCTTCCAAAGCGACCGCATGATGCTGGACGCCACCTGGGCCGACTTGCACACGCGCATCACCGTGTGGGTGAGCCCGGAAGACGACATCGAACTGCGCCGTGTCGAACTGTGGAACACCTCGGGTCACGCGATCACGCTGGAACTGATGTCGGCCTTCGAGGCCTGCCTGTCGCAAGCCCGCGCCGACGAGATGCACCCGGCCTTCGCCAACCTGTTCATCAGCGCCGACTGGGACGCTGCCGACCAGGCGCTGTACCTGTCGCGCAAGCCCCGGCGTGACGACGAAACCGGCCTGCATGCCGTGCACTTTCTGGCCCACAGCGATACGGCCCTGACCGGCGTGCGCGCTGTGGCCGACCGCGCACAGTGGCTGGGCCGCCTGCACGAAGCCTGGCAGCCGCTGGCCCGCTTCGGCAGCGCCGACGAAACACCCACCGGCGACGTCGCGACCGGCCTGGACCCGGTGGCCGCCTTGGCCCTGCGTTTGACGCTGCCGCCGCACGGCACCGCGCAATTCACGCTGGCCACCGCCGCCGCACCGGCACGCGCCACGCTGGGCGCGCTGGTCGACCGCTACCGGCTGGCAACGGGGGTGGAGCGTTCGTCGCAGCTGAGCGCCACGATGGACCATTTGCGCCAGCGTGAACAGCGCCTGGCGCCCGACGAACGCGTGGCCCTGCAGACCATCACCACGCTGCTGGTGCTGCTGCACACACGGCCTGCGGTGCAGGCCGCCACGCCGCGCGCCGAAGCCGCCAGCCTGCTGCCCGGCGGCGTGTCCGAAACCGTGGTCGACCGCCGGCTGCTGTGGCGCTTCGGCCTGTCGGGCGAGCGGCCGCTGATCGTCGTCACGATCTCGGCCGCGCACGGCCTGCGCCTGGTGCGCGCGCTGGTGCGAGGCCTGCTGCGCTGGGCCTGGGGCGGCGTTGCCTGCGACCTGGTGCTGATCAACGCCGAACCGCGTTCCTACCTGCAGCCGCTGCAACACGACTTGCAGACCCTGCGTGAACGCCACGCCAGCGACGCCGGTGCCGAAAACCCGGCCTGCGCCGGACGCCTGGTGCTGCTGCAGGACAGTGACATCACAGCCGCCGAACGCGGCACCCTGGCTCTGCTGGCCCGCCTGCGCCTGAATGCCGACGGCCGCCCGCTGACCCAGCATGTGGCCGATCTGGTGGTCTGGCACGACGCCGCACAGGCCGCGCGCGACGACCAGGACGGCATGCCGCTGGATCACCGTGCACCCTCGTCGCTGGCGATCCAATTCAGTGACGATGCGGACAGCCGAAGGACAGAAGACACCGGCAGCTTCGACGCCAGGACCGGCGCTTACGCCTTCACCGCCAGCGCGACACATCCCACACCCAGGCCCTGGGTCAATGTGCTGGCCAACCCCGAATTCGGCGCGATGGTGTCCGAGGCCGGTGCCGGCTACACCTGGGCCGGCAACAGCCGTTTGTTCCAGCTGACACCGTGGACCAACGACCCGTTGGCCGACAACACCAGCGAGCGTTTCTGGGTGCAGGACCTGCGCAGTCGCGAGGCCTGGAGCCTAGGTGCCGGCCTGGGTTGTGCCAGCGGTCCGCACCGTGTCGAACACGCCCCCGGGCGCAGCAGCATCAGCCATCGCCAAGGTGACATCGAATGGCAGTGCAGCTGGAGCGTGGACGCCGAGCAAGCCGTCAAGCGCGTGCACGTGCGACTGCGCAACCACGGCCCGCGCGGCCGTGCGCTGCGCGTCGTGGGCCTGCTGGACTGGGTGCTGGGCGCGGTGCGGGCCGACCGGCAGGCCGTGCGCACCGTGCTGGCCACGCAGCCGGCCCTGTCCGGCAGCCGGGGCGCCGCGCCGTCGTCGTCGTCGTCGTCGTCGTCGTCGGCATCGGTGTCGGCACCGGCACCGGCACCGGCGTCGGCGTCGGCCCAGGCCGCCAAATGGAGCTCTCCGGTGGGCGCCGACAGCGCGCGCCGGGCCGGGCAGGAACGCCGCCGTGAACCCCGCGACGACAACCCCGGTCCGCCTTGCGTGGACAGCCTGCTGGCCACCCAGCTGGACGACCACGACGGCCTGGCCGGCCACACCGCCTTCGTCACGTTGCAGCGCGATGGCACCGCCTGCGCCCCGCTGCGTGACTGGACTTGCGACCGCCGTGAACTGTTCGACAGCCGGGGCCGCTGCGTGCTGCCCGACCAGTTCGGTCAGCGTGCCGGCGGCGGCAGCGACCCCTGCGCCGCGCTGAGCCTGACCTTGCAGCTGGAGGCCGGTGGCAGCGACGGCTGCAGCTTCACCGTCGGCCACGGCGCCACGCGGCAGGCCGCGCTGGACTTGGCTCGCGACTGCGTTTGTGGGCAAGCAACTGCTGGTGCTGATGCCGGTGCCGCTGTTGCCGGTGCCGCTGTTGCCGGTGGTGCTGAGGACGCCGCCGACGCTGCTGCGGAAGCCGTCGCGCAATACGCCCGTCTGCTGGGCGCCGTCACCGTGCACACGCCCGACCCGCAGTTCGACGCACTGGTCAACCACTGGTTGCTCTACCAGACCACCGCTTGCCGTCTGTGGGGCCGCGCCGGTTTCTACCAAGCCGGCGGCGCCTACGGCTACCGCGACCAGTTGCAAGATGCGATGGCCCTGGCCGTCACCGCGCCGCAGTTGCTGCGTGCCCAGGTCTTGCGCGCCGCGTCGCGGCAATTCGTCGAGGGCGACGTGCAGCACTGGTGGCACCCCCACAGCGGTGCCGGTGTGCGCACGCATTTCAGCGACGACCTGTTGTGGCTGCCCCACGTGGCGCTGCACTATGTGGACACCACCGGCGACGCGGCGGTGTGGGACGAGAACGTGCCCTTCATCGAAGGCGACCCGGTGCCCGCCGGGGCCGAAGACCTGTACAGCGTGCCGCGCGCCGTGCCGGCTGGCGAAGCGCCACACGCCACGCTCTACGAACACTGCGCCCGCACGCTGGACCGCAGCCTGGCCGTGGGCCGAAACGGCCTGCCGCTGATGGGCAGCGGCGACTGGAACGACGGCATGAACCGCGTGGGCAGCGGCGGCCAGGGTGAATCGGTGTGGCTGGCCTGGTTTTTGTGCCGCATCGTCAACGACTTCGCGCCGGTGGCCACACATCGCGGTGAAGGCGAACGCGCCCACCGCTGGTTGGCTGCCGCCCAGGGCTGGCGCGCCGCGCTGCAGGGCCCGGCCTGGGACGGCGAGTGGTACCAACGCGCCACCTTCGACGACGGCACGCCGCTGGGTTCCAGCCGCAACGCCGAATGCCGCATCGACCTGATCGCACAAGCCTGGAGCGTGTTGTCCGGTGCCGCGCCACTGCCCCGCCAGCGCATGGCGATGGCGTCGGCCGGGGCTCTGCTGGCCGATGCACCGCACGGCCTGCTGCGCCTGCTGGACCCACCGCTGCAGCATGCGCAACCCTCGGCCGGCTACATCCAGGCCTACCCGCCCGGCGTGCGTGAAAACGGCGGCCAGTACAACCACGCTGCGGTATGGGCGGTGATGGCCTGGGCGCAACTCGGCCAAGGCGACGCCGCCTGGCGCGCCTGGGTCGCGATCAGCCCGGCGCACCGCGCGACCCGCGCGGTTCTGGCGCCAGTGGTTGGCGGTGCGGTCGAACAGCCCTACGGCCTGGAGCCCTATGCCGTTGCGGCCGACGTCTACAGCCAGCCGCCCTACACCGGGCGCGGTGGCTGGAGTTGGTACACCGGATCGGCCGGGCTCCTGCACCGCGCGGCAGTGGGCGCCATCTGCGGCCTGCAGGTGCAGGGCGGCCGCGTTCGGCTGGTGCCGGCACTGCCCAGCCACTGGCCCAGCGTACAGATCACGCTGCGCCGCGACGGGCGTACGCACCGCTACACCGTCTGCGCGGCCACGGCCCACGCCGACATCGAAGCCGCCTTGGCGCAGGGCGCGCAAACGCTGCAGGAGGGTGACTGGCTGACGCTGGCGCAGGCCGGCGACCACAGCCACCACCTGGTGATCGTCCCGCCCGGTGAGTTGCCGCGCGACCCGCTGCCGGCCCGGGCTGCGGTTGCATCGGCAACGTCGACCGAATAAGCCACCCCCTGCGCAAACACATCGGCCGACTCGGTGTTCGTTACCGCACCGACGGCCGAACCTGTTGCCCCGCAGCATGTGTGCACACCAGAACCCGCTGTACCCCAACATGCATGACGCCAGCTTCACAGTGAATTCCAACTTCGGCCTGCACAGCCGGCTGGCGTTCGTTCAGCAACACGGCCGAACCTTGCAGCAGCACGCCAAGGACGCGCAGATTTTTTGTCTGCTGTGCATAGACCTTGACGGCTTGCAGAACATCCGTGACGAACGGGGTCCGGCGGTGACCGATGCGCTGTTGCAAGTGGTCAGCCAGCGGCTGGCCCACGCCACGCGAAGTGACGACGTCTTGGGTCGCCTGGACGACGAGGAATTCGTCTGCCTACTGACAGACCTGCGAGGCACCGCCCAGGCCCGCCTTCGGGTGGAGGGGATCATCGGGGCCATCACGATGCCCTTGCGCGTGGGCCAGCACACGTTGCAGATCGGTACCAGCATCGGCACGGCGATCTACCCGCGCGACGGCCACACCATGCCGGCATTGCTGGCGCATGCCGACAAAGCGATGCGCGGCGCCCAGGGGCAGAAACTCTTGCTGCGTCGGCGCGCGGCCAGCGCAGAGAGGGTCATGGAATCGGCCATGACCCGGCTGGCTTAAATCCGGCCCATCACCAGCAGTACGACAACGATGACCAACACCAGACCCAGCCCGCCAAAGGGCGCATAGCCCCAGTTGGCGCTGTGCGGCCAGCTTGGGAAAGCGCCCAGCAGCATCAGCAGCAGGACGATGATCAGGATGGTGCCTAAGCTCATGGTGAACTCCAGTGGTGAGTGGGGGTTGCGGGGCTAACTAAAGCGGAATGTGAAAGAGGCCTCAATTCGTCGGGGCCGATGCCGCCGGTGGGACCACGATGACGGTGGTGCCGCCCTTGCCGGCTTCGCCTCGGGCACCCGTTTCACCGGTGGCACCCGTGTAGCCGGGTGAACCCGTCGCACCCATGCTGCCGGTGGCTCCTGTGGCCCCTGTCGCACCCGACGCGCCGGGCTCGCCGGGCAGCACGATGACGGACGGCGCCGGCGGCACCACCTCGGACTTCTGACACGCCGACAAGGCAGTGACAGACAGAATTGCGGCGCAAAGCAGCGCAGGGCGCGGGTTCGGTTTCATGGGTGTCCTTCGGTGGGGTGTGGCAACGGTGCGGTGTCGGTCCGACGCTGGGAACAGCGCCGGCCGGGCTGCTTGCACCCTATGCGCAGCGCGGTCTCAAGTCGGTGCGCTGGCGAACATCTGCAGTCAGTCGTTCGTCGGGTTGGTCGGTTCCCCCGTTCGCGGGCGATGGCCGCGGGGTTCGTGTTTCGCGACTTCCGTGCCCACCGCGCGCTGCAGTTTGCGCACCGCACCTTCGATGGCCTGGTGGGCACTACCCGCCTGGTCCTTCACCACGACGGGTTCCATTCCCACCAAGCGGGCTTCCAGCGTGCAGTGAATGTTGTCGTCGCTGGAACGGGCCTTCTCATGGACATCGGACAGATGGGCCTCGACGCGGGTGATCCGTTCGCCGTAGCGTTCCATGGCGGCTTTGACGACGACCGTGAGGTGGTCGACCATGCGCTGGCCGCCGTCGGTGTGAGGGTCTGAATGAAGCAGGATTTGCATGGGGTTGCCCTCAGTTCATGCCGACGGTTCGGAGATCTCGCGCAAGGCTTGGTCTACAGGCCCAGGCTGCCGCCGCGCCATGTCGCCCAGCGAAACGATGCCAACCAGTTCGCCGGCCACGTTCACCACGGGCAGCCGCCGCACCTGGGCATGGCCCATGGTCTGCATGACGTCTTCTGTGTCCTGGTCTTCGGTGCAGAACTCCAGGGCCTGCGTCATCACATCGGCCACGCAGGCCGTCTCGGGCAACAGGCCGGCGGCAACGCCGCGAACCGCGATGTCGCGGTCGGTCACCATGCCCAACAAGCGCTTGCCTTCGCAAACCGGCAGGGCGCCGACGTCTTGATCGAACATCATCTGTGCGGCTTCGCGCAGCGTCGCCGTAGGGGCGATCAGCTGGACTTCGGTGGACATGATCTCGTTGACGATGGGCATATCGGAACTCCTTGCGGGTGGAACGGCGGCTGGTGGCCCAGGGACCTGCGGGCCAGTCGAAGCCCACACTAGCGCCAACAGCAGTCGCCCGTCTGTTCGTTCGCACACGGCCCAGTTGCGCCCCGCTCGGCTGGCATGAAGGCCGGTTGACGGCGAGAGGCGCAGCGCGCAGCCTCGGACCTGCAACCCGCGAGTCCCCATGAACCCCAGCCCTGACACCCGCATCGAAACCGACAGCTTCGGGCCCATTGCGGTGCCGGCCGACGCGCTGTGGGGCGCGCAGACCGAGCGCAGCCGGCAGTTCTTCGCCATCGGCCAGCAGCGCATGCCGCTGGCGATCGTGCACGCGCTGGCCGAGATCAAACGCGCGGCGGCCGAGACCAACGCCGCACTCGGCCTGCTGGCGCCCGACAAGGCCGCGGCCATCGCCCACGCCGCGGCGCGCGTGGCGGCGGGCGAGTTCGATGCCGTGGCGTTTCCGCTGTCGGTCTGGCAAACCGGCTCGGGCACGCAAAGCAACATGAACGTCAACGAGGTGGTGGCCCATCTCGCTTCAGCGGCGCTGGCCGACACGTCCGGCGAAACCGCAACCGCATCCGCAAACGCAAACACCGGCCACGCAGGCGATGTCATGCACCGCGTGCACCCCAATGACGACGTCAACCGGGGGCAGTCATCGAACGATGTCTTCCCCACCGCCATGCATGTCGCGGTGGTGCTGGCGGTGCGGCCGCTGCTGGCGGCACTGAGCCGCTTGCGGGCCGCGCTGCGCGCGAAGTCAGCCGACTTCGCCGACGTGATCAAAGTCGGCCGAACCCACCTGCAAGATGCCACGCCGGTGACGCTGGGCCAGGAATTCGGCGGCTACGAAGCCCAACTGGCCCTGGCTGAGGCGGCCCTGCGGCTGACCTTGCCGGCCGTGCACGCGCTGGCCATCGGCGGCACGGCGGTGGGCACCGGTTTGAACACCCACCCCGACTTCGGCCGTCGGGTGGCCGCCATCCTGGCCGGTCGGCTGGGCGCGCCTTTCGGCGTCGCGCCCAACCTCTTCGCGGCGATGGCCGGACACGAGGCGCTGGTCAGCCTGCACGGAGCGCTGCGCACGCTGGCCGTGGCGCTGAACAAGATCGCCAACGACCTGCGCCTGATGGGCAGCGGGCCGCGCGCCGGCTTCGGCGAACTGCGCCTGCCCGAGAACGAACCCGGCAGTTCCATCATGCCGGGCAAGGTCAACCCGACCCAGGTCGAGGCGCTGACGATGGTCTGCGCCCAGGTGATGGGCCACGACGTCGCGATCGGCATCGCGGCCAGCCAGGGGCATTTCGAGCTCAACGTCTACAAACCGCTGATCGCCTACGACGTGCTCGACAGCCTGCAACTGCTGGGCGACGCGATGGCCAGTTTCTCGGCGCATTGCGTTGAAGGCCTGACAGCGGACACGCAGCGCACCCGCGAACTGCTGGACCGTTCACTGATGCTGGTCACAGCGCTGGCCCCGCACATCGGCTACGACCGCGCCGCCGCCATCGCCAAGCACGCCCATGCACACGGCAGCAGCCTGCGCGCAGCGGCACTGGGCATGGGCGGCGTGAACGCCGCCGACTTCGACGCCTGGGTCAGGCCAGAAGCGATGCTGGGGCCTGTGGCTCGCGGGTGAGCCGGGCGGCATCCGTCGCGCGATCCGGTATGGTCCCGCCTCCGCCGCACCGTGCAAGCCCTGGAGGCCTTTCATGTCGCTCACGCTCTACGCCCACCCCTTCTCTTCGTATTGCCGGAAGGTGTTGATCGTCCTGTACGCGAACGACCCGCCGTTCGAATACCGCATGCTGGAAGACCCGCAAGCGATGGCCGAGTTGAAGGCGCGCTGGCCGTTCGCGCGCTTCCCGGTGCTGGTGGACGGCGGCCTTCGCACGCGTTTTGGATGAAACGCGGCCCTTCCGCCGCTACCTTCCGCGGGGCGGCCCCGGACCGGGATTGACGCTGGATGCCTGAGTGTTTTCGTTCAGCCGGCGCACGCCTGTGCGGGTTGCTGTTTGCGCTGTCGGCCTGCATCGGCGACGCGCAGGCCGACGCGCGCCAGGTGTTCGCCACCCGCGAAGCGGAAATCGCCAGTTGCCTGCCCGGCGAAATGCGCACCTGGCCAGACGGCCGCGACCGGCCGGCTGGCGTGACTGCCGTGCACCTGGTCTACCGCCATGCCGGCGCACCGCCGCAATTCGACGAGGCCACGGTGCTGGGCGCCGTGCAGCGCGCGGCGCGGGCCTGGGCCAGCTGCGGCATTCCGGCCGAAGTGCTGAGCGAGGCCGGTGCCGCGTTGACCGGCGAGCCCCCGGTGGTGGTGCAGTGGAACGAGGCCGAGACACGCGGCAACTTTGCGCTGGCCAACCTGAACGGCCGCAGGCTGTCGCTGAGTGCCGCGATGTTCAAGCTGCTGGCTCAGCGCAACCCGCGCCACCCGGCGACGCAGACGCTGCAAATGGCACTGAGCCACGAGTTGGGCCACTTCTTCGGACTGGCGGCGCATTCACGCCGCTGCATCGACGTGATGAGCTACTACGACAACGGCCACGGTGAACGCTGCCACACGCGCGACGGCGGCTCGCCCAAAGCGGTGGTGGAATACCGGGCGCTGCTGCCCACGGCCTGCGACATCGCGCGCTGCAAGGCCGTCAACAGCTTGCCACGTTAAGGCACCACGCATTCATCACACCAAAGACCAAAAAGCGGAATCGGAAACCCCATGATCGAACACCACATCGACATCCCCACCGCCGACGGCGCGATGAACACCTTCGTCGTCCACCCCGAGGAAGACGGGCCATACCCGGTGGTGCTGTTCTACATGGACGCACCGGGCAAGCGCGAGGAATTGCACGACATGGCGCGTCGGCTGGCGGCCGTGGGCTATTTCGTGGTGCTGCCGAATTTGTACTACCGGCATTCGCGCGACTTCTGGTTGAAGGAACGCAGCGAAGCCACCCTGGCCCAGATGTTCGGCCTGATGGCCAAGCTGAACGCCAACACCACCCGCTGCGACACCGAAGCCATGCTGCAGTACGCGGGCACCCAGGCTGCCGCCGATGCCAGCCGCATCGGTGCCGTGGGCTACTGCATGAGCGGGCCTTTCGTGATGTGGGCCGCCGCGGCCTTCCCCGACCGGCTGCGCTGCATCGCTTCGATACACGGCGCCAACATGGCCACCGCCGAGCCCGATTCACCGCACCGCATGGCGGCGCAAATACGCTGCGAAAGTTATTTCGCCTGCGCCGAAATTGACAAGTGGGCACCGCCCGCCGACATCGAACAATTGCAGGCTGCGCTGGTGGCCGCCGGCGTGCCGCACCGCATCGAGTGGTGCCCGGCGGTGGAGCACGGTTTCGTCTTCCCGCAGCGCGGCACCATCTACAACCGGCCCGCCGCCGAACGGCATTGGGAACGGCTGTTCAGCCTGTTTGCGCGCAACTTGCAAAGCTGAAGCGGCTTGCCGCCGCCCGCAGACCGCAGCCCGCAGACCGCCAGCTAGCGGCTCGGGTACTGCACGTCGGCGCGGCGGTTTTGCGCCCAGGCCGATTCGTCGTGCCCTTGCGCCTTGGGCTTTTCACTGCCCCAGCTAATGGCCTCGAGCTGCGTTTCCTTGACGCCATAAAGCTTCAGCGACTGCCGCACGGCCTCGGCGCGCTTCTGGCCCAGCGCCAGGTTGTACTCAGAACTGCCGCGCTCGTCGGCGTTGCCTTCGATCTTCACCGCCACTTTCGGGTTGGCGAGCAGGAACTTGCCGTGGCGCTCGACCAGGTTGCTGAATTCCGGCTTCAGCGCTGCGGCATCGAAATCGAAATAGACGCTGCGCCCCATCGCGATGTCGCTCTTCGGGTCGAGGTACGCCGGCACCGCGACGGTGGTCACGGTCGAAGCGGCCGTCGGCCGGGCCGCTGCGCTCGGCGCGGCAACCACGGCCGGCATGCGTTGCGGCACCGCAGTGGATGCAGACGCCATCGCCGCTGTCGGCGCGGCAGGGGCAATGGGCGCGCTGCTGCAGGCGCCCAGCAAGGCGGTCAACAGGGCTGACGTGATCAGCGCCCCCCGGGGCAGTGTGTGGGTCTTCGTTGTCTTCAAGCGAGATTCTCCAAGCGTTACGGCCGGGGCTGTGCCAGCCCACAACTGCAATCTACGCAGCGCGCGGCCGCGCCGACAGTGCCGGTGGTCATGCCGGGGTCATGCCGAAGTCACGATCAGGGTGCGCGACAGCCAGGCCGCCGGCGGGTTCAGGTGTCGACTTCGAAGGCGATGCGCGTGCCCTGCCCGGCGGCACTCAGCACTTGCAGCGTCGCGTCGATCAGACCCGCCTGCTCCTGCATCCCGCGCAAGCCGTAATGACCCGGGCGTGGCACGGCGGGGTCGAAGCCGCCGCCGTCGTCCGCGATTTCGATGCTGACGCGGCCACGACGGGCCCCAATCCCGCCCCCTATCCCGCCCCCTATCCCGCTGCCGTTCCCGCTGCCGTTCCCGCTCGTGCCCTGCGGAACGTCCGCCACACTGCGCAGGCTGACGGTGACGGCGCGGGCATCGGCGTGGCGCTCGATATTGCGCAACGCTTCTTCGACGATGCGGAAAACGGTCTCGGCCCTTTCGTCGGTGGACTTGGCCAGTACGTCGTCGGTCTGCAGCGTGGCCGCGATGCCGGTGCGCTGGCCGAAACGCCGTGTCAGGTCTTGCAGCGCCGCACCCAGTCCGCTGATGCGCACGCCGTTGTCACGCATCTGCGCGATGGCCGCGCGTGAGTCCGCCAGGCCCGTGATGGCCACGCTCTCGGCGCGACCCAGTTCGGCGTCCAGTTCTTGCGCGTCCAGCCGCCCGCGCAATTTGCGCACCAGGCGGATCTGCGTCAACAGCGCCATCAGCGAATGCGCCAGCGTGTCATGCAGGTCGCGGGCAATGCGCAAACGCTCGCGCGTGACGGCGGCATGCCGCGCTTCCTCGGCCATGCGTTCGATGCGCAGCGTGCGCTCGGCCACGCGCTGGTCCAGTTCGGTGTTCAGGGTCTGCAGGGCCTGCTTCTCGGTCTGCAGGTGGTCCACCACCTGGGCCAGCGTGGCCCCGATGCGGCTGACCTCGTCAGACCCGGCCGGCACGGCGAGCGTGCGGCGCTCGCCCCGGCGCACGGCTTCGGCTTCGCTGGCCAACCGCGTCAGGCGCCGCGTTAGCGGCCGTGTGGCCAGCGCCGCCGCAGCCGCCGACAACAAGCCGGCCGCGAACACGATGCCGAAGACCGTGCGCCGCGTGGTTCGCGCCGGGGCCAATGCCAGGTCGGCACGCTGGCGGACGATGGCCGTCCAACCCAGGCCCAGGTTGTCGGCCAGACGCAGGCGCGTCCGCGCACCGATGACGTAGGCGCCGCCCTCCGTGGCGTCGCGGTCAGCGGACAGTTCGCGTCCCAGCCAGTTCGGCGGGCCGACGATGATGGTGCCGTCGCGTGAGGTCAGCATCAACTCGACCTGCCGGTTGTTGCTCAAGGCCTGCTGCATGCGCGAGACCTGCTGCTCAACCCAGGTCCAGGACAGGAAGGCCACCAGCACCCCGCCATCGGCCAAGGGCGCAGCCACGTCGATCCAGCGCGGCGTCACGCCGTCGCCCAAAGCCGCTGACCCCGCCGACCCCGCCGACCCGGCTGACCCGGCTGACCCGGCTGACGCGGCTGACGCGGAAGAGGCAGCGGCCGCAGCCGGCGGCTGCAGCGCGGCATGCCGGTCGGTGACGAAAGGCCCCAGTCGGCCTTGCCGGAACCAGGGGAGCGCCGAGACATCGGCACCAAGCGCAGCGCTGCCCGTCTCGGCCGTGATGCGGCCCGCCGCGTCGGCCACGCCCAGCCAGGTAAATTCGGGAAAAGGCGACTGCGCCGCGATCATGGTGCGGCGCAAGCTCGCCGGCCCGTGGTCGTCCGCCACCGCGATCTGCGCGGCCGTGGCCTGCATCAGCCAGCGGCGGGTTTCCAGGCTCATCGACACGGCGTCGCGCACCTGGGTCGCGAATTCAGCGAGCAAGCCCTCGGCATCGGCCCGCGCCCGCTGTTCGGCCTGCTCGGCGGCCAGGCTGGCGGCGATCAGCGCGGCCAGGGTGACGACCCCGAACACCGCCCAGGCCAAGGCGGCGGCGATGTGCAACCGGGGGTCCAGCCCTTTGTGCCAGCCCATGCTTCAGTCCGCCGGCCGGGCGCGGTTGGAGGCGCTGCGCTCAAGTCGTGACTTCAAGGTGCCCGATGGCACTCGGTGGCAGCGGGTGGTGTCGGATAAGCTTGCTCGCATGGGCATCCCTTCGCGTCTGCGCCGTGCTTGCACGGCCGGTTCGGCCAATGATCGACGAATTGACTGACGCGGTCGCCCGCGCGGCCGGGCTGCACCCTGAACAAGCCTCGCTGGCGGTGGCCGGCATGCTGCGTTTCCTGGCTGCGCGGCTGCCATCGCCACTGTTCGGCGAACTGCAGGCACGTCTGCAAGCCCCACTGGCGCCCGAGTCGGCCGGCACCGCAGGGCGCGGCACGCAGGCAGCACCGTGAGCGCCGGGATGGGTGACACCCGGGACCAGGCGCGCGACAACCCGGCCGAACAGCTCCTGCGTTTGTTGATCGTCGACGACCAGCCGCTGATCCGCCGCGGCCTGGCCATGATGTTGGCGACCGAGCCCGGCATCGTCATCGTGGGCCAGGCCGCGGACGGCGTCGATGCCGTCACGCAGGCCTTGGCCACCGCGCCCGATGTGGTGGTGATGGACCTGCAAATGCCGCGCGCCAGCGGCGTGGTGGCCACGCGCGAGATCACTGCGAAATTACCGCTGACCCGGGTCGTGGTGCTGACCACCTACGACGACGACGAATTGGTCTTCGAGGCCATACGCGCCGGCGCCCAGGCCTATCTGCTGAAGGACGCCACGGAAGCCGAGGTGCTGGACACCGTACGGGCCGTGCACCGCGGCGAATCGCGGCTTTCACCGACCATTGCGCGCAAGGTGATGGAGCAGTTTCGCAGCTTCGCGGCACGCGCGGCTGAACCTGCTGCAACCGCTGCACCCGCTGCACCCGCTGCACCCGCGGCCCCCGATGCGCCCCGGATGATCGAGGAGCCGCTGACCGACAAGGAAGCGCGCATCCTCGACCTGCTGGCCCAAGGCCTGAGCAACAAGCAGATCGCGTCTGCGGTTTTCCTGGCCGAGGGCACCGTGAAAAACTACGTCAGCCGGATCATGGAAAAACTGCACGCCAGCAGCCGCTTTGAACTGGCCGTGCGCGCGGTGTCGCGGCGGCCCTGATCGGACCGCGCAGGCTTCGACCGGGCTGCCTTTTTCCGGGGTCTACCCGGGTTCGCCCGCTACCCCCTGCAGGCCCACCGTCCCTATGCTTTCGAAGACCAGGAGAAGACCATGTTGAACCGCCGAGCGATGCTCGCCCATGCCACGAAAGTGGCCGGCCTGTTGGCCACCGCGGGCCTGCTGCCGCAAGCTGTGCACGCGGCCTACAACGCTGCCGCCTTTGAAGTGAAGACGATGGCCGAGTTGATGAAGGTGCTGGGTGCGGGCACGCCGGCCGAGAGCAAGGACGTGACATTGACGGCCCCCGACATCGCCGAAAACGGCGCCGTGGTGCCGGTGACCGTGGCCAGCGCGCTGCCGGGCGTGAAGCGCTTGTTGGTGCTGGTAGAAAAAAATCCCAGCGTGATGTCGGCGATGTTCGACGTGAGCGACGCCGTCGACGCCAACTTCACCACCCGCGTGAAGATGGGGCAGTCGTCCAACGTCTATGCCGTGGCCCTGATGGGCGACGGCCGCGTGTTGTACGCGCTGAAGGAAGTCAAAGTCACGCTGGGTGGCTGCGGTGGCTGATATCGATCTTTTGAAATTCCAGGAGCAAAACCATGGCTGACCCGATGCGCATACGCGCCCAGATGGCTGGCGATAAGGCCACCGTGCGCGTGCTGATGAGCCACGAAATGGAAACCGGCCTGCGCAAAGACGCCGCCGGCAAACCCATCCCGGCTTGGTACATCCAAGACGTCGGCGCGACGGTCAACGGGAAGTCGGTGCTGACCGCGCAATGGGGTCCTTCGGTTTCCAAGAACCCCTTCCTGCAATTCAGCGTCAAAGGCGCCAAGGTCGGTGACAAGGTGGCCGTGACCTGGAAGGACAACAAAGGTGAAACACGCACCGATGAAGCGGCGGTGGGCTGACATGAAGCAAGCTCTGCAATTGATGGCCGCCATGCTGGCGCTTGCCGCAACGGCCAGCGCATACCCGCAAAAGTCAGCCGCCGACGGCATCGCCGAATATCGAAAGATGCTGGAAGACGGCAACCCGGCCGAACTGTTTGAGGCCAAGGGCGAAGACCTGTGGAAGACTGCGCGCGGCCCCAAGAAGGTCACGCTGCAGAAGTGTGACTTGGGACTCGGCCCGGGCGTGGTCAAAGGCGCGTGGGTGCAGATGCCGCGCTTTTTTGCCGACACCGGCCGCGTGCAAGACCTGGAATCGCGTTTGCTGACCTGCATGGAAACGCTGCAGGGTTTCAACGCTGCCGAGATCGCCAACACCGGTTTCGACAAGGGTGAACAAGCCACGCTGGCCGCGCTGGCGGCCTGGATCTCGGCCGAATCCAAGGGCTTGAAGATGGCGCTGCCGCAAGGCCATGCTGAAGAGAAGAGGTACTACGAACTGGGCAAGCGCGCCTTCTTCTTTCGTGGCGGGCCCATGGACTTTTCCTGCGCAAGTTGCCATGGCGAAGAGGGCAAACGCATCCGTCTGCAAGACCTGCCCAACCTGACCAAGAACCCGGGCAACGGCGTGGGCTTCGCGGCCTGGCCGGCCTACCGCGTGTCCAGCGGCGAGATGTGGAGCATGCAGCGACGCCTGAACGACTGCTACCGCCAGCAGCGCTTCCCCTACCCGGGCTTCGCGTCTGACGTGACCGTGTCGCTGGGCGTCTACATGGGCGTCAACGCCAAGGGTGCCGAGTCCATCGCGCCCGCCTTGAAGCGCTAAATCCGGCAATAGGCCCGACGCAAAATACGCCGTTGAACACAGAAAGCCGACCCACCATGCCATTCAAGCATTTGCTCGTCACCGCCCTGCTGGCGGCCACCGGCCTCGTCGTCGGCTGCGCCACCGCGCCGACGGCCACCGAACTGGACCAACAGGCGCTGGCCATGATCAAGGCCAGCTTCCGCGACCAGGGCATCGCCAAGACCGACAGGCTGGTCCAAGACCTGGGTCAGGCAGCTTGTTCAGGCCCCAACCCACCGGCCGAAGCGGTGGCCGAAAAGATCCAGGCCGAGGCCCTGGCCAGCGTGCAATGGCCGCAAGGCGGGCGCTACATCGGCGACTGGCGTGAAGGCGAAAAGCTGGCCCAGAACGGCCGCGGCATGACCTGGTCCGACGGCAGCGCCGCGCCCACCGCCAACGGTGCCCAGTGCTACAACTGCCACGAGATCGACAAAAGAGAAATCTCGGCCGGCAACATCGGCCCCAGCCTGTGGAACTACGGCAAGACACGGGGCATCACCGACGTCACCAGCCCCAGCGCAGCGCCCATCGTGCAATACACCTGGACCAAGATGTGGAACAGCAAGTCCTACGCGGCTTGCTCCAACATGCCGCGCTTCGGCCATGCCAAGCTGTTGAATGAAAAGCAGTTGAGTGACGTGATGGCCCTGCTGCTTGACCCGCAGTCGCCAGTCAACAAATAGCGCCAGAAACAGGAGGAACACGCGGGGTCTCAGCCCAGCGTGTCGGCCCAGATATTCTCGGCCCACGACAGCGCGTACAGCCCCTCGGCCGGGTTGGCGCTGGCCGACAAGCCACCCGAACCGGGCACGGTCTTGAAGGTCTTTTCAGCCCGGTCGTACTGGTGCACCGTGGCCACGTGGATGGCATCGGTGGCGGTCACGAAGCTGTAGCAGGTGTTGGCCAGGACCGGCGTGGCATTCACCGCTTCGCCCTTCAACAACTGGATGATGGCCGCCGCCGCCACTTTGGCCTGCTGATTGGCCATGTGGCCGGACTTGGGCATCAGCGGCGCCGGAAAGGTGGCGTCGCCCAACACGTGCACACCGGGCACCGCGGTGGATTCCATCGTCAGCCAATTCACGCCGACCCAGCGCTGGTTGATGGTGACCAGGCCGGCGCCGTGTGCCAGATCGGCTGCGCGCTGCGGCGGCACCACGTTCAACACATCGGCCTTTACGTCTTCGAATTCCAGCTTGGCCACCCGGCCTGCCACCTCTTTCAATTCGGCGTTCGCCCGGTATTCGACGATGCTTTTGTAATGCTGCGAAAACGCCTTCTCGAAAAGCGCCTTCTTCGACTGGATCTCGGGGTTGGCGTCAAGCACCAACACCTTGCTGCGCGGCTTGTTGGCGCTGAAATAGGCTGCGACCATGCAGGCCCGTTCATAGGGCCCGGGCGGGCAGCGGTAAGGCACTTTCGGAATGGTGATGGCAAAGACACCGCCGTCGGGCATGGCCACCAACTGCTGGCGCAATGCCGCTGTTTGCAGCCCGGCTTTCCAGGCGTGCACGGCCCGGCCACTGTCGAGTGCAGCCGCCAACCCGCCGATTTCTTCGTGCATGAAGTCCACGCCCGGTGACACGACGAGGCGGTCGTAGGGCAACTCGGTGCCACCGGCCAGACGCACCTTCTTCGCGGCAGCGTCGATGGCGACGACATCACCTTGCACCACCTTCACGCCCAGCGCACGCAAGCCGCCGTAGCCGCGCGTGATGTCGGCCATTTGCCGGTAACCAGCGACCACCAGGTTGGACATCGGGCACGATACGAACTGCGCGTTGCGCTCGACCAAGGTCACGTCGATATTGCCGCCCCACAGGCGCAGGTAGCGCGCCGCCGTGGCGCCACCGTAGCCGCCGCCGACCACGACGACACGACCCAGCGCAGGCCCTGCCGGTGCGCTGGCGCAACCGGCCAGCACGAGGCCGGTCCAGGCGGCACCACCGGCCAGCAGGCGACGTCGGCTGGCGGCAAAGGGCTGCGCGTTGGAGTTCATCAGCGTCCTCATTTCTGCACCGCCTGGCCCGACGGAGCCGCCTGGCGCGCGTAAAAGACCGCCACCAAACCGATCTGTTCGTCGGTGTAGCCCTTGGCGATCTGGTGCATCAGTGTGGCGCCCCGGGCACCGCTTTTGTAGCCGGCCATGGCCGCGATGGTCTTGTCGGCCGGCTGACCCGCCAGCGGCGCGATGGCACCCGCACCTTGGCCCTTGCCACCATGGCAGTTGGCGCAGGTGGCGGCCAAGTTACGCGCCAGGTTGGCGTCCTGTGCCTGTGCCGGTGCCTGGTCAGCAGCGCTGGCCATGCAGGCTGAAGCGGCGAGCACCAAGGTGGTCATCCCAGCTTTCATCGTTGTGTCTCCTGTCCAAGAGTCAGCCTCGACTTTTACCGCAGCTGGCACCGGCGCTCTTTTGCAGGGGCTAAGAAGCAGCCTTGGCGTATCGGCGTGTGCTGATAGAGTGATGGCTTCATGTTTTGAAGCAGGTGTGCCGTGTCTGACAAGGGCGATGAAGACCTGGTTTTCGAGTCGGCCGCCGAACTTTTCGGCCTGCTGTCCACGCCCATCAGGCTGAAGATCATCAGCGCGGTGTGCAACGGCGAGCGCAATGTGTCGGAACTGCTGGAGCAGATCGCCACCACCCAGCCGAATATGTCGCAGCACCTGGCCACGCTCTACCGCGCGGGTGTGCTGGGCCGGCGCCGTGCCGGCACGCAGATCTACTACCGGCTGCAAAGCGAACGCGTCGCCACACTGTGCCGTGCGGTGTGCACGCAGGTGGCTGTGGAACTGGACGGTGACGGCAGCGTGGCCCCAGGCGAACGGCTGACGCGCGCCGTGCACCGCTAGGCACGCTTCGGCCGGGCACGCCCTGGCTTGCGCTTCCTGTCGCTGTCGCCGCGCGCGACGTGGCTAGGCGCAGCGACGCGGCCGCCCTGCGCAGCGTCCAGCCACAACAAGGCATCGACATAGGCCATGTAGCGGTTGAGATAAGCCGGCGACAGCGCCTGCATCGTCTGCAGCGCGCGCAACACCAGGCGGTCGGAATGCAGCGGGCCGGCGTTCTCGGGCACCTTGGCCAGCGACAAGTTCAGCTGGCGGCGCACGCGCAAGCGGGCCCAGGTGTCCCTGAAGAACTGCAAGGCTGGCAGTTCGCCCGGCGCGCCCTCATCAGCCTGCGCGGCACGGCGCTGCAGGTGCCGCTGGACCAGATCGGCCAGCGGCCTTGGCTGGCGACCGCCAGGGTGTGCATCCGGCACCGGGCACACGACGGTGTCTGCAGCCATCGCCGCGCTGTTCACGCGTTCGCCGCAAGCCGCCAAGGCAGCGGCAAGCTTGGCATCCAGCATGCGCCGGACATCGCCCTGCTGGTGCGCAGCGCGACGTGCCAGCGTGGCGATGAAATGCAAGCCGATGGGATCGAAGCGTTGCGCACCGCGCGCGCGCAGGGCCGCCAGCTCGGGCTCGAAATCGCGCCCCGACGGGTGGGCCTCAGTCATGGCGGTTTCACGGCGGCTTCGCGGCGCCCGTGGTCGAGCGCGGTACCGGCGCCATCTCGACCCGCCGGTTGCGCGCCCGTCCTGCGGCGTCGGCATTCGACGCCACCGGCTGCTCGGGACCGAAGGCGGCCGCAAAGATGGCAGCCGGCGGCAAGCCTTCGTCCACCAAAGCGCGCGTCACCGTCAACGCCCGTTGCGCCGACAGCTCCAGGTTGTCCGCGAACTGCCGGTTGCTGTCCACCACTGGCCTGTCGTCGGTGAAGCCGCTGACCATCAAGAGTTCACCTCGGGCACCGAGGTAGGCCGCCAGCGGTGTCGCCAGGCTCTTCAAAATCTGTCTACCTTCGGGTTGCAAACGGTCGGAATTCAAGGCAAATAGAACGT
>JBBQAI010000161.1:0-8149 GCA_038316205.1 Burkholderiales bacterium
GCACCAAGTCGTCGACCAAAACCGAACTGCTCATCTTCCTGACGCCAAAGATGGTGACGGAACGCACCACGACACGCTGATTTCGAAACCGAATCGCGCATCAGAATGAATCTGGAGAAGTTTCGATGAATTGGATCAAAGCAATCACCGCACTTGGCTTGGGCGCGGCGCTGGCGGCATGTGGCGGGGGGGGTGAGCCACTCCCGGGGTCGACAAGTGGCGGCAACACTCCCACTACTACGCCGACGGTACGGGTCTCCATCTCCACAACCACCGTCACGACTTCTGCCCCTGCGGTAATTACCGCTGTAGTTCAAGACAGCAAAGGCGTGGCCTTAAGCGGAAAGGTTGTCACTTTTTCCACCACTGGCGGGCTGGGCTCATTCAGTGTCAAAACGGCGCTGAGCGACGCCAGTGGTGTGGCGACGGTTCAACTGTCTCCGGCCTCATCGGCGTCGAACGGTGCAGATTTGGTCATTGCCAGTGTGACGCTGGACGGCACGACCGTTTCCGGCACGATAGGTTTTCAAGTGGTGGCTACCAGCATTCCTCCAGTGGGGACAGCGTCGATCGCCTTGACCTTGTCAAGCACGACCGTGACCGCCGCTGCGCCAGCAATCGTCACCGCGGTCATTAAAGACGCCGCTGGAAATGCGCTCGCAGGTCAGGTTGTCAAGTTTTCGAGCATCGACGCGATTGGTACCTTCAATCCACCGTCCGCTCTGACGGATGTCAACGGCGCAGTCACGGTCACGCTGTCGCCGGCAACTTCAACCACCAACGGCGCAGCGCTGGCAGTTGCACAAGCGACAGTTGCTGGTACCCAAGTGACCGCGACGGCTGGCTTTACAGCAACGTCTGCTGGTGCACCCCCAGCCGGGGCTCCATCGATTGCATTGAATCTCTCCAGTTCCATCGTCACCACGTCTGCGCCCGTGACAGCCGTCGCGATCGTTAAAGATGGCACCGGTGCCGGGGTTGCAGGACAGGTTGTGAAGTTCAGTACCGTCGACGGCCTGGGGATTTTTTCTGTGACATCAGCGTTGACCGATGCGACCGGCAGCGCGTCGGTCGTCTTGTCAGCGGCGGGTTCAGGGCGGAGCGGAGCGGATCAGGTCATCGCTGCTGTCACTGTGAATGGAACTGTGTTGCAAGCCTCGCAGGGGTTTCAACTCACAGTGACCGGCGCAACCCTCTCCGGCTTCACGTCGGACATCTCATCGCTTGGCCCCTATGGCCAAGCCAATCTCACAGTCAATATCTCGGGTGCACCCGCAGGCACACCCGTAAATCTTGCGGTTTCCTCAGCTTGCGTCGCCAAAGGAAAGGCGACTCTGACGCCGGCCACCGCGACCACGACGACTGGCGTTGCGACCTTCACCTACCGCGACGGCGGATGCGGGGCCACCGACATGGCCGATGCGTTGCAGGTAAGTATTGTCGGGACGTCAGCCAGTAGGTCGCTGAGCATCGGTCTGACACCGCCCACGGTGTCGAGCATCACTTTCACGTCCGCAACGCCAAGCATCATCTATCTGAAGGGCTCCGGCCTGACGGAAACTTCGACCTTGCTCTTTACCGTCGTAGACACGGCGGGCAACGGCCTCCCGAATCAGAGCGTAACGCTCGAGCTGTTGACGGCGGCCGGTGGCCTCGCGATGGACGGCGGGACCGACCCCACGACGAAGAGGAGCGACAGCCTAGGCCGAGTGAGCGTGTTGATCAACTCCGGGACCGTGCCGACGCCGGTTCGGGTGAAAGCGACCTTGGTTGGTGGCATCACCACCGTGTCCAGCGGGCTGGCAGTGGCAGTCGGATTGCCGTCCCAACTGAACTTCTCGTTGTCGCAGACGACCTTGAACATCGAAGGTTATGACATCGACGGCACAGCGAATGTGTACTCGATCATTGCGTCTGATCGGCTTGCCAATCCAGTTCCTATCGGGACAGCGATGAACTTCATCGCAGAAGGCGGACAGATTGAGCCAATCAAGACGACGGCTCTCATCAATGGCCTAGCGCGCGCCAGCGCAAATTTCATCTCTGCGTCGCCGCGCCCACTCGATGGTCGTGTCACAGTGGTGGCCTATGCGCTCGGTGAGGAGTCGTTCCTTGACACCAACGGCAACAACATTTGGGATTCGCCCGCCGACACGCAGTTCCAGGACCTCGGTTCGGTGTTCCTCAGCCGCAAATTCCTCAACACGTACTTTGCCGCAACCGATCAGCTCATTCCCTTGGCGATTCCCGGCGTTGGCAGTTCATCGCCTTGCAAGCCGGTCACCTCATCGCTTCTCGCTATGAACGCCAGCATCCCTAGCGTGGGCGGTTCCACATGCGACGGTGATTGGGGTCGCGCCTATGTACGTCGAGCGGCCGAGACGGTGTTGTCCACGTCGGTGTCGCGTCCGCTGTGGTTTGCCGCACCGGCCAGCCTGTATGCGAGTCCGGGATCTTCGTGTCCGCTGGCGGTCGATTCGACAACCACTCCCGCCCAATCGAGCCTGATCGTCGGGTACGACGAGGGCACCGGCGCCGAGCAACGTCAGCCCTTCTATCGGGTCGGTGGTTCGACCGAGCTGTTCAATTTCTCGGGTCTCATTTCGTTCCTGGCGGCCGACAACAATCCGGTGCGCTTGAATCCGGTGGCCGCGGGCAGCATCATTACAGCGACTGGATCCACCGGACTCACCGTCAAGGTTGAAGGTGGTTCGCCAGTCCCGAGTTCATTGAACGCTACCTTTGCAAGCGTCAGCGTGGCCTTCGCTGTGGGTACGGGTTCGGGTACTGTCACCATCAACCTCACGTCACCAAGTGGGCTTACAACGACCATCGGCCAGAGTGTTTCCCTGAACTCAGCTCCGTCCGGCTGGACCATTTGCAACTGATTTCCCTGGTCGGTATGCCCGGCGGTGGCAAGTCCACCGTCGGTCGTCATTTGGCCCGTCGCATGGACACCCCTTTCGTCGACACCGACGCCGTCATAGAGCGCCACATCGGTTGCTCCATCCGGAACTTCTTCGAGCAGGAAGGCGAGGAACGATTTCGCGATGTCGAGGCAACGGTTCTCGCGGAGTTGATTGCTGACACCTCAGGCGTGATCGCGACGGGCGGGGGCATCGTTCTTCGCGATGAGAATCGTGCTCTGCTTTGCGAGCAAACAATCTGCATTTACCTTCGATCCACACCGGAAGAGCTCTACCGGCGCCTGCGCCACGACTCGAAGAGGCCACTGCTCCAGGTGGCCGACCCACTTGGACGTCTGCGCGAGTTGTTTCAGAACAGGGACCCGTTGTACCGGCAGGCCGCCCGATTCGTGATTGAGACAGGCCGACCTTCGGTTCCAACCTTGGTCAACATGATCCTCATGCAACTCGAACTGGCTGGGGTGCTCGATCCGGATCGGGTGCCTGCGTCGATCGACAGTGCACGTCCACCGGCACAGTAAGTACCGCTTCCAGTGCCCGTACACTTCCAGGATGAATCTGGAAACGACTCGCGTCCACATCAATCTGGCTGACCGAGGCTATGACATTCTGATCGGCGCGGGCCTGCTGGGCCGAGCAGACTCCTACGCGAATCTGCCTGGTACCGGCACGGCGGTGGTCGTCACGAACGTCACTGTCGCACCGCTTCTGGCTGAGCGGCTCGTGACAGCCCTCAGGGCCAACTTTGACCGGGTGGACATCGTCGAGTTGCCCGATGGTGAAGCACACAAAGACTGGCCAACGCTCAACCTGATCTTCGACGCGTTGCTCGAAGGCGCCTGCGACCGCCGCACTACGCTGTTCGCGCTTGGCGGTGGGGTGATCGGCGACATGACCGGCTTCGCGGCGGCCTGCTACATGCGTGGTGTGCCGTATGTGCAGGTGCCGACAACGCTGCTGGCGCAGGTCGATTCCTCGGTGGGCGGCAAGACCGCCATCAACCACCCGCTCGGCAAGAACATGATCGGTGTGTTCAACCAGCCGCTGCGGGTGGTGGCCGATCTCGACGCGCTCGACACGTTGCCGCAACGTGAACTGATCGCTGGTTTGGCAGAGGTGATCAAATACGGACCGATTGCCGACGACAGTTTCCTCGACTGGATCGACACCAACCTTGGTGCATTGTTGGCACGTGACAAGATCGCGCTTGCCCATGCGGTGAAACGCTCATGCGAGATCAAGGCCTCGGTGGTGGCGCAGGACGAACGCGAATCGAACCTGCGCGCCATCCTGAACTTCGGCCACACCTTTGGTCACGCCATCGAAACCGGTCTTGGCCATGGCACTTGGCTGCACGGTGAGGCAGTGGGTTGCGGCATGGTGATGGCGGTCGACCTTTCGGCACGCCTGGGATTGATCCCACAGGCTTATGCGACACGGGTGCACGGCCTTGTTGAGCGTGCCGGACTGCCCGTCTTGGGACCGCGCTTGGGCGTAGAACGCTACCTCGAGTTGATGCGCGTCGACAAGAAGGCGCAGTCCGGGCAGACCCGCTTCGTGGTGATCGAATCACCAGGCAGGGCCGGCGTGCGAGGTGCCGCAGACTCGGTCGTCGCGCAGGTGATCGAGGCGCACACGCTTTAGTCTTTGAACCTGCCCTCATGCTCCGGACCTGTGCAAGCCACCCCGCGCAAACGCGTGGCAGAAGGTATGTTGAGGGGCCGGCGCTGACGCGCGACGATTACCAGCGTGATCGCGATCGCATCGTGCACAGCACCGCCTTTCGGCGCCTGGTCTACAAGACGCAGGTGTTCCTGAACCACGAGGGCGACCTGTTTCGAACCCGCATGACGCATTCGCTCGAGGTGGCCCAGCTCGCGCGCTCGATTGCGCGCGCGCTGGGTTTGAACGAAGACCTCAGCGAGGCCATCGCGTTGGCCCACGACCTTGGCCACACGCCCTTTGGCCACGCTGGCCAAGACGCGCTGGACGAGAGCCTGCGGGCGGCAGACTCGTCCAGCCATGGCTTCGAGCACAACTTTCAGAGTCTTCGGGTTGTGGACGTGCTGGAGCAGCGATACCCTGAATTCGACGGTTTGAACCTGACCTTCGAAACCCGGGAAGGGATCCTGAAGCACTGCTCGGGGTGGCATGCCCAGGCGCTTGAGATGCAAGAGCCAGGTGGTGTGGGCCGGCGATTCCTGGACCGTACCCAGCCTGGCCTCGAAGCACAGCTGTGCAACCTGGCTGACGAGATCGCCTACAACGCGCACGACATTGACGACGGGGTACGGTCGGGCATCCTGGTCTACGAACAGCTTCTGACCCTGCCACTGTGGCGCCGGTTTCACGATGAAGCACTGTTGCAGCACCCGGCGCTCGTAGGGCAGCGGCTTTTGTACGACGTCATTCGGCGCGTCCTGTCGCAGCAGGTCTACGACGTGATCGACACGTCTGCCGCAGTACTTCTGCAGTACGCGCCGCCGAACGCCGATGCCGCCCGCAACGGTCCGCCACTTGTGCTCAGCAGCCCGGCGATGGCGTCAGACGCGGCGAAGGTCAAGGCGTTTCTGCGCACGCACTTGTACCGGCACCCGCGCGTGACCGAGAAGACCGAGGCTGCAAAGGAGGTCGTGCGTGAACTCTTTCGGGCATATCAGGCGGACCCGGGCCAACTGCCCGAAGACCACCGAACCCGCCTGCCCCTGCCGCAGGCCATCGCCGACTACATTGCCGGCATGACGGATCGATTCGCGTTGCGTGAACATGAGCGTTTGTGGGGCGTTGGTCGATCTCCATTCCCGGCCTGATTTCTCGCGCGCATCGAGCGCTTGCGTACAACTCTGACGAACGGCGCGGTGCGCAAGATCAGCGGGCGCGGCTGATCTTGCGGTGTCCGAGCGCCTGGACCGAAAATATCACCATGAGTGTTGCAGTCGCCCCGCCAGTTCTGCCTCGAGCCTGCGCCCCCTGGTCCGTCAAGCCGGTCTGCCGTGAAGCTGGTTTTTCCCTGCTCGAAGTGCTGGTGGCTGTCGTCGTGCTGTCGTTTGGCGTTCTGGGCGTCGTTGGATTGCAGGCCGCTGCGGTGCAGGCCAACAAAGATGCGCGCTTCCAGACTACCGCGATCCGATTGAGCCGTGAACTGGGCGACCTGATGCGCGGCAACAAGGGCATCGCCATCCTGTCGGGCAGCACAAACCCTTATCTGCTTGGCGATTTCCGCGGCGGAAACACCTTGCCCTTTCCGTCCGCCGAAGACTGTTCGACGGCGGCATGCAGCTCGCCAACCACTGTGGCGCAGTTCCAGATTCGTGACTGGCTCAGTCGCGCCCAGATCGAGTTGCCGGGGTTGCGCGTGGTGATCTGCTTTGACCAGACGCCCTACACCAGCGCCGGCATTCCGCAGTGGGGCTGCGACCCCAAAAACGGCCTGGTCGTCGTCAAGATGGGCTGGTCACGCCAGTCAACCAACCGCAGCGCCTCTGGCGTTTCGGCGGTGGATCGCGCTTCCAATCCGTCGGTGATCCTGCCGCTGATTGCCGGGTCGTGACACCATGAAAGTCCTGAATTCTGTTCGTACCCATCGCCGTTTGGCCAAGCGCGGCCAGGCCGGGTTGACCCTTGTCGAGTTGATGGTGGCGCTCACGCTGGGGCTGCTGGTCGCCGCTGCAGCGGTCGCCGCGCTGATCATTGCGCGCCAGGGATTTACGAGTGTCGACGGCAGCACGCAACTGCGCGAGAACGCGAGGTTTGCCTTCAGCCAGGTCGAGCGCATTGCCGTACAGGCAGGTTTTGAAAATGCAGCCTACGGGGCTTTCACAGGATGGAAGCCTCCCACCGCCCCGATTGCGCCTCAGTTCCTGGATCAGGGCGTTCGTGGATTCGACAACGCGCTGGTCAGTGCGGGTGCTCTTCCGAGCACGTTTGCTCACGGCAGCCGCACCACTGCTAACTGCGGATACTCGGATACCAGTTGCATGAACCGCAGCGATATTCTGATCCTGCGGTTCTGGGGTTCGAGTCGAACGGGCGTCGCTGACGGGTCGATGATCAACTGCGCCGGCGTGGCCGAGCCCGAGGCGGCCACGACAGTCGGGCCGGCATACAGCGTCTTTCACCTGGTGCGCAGCAGTTCCGGCGAGCCGACCCTGGCCTGCAGTTTTCGCGATCCGACCACCCTCGCCTGGAGCACTGTGCCACTGGTTCAAGGCGTCGAGGGCTTTCGCGTGATGTATGGCACTGACGGGGTAACTCCCAATGTCTGCTCCGTCGACACAACGACGGGCGCCGACACGGTCGCCGAACGCTACCTGACCGCGGCCCAGCTTGATGCAGCCGGCGCTTACTGCGCGAACAACTGGGCGCGTGTGCGCAGCTTGCGGATCGGGTTGCTGGTGCGTGGCCCGGTGGGAACAGCAGTCGTCTCCACTGCAGCCTCGTGGCCGGTGTTGAGCATCCCCGGGGCTGCCTACCCGTTTGGAGATCCCTTGGCGGTCGCTGCTGACGGCAGGCTGCGCCAGCAGATGGTCTTCACGGTCCACCTTCGCAATGCACAGTGAACACCCGGACTGCGCCATGAAAAATCGCCGATCTGCACCGCCACGTGGCCAACAAGGTCTCACGCTGATTGTCGTGATGCTGGTTCTTGTCGTCGTGATGGTCCTGGGTATCGGCGGCGCACAAATCGCCTTGCTCGGCGAGCGCTCGACGCGTTATGACCGTGACTACCTGGTCGCGACCCAGGCTGCGGAAGCCGCGTTGATGGACGCTGAACAAGACATCTGCGGCCCCAATGCCGGCGGGGTGGCTTGTGGGCCGAATGGGAGCAGCGTTAACAGCCGCGTATCCCGGTTCGATTCCGCAACCACCGGAATCTTCCTGGTCGGCTGCGGCACCGGCCCGGCCAGTGCGACCTCTTCTCAGGGGCTCTGCGCACCACCGGCCGACGAGGCCAAACCGGTCTGGGCGACGCTTGACTTCCTGGATGCAAGTTCCGGCGCGCGCAGCGTGCAGTTCGGCGACTTCACTGGGCGTGTTTTCAAGGCCGGTGCCGCAGGCGTCCAGCCGGAGTTGATGCCGCGCTACATCATCGAAGTGATCGATGACCTCGGTATTGGTGGGAATGCGGGCGCCAGTGCGTCTCCAAGGCCGAAGATGTATCGCATCACCGCGATCGGTTTTGGCCCGCGCAAAGAAGTTCAGGTGGTCATGCAGACCGCCTA
>JBBQAI010000131.1:0-11504 GCA_038316205.1 Burkholderiales bacterium
TGCTTGGTCAGCGCTGCGGTGACGACCAGCGGGCTCAGGCCGGCATCGTGCTGCAGTATTTCGCCCAGCGGCGGGGCGCTGCCCTGGGCCGCGGCGGCGCCGGCCTGCAGGGCCAGGCCATGCGCCAGTTGCTCGCGCTGATCGACTCGATGCCGGGCTCGATCAGCTGCAGCACGACGTCGTCGCGCACGAAGCTGAAGGCGGCTTCGATCTGCTCGCGTGGCGCGCCGGTCTCGAAGCCGAACTCCAGGCCGAGGTGGCAGGTCTCGGCGTCGATGGCATCGAGCCGGGGGATCGCTGCGGTGTCGCAGGCCAGGGCGACGATGCGGCCGAGCCCGCCGAGGTAGTTGATGATGGACAAGGGGTCCATGCCGTTGCGGAAGGTGTCGGGGCCGAAGCGCACCGAGACGTGCCAGCGCGGGTTGTCGGTGGGGGTGGTGGTGGGGGTGGTGGTGGGGGTGGTGGTGGTGTCGACCGACCCGCCCGCCACGGCAGGCACGGCCACCGCTGCGGCGCCGTGCTGCGACGCGGCGTGCATGCGCTCGACCAGTTGCTGATTGAGGCCGGCATCGGCGGGCGCCGCGGCGGGGCCGTCGCCGGCGGCGTTCACGAGCCGGCGGATCTGGTCGTTGCATTCGAGCAGCAGCGTGCTCAGTTCGGGCTGGAGGGTGATCTTGCCTTCGCGCAGCAAGTCGAGCAGGCCTTCGACGTGGTGGGTGAAGCCGACCACATCGTTCAGGCCGAAAATGCCGGCCGAGCCCTTGACGGTGTGCGCGCAGCGGAACAGCGCGTCCAGCAGCTCGCGGTCGCCGGGGGCGTCCTCCAGTTGCAGCAGCAGCTGTTCGATGCCGGCCACCTGCTCCAGCGCCTCGCTGATGAAGGCGGGCAAGACTTCGGCGATGAAGTCCCGGTCGTTGTCACTCATGCGGGCTCCCGGTCGGCAGCAGCGCGCCGGCGCCCAGCGCCGTGCAGGCTTCGCTCAGGGTTCGACTGGGGGCCGCCAGTTGCAGCCCAAGCCCGCGTTCGTGCAGCGCGTGCTGGAGTGGCAGCAGCGGTCGGGTCGTATCGGGCATCAGGGGTTCCATCGGTTCAAGTCCCAAGCGTTCGGTCAAGGGGCACGGCGAGGCGGACGTGAGGGGTTTCATTGCCGATGGATGCTAGGCAGCAGCCCGCAGCGCGCCTATACAAGGCGCTCCCTAGTGGGGGCGGAAGGAATACCTAGTGCAGCACGCCACCGTCGCCCAGGGGGTCGTGGAAGACCGCCGGCCTGCGCCGCAAGCCGGCACAGCTGCGCAGCCGGCGGTCGATCTGGCGCAGGAACTTCATTCACTCGACCTGGCCCAAGGCGCTGCTGGCCTTTGGCCAAAAACGTGGCGTGTGCGCCGCCTTTTCCGACCGCCCGACCATCCCGCCCATTGACCGCGGCGAACAACGCCGGCGTGCGATCGCGCTTGCCCTCGTGCGTGACGGTGCCCGCACCGGGCTCGCACAGCGTGGTCGGTTGCACCCGAAGCGTCACGTTCACCGTGACCGGTGGCGCGCCGCAGTGCAGGCTGCGCTCGATGCCTTCACGGCCCGACTCGCGATGACGCTCAGGCCAGCGCGGAACTTGAGCGCGGCCACCCTCGCGCGCCAGTTCGATGACTGTGTTCTGCAAGCCAGGCGCTGCCAGCCGCACAGCGCGGGCGCTCAGGCCGGAACAACAAGCTCCGGGGCAGGGCGCACGCTGAATCCCTACACCGGTTTGCAGTGGACCTGTGCGCTGGGCTGATTCACTGGAAAGCCCTCAAGCAGGCCTCACTGCACCGGTGTGCAACAACGCGCCATGACCCGGTGGCGGGTGAAAGCTGCTGGCGCGCGCGGCGACCCGGCACAGCCACGCGGCTTCGCCACAGTCAGGGCAGGATCAGCTTGGACACGGCGTTCAGCATCTGCGCCGGGTTGAACGGCTTCATGATCCAGGCCTTGGCGCCGGCAGCGCGGCCCTTGTCCTTGGCGGCTTCCTGCCCCTCGGTGGTGAGCATCACGATCGGCGTGAACTTGAAGACCGGGTTTTGCTTGACCGTGGTCACGAATTCGATGCCGCCCATGACGGGCATGTTCACGTCCGAGATCATCAGGTGGATCTTCTTGCCCGCCAGTTTGTCGAGCTTGTTGAGGGCGTCGCGGCCGTCGCAGGCTTCGATGACTTCGTAACCTGCGCCGGTCAGGGCGATGTTCACCACCGCACGAAGGCTGGTGGAATCGTCGACTATCAATATTGTCTTTGCCATGGCGGGCTCACTTGTTCAGATCAAAAGAACTCGACTTCTTCGACGGCCTGCACCTTGGTGGTGGCAACGCCACCCGTCGGCGTGCTCTTGCATCCACTCCCGCGCTGGTCGTTCATGGTGTACTGGCTCTCCAGGTCAGCCAGCCATTGCTGAGGCGTTGGCATGGCCTCATCGTCGGACTGCAGCGCGTGTTGCATGCGCACGAGGTCGCTGTCGATCACCGAGATGATCTGGCTGACCCGGTCCTGGAACTGCAGGTTGATCAGCAGGTTCTCGGTCTGGTCCCGGATGACGTTGCCCTGGGCGAGCATGGCCGCACCGTTTTCGCCGAGCGTGCTGATGTGGGCGAGCACGTCTTGAACGACACTGCCCGAAGCTTCGATCGCCGCCTGGTCTTCAACCGTGGCCTGGGCGGCCGCCGCGACGGTGGTCTTCATCATTGCTTCGACATGGGCCATGCGCTCGGTGATGCGCTTGCCGGTCTCGGCCGAGTTCTGCGACAGGACCCGAATTTCCTTGGCGATGACTGCAAAGCCGCGACCGCTGTCGCCTGCACGCGCAGCCTCGATCGCGGCATTGATGGCCAGGATGTTCGTGTGGGCCGCGATCAGGCCGACGCCGGTCGCCATTTCCCGCAGCTCCTTGGTGGCCACTGCCAGGCTGCTGACGCTGGCGACCAGCGTGGCCTTGCCGTCGAGGATGTGCGCCATCGCCGCCACCACCGGGCGCAGCTGGCGCTCGCACAGCGTCAGCAGGCTGATGTTCGTGTGCTGGGCCCCGGCCTTTCCGACGCCCACGAACCCCGCCGCGTCGAACTGCTTGTTGATGGACGAGAAGCTCAACACGAGCTGCGTCACGGCCTCTTCGGTCTGGCTCTTGACCGAGCCGACATGGCGCAGCCAGACCGGGAGCGCACTCTCCAGCAGCGGCTTCAATGCGCTGTCGATGCCGCGCTCTGCACCGACGACACCGACAGCACCCTCGGTCGTGCGTTGCGGCCCAGCGCCCATGGCGCCGATCCACCCCGCCCAGGCACTGCACAGCGCTACGCCGGCGAGTGCGGCGATCTCCAGCGCACCGGTGTGGCTGAACAGCGGCAGCGTCGCGCAGGCGGTGGCCAGCAGCGGTGCCGCACGCGGCCACCACCGTGCCGGGAGGGCCGCAGCGCGCCACCGGGGCCGGCCTGCGCCGGTCGGTGAGGCGCCTCCCTCGGTTGTTGATTCACGCATCACAGGTCAGCCTTTCGAATCGAATCTCGGAACGCCGAAAGCGACGTCGACCTGCTGGACGATCTGTGCCAGCAGCGGTGCCATCTTCACGACGGTGCATCTTGCCTCCGCCACCGAGCCGCCCGCCTTGAACTGCTGCAAGGTCTGGCACAGCCGGGCCATGCCCATCGCACCGACGGTGGCTGCCGAAGACTTGGCGCGATGCCCGAGCTCACCCAGGGCGGTCAGGTCTTCGCGGGCCAATGCGGCGTCGATCTCTGTGAGGGTTTTCGGCATCGCATTGACGAACATGAAGGCAAACTTGCGCACCCTGTCGACCTCGCCGTTCAGGCTGGCGAGAAGGATCGACAGGTCGATCACTTCGGGGTCGCCGGCCAGGCCGGCCGTCGTGACCGGCGTAGGCACACTCGATGCTGCCGCTGACGCGATCACGTGGGTCGCCGCGGGAGCCGCCGCCTGCACCATCGCGGATTCGGCGTGGGGCAGCAGCCAGCGTGCGACCATGGCGTAGAGCTTGTCCGGCTGCAGCGGCTTGGTGATGAAGTCGTCCATGCCGGCCTCAAGACACTTCTGCCGGTCTTCCTGGCGGGCATTGGCGGTCATGGCAATCACGCGGGTGGCGGCCAGCGAGACGGTTGCACGGATGTGCCGCGTCGCTTGCAGGCCATCCATGACCGGCATCTGCACGTCCATCAGCACACAGTCGAAGGCTCGCTGGTGCAGCAGGTCGAGTGCCTCCTGGCCGTTGTTGGCCACCGTCACACGGGCGCCCCGGGCGGCCAGCAACTCGCTGGCGACCTGCTGGTTGAACGGGTTGTCGTCGACCACCAGAATGGCGCTGTCGTGGAGGCGCGCGGCATCGGATTCAGGCGCGGGTGCAGCGCAGCCTGCAGGAGCCGCGCCTGCCGCCGGGGTCGCAACCCAGCCCACCTGGGCGGTGAACCAGAACAGGCTGCCCTTGCCTGGTTGGCTCAACACTCCGACCTCGCCGCCCATCAGCGTGGCCAGTTGCTTGCAGATTGCCAGGCCCAGCCCGGTGCCGCCGTACCGGCGGGTGGTCGAGGCATCGGCCTGCTGGAATGACTCGAACAGGTGGCCGGCCTGTGCTTCACTCATGCCGATGCCGGCGTCTTGCACTTCGAAGCGCAGCAGCATGCCCGCTTCACTGCGCTGCAGGCCGATGGCGCGCACGGTGATGTCGCCGGCCTCAGAGAATTTGATCGCGTTCCCGACGTAGTTGAGCAGGACCTGGCGCAGCCGCAGCGCATCGCCGCGCATCGGGCGCGACAAGGCGGGGTCGATCTCGAAGCCGAGCCGCAGGCCCTTCTTCCGCGCACTGTCTGTCTGCAGGGCGGCAATGCTGTCGAACACCTCGCGAAGCGCGAGATCGGCCGGGTCCAGCTCGAGTTTGCCTGCCTCGATTTTCGAGAAATCTAGGATGTCGTTGATGCTGCCCAGCAGGTGCTGCCCCGACTGGCTGATCTTTTCCAGGTAGTCGCGCTGCCGCGGGTCCGGGTTGGCCTGAAGTGCCAGGTGAGCCATGCCCAAGACCCCGTTCATCGGGGTGCGGATTTCGTGGCTCATGTTCGACAGGAAGTCGCTCTTGGTCTGGCTGGCAGCCTCGGCCAATTGACGCGCCTGGTCCAGTTCGCGGGTGCGCACCACGATGCGTGATTCGAGGCTCGCGTTCAACTCGGCCAGTGACTGTTCGGCGCGCCAGCGCTCGGTCACGTCGCGAAAGCTGAGCAACTGTCCGCTCGGCTTGCCGTGGGTTTGCAAGGGGGTGGCGTAGCGCTCGAAGCAACGGCCACCGTGGAGCGCCAGGGTGGTGTATTCGCCGCTGCCGGTTGACGGTTGGGGCAGGGCTTGCTCGCCCAGCGTTTGCGCCAGCATGAAGGCCAGCAGCCGGGTCTGATCGGTCTCGGCGCGCAAGCCCGATGGCAGCTTCCACATGCGTGCGAAGCGCTGGTTGATGAGGGTGATTTGACCGTTCAGGTCGGTCACCAGCAGGCCCTCGGCGGTGGCCTCGAGAGTGGCCTCGAGCAGCGCGCTCGAGCGCGCCAGTTCAAGATGGGTCTTGACGCGTGCCCGTACCACCACCGGGCTGATGGGCTTGACGATGAAATCCACCGCCCCCAGTTCCAGGCCGCAGGCTTCGTCCGAGGCGTCGTCGTTGGCGGTGACGAAGATCACCGGGATGGCGCTGGTGGCCGGGTCGGCCTTGAGCCGCCGGCAGACTTCGTGGCCGTCCATCAACGGCATCACCACGTCCAGCAGCACGAGGTCGGGAGGGTCGTCGCGGCACAGCGCCAGCGCCTGCTCGCCACCGGTGGCCATGAGCACGCGGTAGTGCGCCGCCAGGGCCCGGTACAACACCTCGATGTTGGCGGGTTGGTCGTCCACCACCAGCAGGGTGAAGCGCGTCGAACCGGGGCGCGCAGTCATTGAATCGGTGGGCGGCTGTTCCGACACGCAGTGGTGTGCAGGGCGCATGTCAAGGCCGTGATTGCGGGCGTTTCAGTACAGCTTCGAGAGGGCTTCGGACAGGGTCTGCTTGTCGATCGGTTTGCTGATCGTCGCGAGGATCTGCAGGCGGTGAAATTTACCCATCAGAGTCGCTGAATTCAGGGTGCGCGAGTCCATGCCCGACACCAGCACCACGCCGCCAGCGTACTTGCGCGCGGCCAGCGTCTCCATGAACTCGAAGCCATCGGAGCCTGGCATGCAGAGGTCGCACAGCACCACGTCGGGCTTGATCGCTGATCGGTCGAACAGCTGGGCGCCAGCGACGCCGTCTGCGGCGGTCCTGACGTCGAACAGGCCCAGCTCACGCAATATGTCGCCAGCGTATTCGCGCATGAACTCGTCATCATCTACCAGCAAGGCGCTGGTTGGGTGGCCGGCTACACGGGCGGGCGTTGAGGCAGATTTGTTCATGGTCGAGGTACCGGCTTCGCATTTGCGCTTGAACGGGTTGCTGGAAAACGGCTCAGCTATAGGGTTATCGACCGCAGAGCACCGCAGTTGAGGCCCTCACCTGGTGACCGCAACGGTCACCGCCCCGCACCGGGCCAGGGCGAGTTTGAAGTCGAGCACGGCCATCGCGTCAGCGAGCGGTTGCAACGCGGTCTGCAGCTGTGGCGCGACGCCGTGCTGCAACTGCTCGAACACGTCCAGGGCGCGCATGTCGGCGCTGCGCAGCAGACCCATCAGCTCGTGCATGACCTCGTGCAGGCCCTCGGCGCCAGCGTGGGCGGTGACGCTGATGCCGCCGTGCGGGGCCGGGTTCACCGGGGTGTGGGTCGCATCCTGCAAGGCTGCTTTCAACTGTGTCGTCGCCTGGAGCGCCGTGGCCGCTGCGGTGCGCAAGGCGTCGGCCAGTGCCGCGTGCTGATCCGGTGTCTCAGTGCCGCGCAGTGCCTTCTCGGCCTCGGCCGCCACGCTGGCCAGCGGCTTGAAGCCGAGTGTGGCGGCCAGGCCCTTGATGGTGTGCATCAGGTGGCTGGCCGCGACACGCTCGCGCTGGTGCAACAGCGTGTCGAATTGCCCGGGCCAGGCTCCCAGGTCCCTTGCGAACGACACCAGCAGGCGCTGGTACACGCCGCGGTTGCCGCCCATGCGCGCCAGCGCAGCAGCCAGATCGATGCCGCTGCGCGCCGCTTCGGCCAGCAGGTCTTCCGGCAGGCCGTCGGCCGCCATGGTGCTGGCTGCCATGGGTGCGCTGGCGCGGCCAGTCCAGCGCAGCAGCGTGCTCACGAGGCGGTTCAGGTCAAACGGCTTGCCCACATGGTCGTTCATGCCGGCGGCCAGACAGGCCTCGCGATCGCTGGCCATGGCGTTGGCGGTCATCGCGATGATCGGCAGCAGGGCCAGGCCGAGTTGGTGGCGGATTTGCGCGGCCGCCGTGTAGCCGTCCATGACTGGCATCTGCAGGTCCATCAGCACGGCGTCGAAGGGCGGGTCGGCGGCAGCGACGGCCGCCACGCCGAGCGCGCCGTTGTCGGCCAGCGTGACGCTGGCGCCGTCTTTTTCCAGCAGCTCCTGTGCCACCTGCTGGTTATTCAGGTTGTCTTCGACCAGCAGCAGGCGCAGGCCTTCGAGCCGCCGCACCCGGGCTGACATGGGCGGACTCAAGCGTTGCGGACGGGCCAGCGCGATGCGCGCATCGGCCACGGCGTCGAACAACATTGAGGCCGTCACCGGCTTGACCAGGAAGCCACTCACCCGGGCCTGCTCCTGTGCACTGCGCTGGGCCAGCATGTCGCGGCCGTGGGCGCTGACCATGACGATCATCGCGCTCTCGGCCACGGCCGGCATGCGGCGCAGGCGCTGGCTGGCGTCCCAACCGTCCAGGCCCGGCATCTGCCAGTCGACGAACACCGCCTGGTAGGCACCACCCGCCGCGCCGCGCGCCTCGGCCAGCGTGATCGCCTCGGCGCCGCCAGCCGCCACATCGGCCTGCCAGCCGAGCGAGTGCGCCATGCCGGCCAACAGCGCCCGAGCGCTGGCGTTGTCGTCGACGATCAAGGTCTGCAGCGCAGCCATGTCGGCCTGCGGCGGCGCCTGCGATTCATCGGCCGGTAGGTCGGCCAGCGGCAGGCGCAGCTGGAAGTGGAAGGTGCTGCCTTCACCCAACGCGCTGTCGAGCCGCAGCTCACCGCCCATCAGGGCCACCAGGCGCTGGCAGATCGACAGCCCGAGGCCGGTGCCGCCGAAGCGCCGCGTGGTGGAGGCTTCGGCCTGCGAGAAGCTGCTGAAGATGTGCGCCTGGTTCTCGGGTGCGATGCCGATGCCGCTGTCGCGCACCGCCACGTCGAGCAGCACGTCGTGCCCGGTGAGTTCAACCGCGCGCAGGCGCAGCACGACCTGGCCGGCGCTGGTGAACTTGATGGCGTTGCCGCCCAGGTTGACGAGCACCTGCTGCAAGCGCATGTCGTCGCCCAGCAGGCCGGGCGGCAGGGCCGGGTCGATGTCGTAGAGCACTTCGATGTCCTTGGTACCGACGGTGGCCGACAGGATCACCGAGAGGTCGCGCAGCAGCCGGTCGGGGCGGAACGGTCGCGGGTCGAGCGCCATCTTGCCAGCCTCGACCTTGGAGAAGTCGAGGATGTCGTCGAGCAGCCCGAGCAACGAGCGTGCTGCGCCTTCGGTCTTGGTGGTGTAGTCGCGCTGGTGCGCGTTCAGCACCGTGTTCTGAAGCAGTTTGAGCATGCCCAGAATCGCATTCATCGGCGTGCGAATCTCATGGCTCATGTTGGCCAGGAACTGGCTCTTGGAGTGCGATGCCGCCTCGGCTGCCTCGGTGGCCTTGACGAAGGCCGTGATGTCGACGCGGAAGCCGACGATGTGGCCGTCGGCCGTGTGGCGCTCGACGATACGCAGCGTGCGGCCGCTCGACAGCTGCTGAATCACGGTGGAGTTTGCGGCCCGGTGAGTGGCCACGCGCTCGGTCACCCAGTCCTCCACCCGGCCCACCGCGGCGGGGAAGTCGCCGCGCTGCGCGCCGCCACGCACCATGTCCTCAAAGCGTGCGCCGCGCACGATCAAATCGGCATGGCCGGAGTAGATCTCGCGGTACTTGTCGTTGCACAGCAGCAACCGGTCGTCCGGGTCATAGAGCACGAAGGCGTCGTCCATGGCATCGATCGAGCTGCGCAGCACGACCTCCGAGCGCTTCAGCTCGAGCTCGCTCGACTGGCGCTTCTTTCGCATGACATCGAACGCGTGCACGAGGCGGCCGACTTCATCGCGCGAGGCGGGCGGCAGCGAGGCACTGAAATCATCCTCGGCCAATCGGTCGGCAGCCCGGGCCAGCAGGCGCATCGGGCGAACGACCGTGCTGAACTGCACCCACATGAACCCGGCAGTTGTCAGCGCTGCCAGTAGCAACAGCAGGGCTTCGATCCGCAAGATCCAGCCGGCCACAGCCTGCAACTGACGCGCCGGGTCAGCGTCGAGCTTCAACTGCCCGAGCGTCTGGTCTCCATAGCGCAACGGCTGGTCGAACCCGATGATCCCGTCGCCGTGCGACACCGCTGGCGGCTGCAGCGGGTACACACGCCTCCCGCTGCCATTTTCGAGCGTCAGGCGGACCCAGTGCGGATTGCTGCGCAAGGTTTCGGCGAGCATCGCATGCACCGGCGCCGTGTCGCCGCTGAGCAAGGGGTCGGTGAGGCCCAGCGACAGCACCGCCAGCATGCTTTGCTGAGATTGCCGGAAGTTCTCCCGCTCAGCGCCCAGAATCGCCGGCGAAAAGATGAAATGGATCGCCAGCAGGAAGGTCACCATGGCGCCCAGCAGTGGCGCCAACAGTTTGAACGGCAAGCCGCTCCCGTTTTCAATTCGGGACATAGAATTTTTCCAGCCCGAGGTGTTTGAGCAGCAGGTAGTCGTCAGGCGTCGCCTGGCCCACCCGATCGATCGGGATCCTGGCCAGCAGGGCCCGCCCATCGGCACTTTCACCCAGCGCCAGCAGGGCCACGCGCACCTGTTCGCGCACCGCCTTGCTGACGCGGCTGCTGGCCACCACCGGGTGCGAAGCCACAGCCACCTTTGTCTCGATCACCCGCAACTGCTCGCGCACTTCGGGCGGCTGCGCCGCGAGGGTCTGCAAGACACCGCCGCCGGCGTCGGCCAGTCCCAGCGCCACATTCAGATAGACCGAGCCGTGGGTCTTGACGTAACGCGGCTTCACCGTCACGCCCAGCTGAGAGAGCTGGGCGCGCGTCATCAGCGACGCCGCCAGTGCATTGGGCGCTGGGAAGTCCATGGTCTTGCCCTCCAGACCTCTGAGGTCGGTCACCGGGCTGTTCTTGTTCACCACGATGATTCCCTGCAGCGGCGTGAGGATGTCCCGCACCAGCGGCACATAGCTGTCGGCCGCGATGATCGCGTGCCAGGGGTTCATGTAGGCAAAATCAAAGGACTGCTGCGCCACTTGCTTCTCGAACGCCGGAATGTTCGGCGACCCGACCAGCTCGAATCGCAACCCGGTGCGTGCGGTCAACTGGGCCAGGATCGGATTCCAGATGCCGACGATGGTTCGGGCGTCGAATTGCGGCACCACGCCAACCCGATAGACCTTGGGCTCGTCAGCGCGGGCCAAGCCGATCTGCGCAAACAGAATCAGCAACATGCTGCCGATGCGGCACCGAGCCCGGCCCATCGCTGCGCGGCCGGTTCCAGCTTGCATGGCATTCATGTTGAACTCCGGTTTCATGGGCCGCCGCTGCCGCCAGGCTCTGACATTGCGCCAGTGCACCTTTGAAGTCAAGCGTGGCAGTGGCCACGACCACGCCGACGCGCGTGCCTCCCGGCCGCCACATGTCGTTGCCTGCGTACCGGGTCAACGCGTCAGGCTGCCACGCTACTACGCCTGCAACTTGAACTCGCCCACCACCTGATTCAGGCGCTGCGCCTGGTCACGCAGGCTTTCGGCAGCCGCTGCGCCTTGCTCCACCAGTGCAGCGTTCTGTTGGGTCATGCGGTCCAGGTCGGCGATGGCCGTGTTCACCTGGGAAATGCCTTGGCCTTGTTCGCTCGTGGCGCTGGCAATTTCGGCCACCACGGCGGATACCCGCTGAACGCTGGCCACGATGTCGTTCATCGTGCCACCGGCGTCACCCACCAGTCGCGAACCCGACTCCACCTGTTCAACGCTGGCACCGATCAAGGCCTTGATTTCACGCGCTGCGGCTGCCGAGCGCTGGGCGAGCGAGCGCACTTCGCTGGCCACGACCGCAAAGCCACGGCCCTGTTCGCCAGCGCGGGCGGCCTCCACGGCAGCGTTCAATGCCAGGATGTTGGTCTGAAAGGCGATGCCATCGATGGTGCCGATGATGTCGGCGATGCGCCGTGAAGCGGTGTGTATGCCCTGCATGGTTTGCACCACTTCGTTCATCACCTTGCCGCCACGCGAGGCCACCTGCGAGGCTGTGCCCACCAGCGCCTGCGCTTGCGCGGCTGAATCGACGTTGTGACGCACATGGCTGGCCATGCCGTG
>JBBQAI010000118.1:0-14349 GCA_038316205.1 Burkholderiales bacterium
CTTCACCACCATCAACATGCCGCTGGTGCGCACGCCGATGATCGCGCCGACGCAGATTTACAAGAACGTGCCCACGCTGGCGCCCGAAGAGGCCGCCGACCTGATCGCCCAGGCCTGCATCAGCAAGCCGGTGCGCATCGCGACAAGGCTGGGCATCGCCGGCCAGGTGCTGCACGCGCTGATGCCGCGCGTGGCGCAGATCGGCATGAACACGACCTTCCGCATGTTCCCCGATTCATCGGCCGCCAAAGGTGCCAAGCCCGGTGACAAGGCGGCCAAACCACAGCTCAGCGCCGAGGCCATGGCCATGCAGCAGCTGATGCGGGGGATACACTTTTAGGCCGCAGGCAAGCGCGCACCCAGGGTGCGCCATTCAGGGGGAACCATGCACAAAGATGCAAGCAACCGCGCGCGGCGGCGACTGGTACAGGCGGTTGGCGCAGCCGCTGTCGCGACCGGCTTCGGTGGGGGCGCGGCCCAGGCACAAGCCCAGGCGGCTCGGCGTTACGGCGTGGTGTCACTGGTTGGCGATCGGCTGACCATCGTCTATGCCGGTCTGGTCACCGGCACCCAGTTGGACCCCAACCGCCAGCGCGTGTTGGCCGATGCCAAGGGCAGCATGGACCAGATTGCGCTGTCCGCCGTCGGACGGGCGCTGGAAGCCGGCGGGCGGGCCAGCGCCGCCCTGCTCGGCGTGCCACCGTCGCCGCTGCACGAACAGGCTGAACGCGTGATCGACGGCAACAGCGTGTCCTTGCCGGGCAGCCTGGTCGATGCGCTGGAACAAAGCCGGGCCACCCACCTGGTGTTGTTGACCAAGCACCGTGCCGAGGCCAGCATTCCGCTGCTCGACAGCCACGTGGGCCAGGGCAAGTTGCGCGGGCTGGGCTACTACATCGACACGCGCACCAACATCCGCATGGTCGAGTCCGGCGCCACCGGCACCGGACTGCTGGCCCCTTATGTGTACCTCAAGCTGACGCTGGCCGATGCCCGCACCGGTGCGCTGTTGAACCAGCGCCTGTGCGCGGCAGCGCGGGCCTATGCGGTGGCCGCTAGCGCCACCGCCGTCGACCCCTGGGACGTGCTGAGCAACGCAGACAAAATCGACCGGCTGAGCCGCCTGCTCGAAAGCGAATTGGCGCGCGAAATCCCTTTGCTGATTGCCACCTGAAGCGGCCGGCAGAATGCCTTCCAACGGCTGTATCGAAACCCTGCCGGGCGACCCGCCTGGCACACCCTCTCGGAGTCACACCATGAAATCATCCGGCACAAGCGGCTTGCCCTTGCGCGCCCGCAGGCTCGTGCTGGTCGCTCTGTTGGCCGCTGTCGCGCCCGTCACCTGGGCGCAGACGGCCATGAAGGCCGTCGGCGTCTTTTCCTTGCTGGGCGACAGCGTGCAGGTGTCCGTTTCCACCGAAGCGCCGAAAGACACGCGCATCGAACGCACCGACCGCTACGGCTTCGAGGCCAAGGGCATCGGCTTCGACAACATCGCGCTGCGCACCTTCCGCGACTTGCTGCAGAAGAACCAGCCCAAGGCGCTGGTCGAGCTCTACAAGGCACCCGCCCCGCTGTCGCCTGAAGAGCAGCGGACCATCGGCCTGGGTGCCGCGAATGCCGAATTGCCCGCCTGGATCGTGCAGGCCATCGATGCCAAGCGGCTCAGCCACATCATCCTGATCACCCGCAACCGCGGCGAAGTGAACGTGCGCACGGCCAACGGCACGTCCATTGGCCGGGGCACGGCGCTGGGCATCGGCTACTACATCGACACGCTCTACGAAACGCGCAACCTCGAAACGGGCGCGATGTCGGCGGGCGCGCTGGCACCCTACGTTCATGTCCGCATGACGCTGATGGACGCCCAGTCGGGCGACGTGTTGCGCACCTACGAGGTCCGCGAAGGCCAGCTCATCGGCGACCAGCAAGGCAAAGGCTCGTCCGACCCCTGGAGCTTCCTGACCGGTGAACAAAAAGTGTCCATCCTGCGCAACCAGGCCGAGACCAGCCTGGAGCGCGGTGCGCGTGAATTACTGAAGCCTTGATGGCCACACACGGCGCACACGGCGCCCAAGGCGCACCCGACTCACAAGGCCGGCGTCGACCCACCCGGCGCTGGACCCTGTTGGCTGGCCTGGCGGCTGCGGCCCCTGGCGCGTGGTCGCAGGGTGCCCAGCCCAAGCCCCTGCCTGCGATGAAGGCCGTCGGTGTCTTTTCGCTGCTCGGCGACAGCGTGCAAGCCACTTTGGCCGCCGAGGCACCGGCACTTTTTGCCTACGAGCGCACCGAGCGCGACAACCTCGACTTCAAGGGCATCGGCTTCGACCTGATTGCCTTGCGTGCGGCGCGGGAAGCCCTCCGCCGCGCGCAGCCGGCGGCCCGCGTGGAAGTGTTCCGCGCACCGGCTGCGCTGACGGTGACCGACCAGCGCGCCGTTGCCACTGGCGCTGCCAACGCTGAACTGCCGGACTGGATGCTGAAGACCCTGGCCGACAACCAACTCACCCACTTGCTGCTGGTGACCCGTGCGCGCGGAACTCTGGCCGCGACCACGGGCGACAACTACGACATCGGCCGCGGCACGGTCGAGGGCATCGGCTTCTTCATGGACACGCTGTACACCATGAAGAACAGCAAGACCGGCGAGCTGTCCAGTGGTCTGCTGGCGCCCTACATGCAGATCAAGCTGACCTTGATGGACGCCCAATCCGGCGACACCGTGGCCAGCTACGACATCAAGGACGCTTACGCCTATGCGTCGGCAGAGGGGCAGGCGAAAGCCGATCCCTGGACCTTCATGTCCACCGCCGACAAGGTGACCGCCTTGCGCGACTTGGTCGCGCAAGGCATGCAACGCGGCATGGCTCAACTGCTGCAGGGCGGGACCTGATCCCGCCGCAGGCCGCCGAGGCTGGCGATCAGCTGCTGGCCACCTGCAGCACCAGCTTGCCGAAGTTCTCGCCGTTGAACAGCTTGGGCAGCGTGGTCGGGAAGGCCGCGACGCCGCCGGTCACCACGTCTTCCTTGCTCTTCATGCGGCCGTCTTTCAGGTAGCCGGCCATCTCGGCGATGGCCAGGTGGTAGCGGTCGGCGTAGTCGAAAACGACGATGCCTTCCATGCGCGCGCGGTTCACCAGCAGGCTCAGGTAGTTCTTCGGGCCCTGCACGGCGCTGGTCGCGTTGTACTGGCTGATGGCGCCGCAAATGATGATGCGGGCCTTGCGGTTGATGCGCGCCAGCACGGCGTCCAGGATGTCGCCGCCGACGTTGTCGAAGTAGATGTCCACGCCTTTCGCGCAGTGCAGCTTCAGGCCTTCGCGCACGGCGTCCCATTTCGTCACGCCCTCGGGCGCTGGTGCCTTGTAGTCGATGCAGGCGTCGAAGCCCAACTCCTTCACCACCCATTCACACTTGGCCGGCCCGCCGGCAATGCCCACGACACGGCAGCCCTTGATCTTGGCGATCTGGCCCACCGTCTGGCCGACGGCGCCGGCTGCGCCCGAGACCACCAGCGTCTCGCCGGCCTGGGGCATGCCCGGCACGTTCAGCCATTGCGTGACGCTGCCCATGCGCAGGTCGATCTTGGCCATGCCGCTTTTCTTGATCGCGTCGCCGGGCACGCTCCAATATTCCTGCACGCCGGGCCCGCCGGTGACACTGTCTCCGACCGCGAAAGCCGGGTTCTTCGACGCCACGACGACACCAATGCCGCCGGCACGCATCACCTCGCCGATGCCCACCGGCGGGATGTAGCTCTTGCCCTCATTCATCCAGCCGCGCATGGCCGGGTCCAGCGACAGCGACAGGGTCTTCACCAGCACACCGCCGTCGGCCAGTTCAGCAACCGGCTCTTCGGTGAATTGCCAGTCGCTCAGCTTGACGGCACCGACAGGGCGGGCGGCCAGGCGGCATTGATGGTTGACAAGGGTGGCAATGGCGGTGGTCATGGGCGGTCTCCTGTCGGTTTTGGTGGCGACGGATGGTACGGGTGGCCCCACCCAGGCGGCGTCACCAGGGCGACGCCCGCTGCCGCTACGACGCGCCGGCCCCCGGGCAGCGATGCACCTCCACCGTCACGTGCTTGAGCTGGTCCACCGCGTCCAGGCGCGCCCGGTAAACGGCCGCAGATTGCGGGGCGTCGGCCACCACGGCCAGCGCTGCGCACCAGGCCTGCGCGCCGACCTGCCAGACGTGCAGGTCGGCCACCTTGGCGTCGCCGTCGGCTTCAATGAGGTCGCGCACGCGCTGGGTCAGCGAGGGGTCTTCGGTGGCATCGACCAGGGCCCGCGCGGTGCCGGTCAGCACGCCGAAGGACCACTGCCCGATGACGGCTGCGCCCAGCAGCGCCACCGCTGGGTCCAGCCAGGCCAGGCCGAACCACACGCCACCGGCCAGCGCGGCGATGGCCAGCACCGACGTGAACGCGTCGGCGATGACGTGGATGTAGGCGGCGCTGAAGTTGTGGTCGTGGCCGTGGCCGTGTGAGTGGCCGTGTGAGTGACCGTGCGCAGGGTCGTGGGCCTTCGCCCGCAGCTTCTCGTGCGCATGGGCGTGTCCGTCGTGCCCGCTCGGATGCGCCCCGTGACGCGGATGCGTTGCGTGCGCTTCGTGCGCTTCGTGCGCTTCGTGCGCTTCGTGCGCTTCGTGCGCTTCGTGCGCTTCGTGCGCTTCGTGCGCTGCGTGCGAGTCAGCCTTGGCCGCCGGCTTGGCACCGCGTGACAGCAGCCAGACGCTGACCAGGTTCACCAGCAGGCCGGCCACGGCCACGCCCAGCGCTTCACCGTACTGCACCGGGCGCGGGTGGCGCAGGGCGTCGATGCCTTCCCATGCCAACCACAAGGCCACGCTGAGCAGCACCAGGCCGCTGGTGTAGGCGGCCAGCACCTCGATCTTCCAGCCGCCGAAAGCAAAACCGGCCGGCCCGCCAGCCACCGCGCGGTGGCTGGCCGCGCGCAGCGACAAGCGGTACGCCAGGACCGCGCCGCCCAAGGCCAGCGCGTGCGTGCCCATGTGCCAGCCGTCGGCGGTCAAGGCCAGCGAGCCGGTCCACCAGCCCACCGCCAGTTCCAGCACCATCGTCACCAAAGTCAGCAGGGTGACGGCGGTCAGTGCGCGTTCCCGCTGGCTTTGCCCCTCGTCGGCGAAGGCGTGGCTGTGGGCGTAGGCCTGCAGGTCGTGGGTGTGGCCGTCAGCCGGGGCGGGGTTGGTGGGGTGGCTGTGGGTGGCGCTCATTGCGGTGCCTTGATCAAGGTGGTGATGGTGTACTGGCCGTCGATGCGCGCCGGCACGAAGCGTACGCGGTCGCCGACGGCCAGGTCTTCCAGCACGCGCGGTTGGGCCACGCGCCAGGCCAGGGTCATCGGCGGCATGTCCAGGCTCTTGATCTCGCCGTGCTTGAGGGTCACGCGGCCGGCCACTCGGTCGACCTTGACCACCTCGCCAGCCACCAGCGCGGCCTGGGCGTGGGCTGCCGTGGTGAGGCATGCGGCTGCGCCGCCTGCGAAAGTCAGAGACAACGCGATTGCCTTGCGCCTGTTCATGCCGATCTCCTTGGCCGCCTTGCGACGGTGCCGCGAGTGTGCCGCAGCGGTGCAACCGGACGCCATGTCGTGGGCAAGCCGGCAAGCAGCTTCCTACAATTGCCCACGCCATTCAACCACCATCCCGTTTCCACCGCCGCAGGCCGCCCACCCATGAGCACATTCAAAGACCCCGACCTGGCCCACATCACGCCGCGCGACCAAGCCGAGATCCTGGCCCAGGCGCTGCCCTACATCCGCAAGTTCCACGGCAAGACCATCGTCGTCAAGTACGGCGGCAACGCCATGACCGACCCGGCGCTGCAGCAGGACTTTGCCGAGGACATCGTGCTGCTGAAGCTGGTCGGCATGAACCCCATCGTCGTGCACGGCGGCGGGCCGCAGATCGACGACGCGCTGGCCAAGATCGGCAAGAAGGGCACCTTCATCCAGGGCATGCGCGTCACCGACGAAGAAACAATGGAAGTCGTCGAATGGGTGCTGGCCGGTGAGGTGCAACAAGACATCGTCGGCCTGATCAACGCCGCCGGCGGCAAAGCCGTGGGTTTGACCGGCCGTGACGGGGGCTTGATACGCGCGCGGCAGATGAAGATGACCGACCGCAACGACCCGAGCGTGGAACACGACATCGGCTCGGTGGGCGAGATCACCGCCATCGACCCCAGCGTGGTCAAGGCGCTGCAGGACGACCAGTTCATCCCCGTCATCAGCCCCATCGGCTTCGGCGAAAAGAACGAAAGCTACAACATCAACGCCGACCTGGTGGCCGCCAAACTGGCCACCGTGCTGAAGGCTGAAAAGTTGGTGATGCTGACCAACATCCGCGGCGTGCTGAACAAAAACGGCGAACTGCTGACCGACCTGACTGCGCGTGAAATCGACGAGCTGTTCGCCGACGGCACCATCAGCGGCGGCATGCTGCCCAAGATCGCCGGCGCGTTGGACGCGGCCAAGAGCGGCGTCAACGCCGTGCACATCATCGACGGGCGGGTGCCGCACGCGATGCTGCTGGAGATCCTGACCGAGCAGGCCTACGGGACCATGATCCGGTCGCATTGAGCCGTCGCCGATGAAGGCCCGCCCGGTCTGGTTGTTCGACCTGGACGACACGCTGCACGACGCGCACAACGCGTCGATGGGCGGCATCCGCGAGGCGATGGGCCTGTTCATCCGCCGTGAACTCGGGCTGACCGAGGTTGAGTCCAATGCCTTGCGCACGCGCTACTGGCAACGTTATGGCGCCACGCTGCTGGGCCTGGTGCGCCACCACGGCGTGCAGGCCGCCCACTTCCTGCACGACACCCACCTGCTGCCCGGCCTGGAAGCCCGCGTACGCGGCCACGCGGCCGACCTGGCGGCGCTGCGCCGCTTGCCGGGCCGCAAATACATCCTGACGAATGCCCCAGCTGCCTATGCCGCGCGCGTGCTGGCGGTGCTGGGCATCGCCCGGGCCTTCGACGGCGTTTTCAGCATCGAGGACATGCACCTGTTCGGCGACCTGCGGCCCAAGCCCGACGCCCGCATGTTCCGCGCCCTGGCCGCGCGGCTGGGCGTGCATCCGTCGCGCTGCGTGCTGGTTGAAGACACCTTGGTGCACCAGAAAGCCGCCCGCCGCGTGGGTATGCAGACGGTGTGGATGCAGCGCTGGCTGCGCGCGGCCCTGTTGGCAGCCCCTGCCGCCCCGTCAGCGCCGGCCGGCCACAGCCCGCCGCACCTCCAGCGCCTGCACCGCCGTCCGGCCTACGTGGACCGCCGCGTGCGCCGCCTGCGCGACCTGCTCAGGGCGCGCTAGCGTCATCGCGCCGGGCGTAGCGGGCCGTGTCGCGCTGGGCCTGCGCGGTGTCGGGCGCGCCGCGCAGGCAGCGCTCGATGTCGCCGTTCGTCTGCCCCACCCAGGCCGGCCGCTGGCTGCGGCCCGCGCGGTCGCGGTGGTGCTGCTGAGCGCGCTGAGACTGGGCCTCGCTGGCCGCTGAAGGCAGGTGCTGAGCGCGACAGGCGACGTAAGCCGCCTGCATCGGCGCTGCACCAGCACCAGCACCAGCACCAGCACCAACACCGGCACCAACTCCAGCGGGTGGCGCGGCCGGCGGCTCGGCGGCGCCGGTGGCCGTGACCACCGAGACGGCGGCCAACGCAGCAATGGCGCACGGCAGGGTGACTGCAAGGATGCGGGTGGCGAAGTTCATGGCACGGCTCCTGGCCGCCGTATCTGCTGGGGCGGAGCCCCGAATAAGCACGCTGTGGCGACCGAGAAAGCATAGGTTTCCGCGTGCGGGGCGGCATCCCGCTGGAGGGGGTTGGTCGTCGTGCAATCGGTGGAAGCCGCGCACTGCAAACTGGGGGGGGTGCGTAGCGCGGCAAGGCCTGCGGTGTCAGTGTTTACCTGCAAACGGGGGCCCGCAGGCCGTGTGCCAGAATCGATACGCGGTGTTCCTGACGGGCCACCGTCTCCCCTTCTTCCCCGCCGCGAGGCCGCCTGCCGAACCCCATGTCCGACGCGCCCGAAGCCCCTCCCCCGGTCAGCGTCGACGACGAAGCAGCAGCGCCAACACCATCGACCGAGCCCGCGGCGACCGTGCGCAAGCGGCCCAAGCCCGGCGAACGCCGCGTGCAGATCCTGCAGACGCTGGCCGCGATGCTCGAGACGCCCGGCGCCGAACGCATCACCACCGCGGCCCTGGCCGCCCGACTGGACGTCAGCGAAGCCGCGCTTTACCGCCACTTCGCCAGCAAGGCGCAGATGTTCGAAGGGCTGATCGAATTCATCGAGGGCAGCGTCTTCACGCTGGTCAACCAGGTGGTCGAACGCGAACCCTCGGGCTCGCTGCAGGCGCAGAAGATCGCCGCCGTGCTGCTGCAGTTCGGCGAGAAGAACCCGGGCATGACCCGCGTGATGGTCGGCGACGCGCTGGTCTTCGAACACGAACGCCTGTCGGCGCGCATGAACCAATTCTTCGACCGCGTCGAATCGCAGTTGCGCGCCAGCCTGCGCAGCGCCGCCGAGGCCGCCGGTTCGCCGACGCCCACGGTGGACGCGCAGGCGCTGGCATCGGCCATCACCGCGCTGGCCATCGGACGGCTGCAGCGCTATGCGCGGTCGGGCTTCAAGCGGCTGCCCACCGAGCACCTCGAGCCCGCGCTGCAACGCCTGAGCACCTGAGGGCCGTCGCTTGAAAGACGACCTGCCCACGCTGCAGGTCGGCGGCAGCACGGTGCAGTTGTTGCCGCAGCGCGCGGCCTGCCTGTCTGAGCACCGCACGCTGCTGGTGGCCGACGCCCACATCGGCAAGGCCGTGTCGTTCCGGCGCCTGGGCGTGCCGGTGCCGGGCGGCACGACCACCGAAACGCTGAACCGCTTGTCCGCAGCGCTGGCCGCCAGCGGTGCCACGCGCATCGTGTTCCTCGGCGACCTGCTGCACTCGGCACGTTCGCGCGCCGAGGCCACCTGGGCCGCGGTGGCACAGTGGCGCGCCCGGCACGCCGGCCTGCAACTGACGCTGGTGCGCGGCAACCACGACAGCCATGCCGGCGACCCGCCGCCCGAATGGGAGGTCGAATGTCTGGACGGCCCGCTGCACATCGCCGGCCTGGCACTGGCCCACCACCCCGACGCGGTGCCCGACGCCTACGTGCTGGCCGGCCACGTCCACCCCGCTGCGGTGCTGGGCGGCCGCGCCAACCAGCGCTTGCGCCTGCCCTGCTTCCACTTCGGCGCGCAGGTGGGCGTGCTGCCAGCCTTCGGCGCCTTCACCGGCATGCACGTGATGCCGCGCGGCCCGGGCGACCGTGTCTTCGTCATCGCCGACGACGCGGTGCGGGCCTTGCCCCCGACCGCGTCCGCGCCCTGAAACAGGCCTGAAAGCGGCCCGAAAGCGGCCACCTAAAATTCCCGCCATGAACCCTGCTTTCGAACACCTGCTCGTGCGCGCCGAATCGCTGCTGGCCCGCCTGGAAGCCATCCTCCCCCACGCGCCCACGGCACCCGACTGGCAGGCCAGCGTGGCCTGGCGCTACCGCCGCCGCGCCAACGGCATCGGCATGGCCGGTGTGCTGGAACCGGTCAAGCACGTGTCGACCATCCGGCTGGACAACCTGAAGGAAGTCGACGGCCAGAAAGAACGCCTGGTGCGCAACACCGAGCAGTTCGTCGCCGGCCACGCCGCCAACAACGTGCTGCTGACTGGCGCGCGCGGCACCGGCAAGAGCAGCCTGATCAAGGCCTGCCTGAACGAGTTTTCGGCGCGCGGCCTGCGGCTGATCGAGGTGGACAAGGCCGACCTGGTGGACCTGGGCGACCTGATCGACCTGGTCACCGACCGCCCCGAACGCTTCATCGTCTTCTGCGACGACCTCAGCTTCGACGAAGGCGAACCCGGCTACAAGGCGCTGAAAAGCGTGCTCGACGGCAGCGTGGCGCAGGCCAGCGACAACCTGCTGATCTACGCCACCAGCAACCGCCGCCATCTGCTGCCCGAGTACATGGCCGAGAACCTGACCTACCAGCACACCGAAGACGGCGAAGTGCACCCCGGCGAGGTGGTGGAAGAAAAGATCTCGTTAAGTGAACGCTTCGGCCTGTGGATCAGCTTCTACCCGTTCAGCCAGGAGGAATACCTGGCCATCGTGGCGCAGTGGTTAAGGTCTTTCAATGTGAATGAAGCCGCCATCACCGCCGCGCGGCAGGACAGCCTGGTCTGGGCGCTGGAACGCGGCAGCCGGTCGGGCCGCGTGGCCCAGCAGTTCGCACGCGATTACGCGGGGCGGCATGCCGCCTGAAATCGACCACACCGCGCCCGGCGCGCCCGAACGGCCCGTCACCGAAGTCGCGGTGGGCGTGCTCGTCGACGCCGACGGCCGTTTCCTGCTGACCAGCCGCCCCGAAGGCAAGGTCTACGCCGGCTACTGGGAATTCCCAGGGGGCAAGGTCGAAGCCGGCGAAAGCATCGAACAGGCGCTGCGCCGTGAACTGCAGGAAGAACTGGGCATCACCATCGCGGCCGCTGAACCGTGGCAGGTGCTGGTGATGGACTACCCGCATGCCCGCGTTCGCCTGAATTTCTGCAAGGTTGTTGCCTGGACCGGCACTTTCGAAATGCGCGAACAACAGCAGATGGCCTGGCAGACCTTGCCCGTGCAGGTGGCACCGGTGTTGCCCGGCACGGTGCCGGTGCTGGCTTGGTTCGCGGCCGAACAAAGCTTCGTCGGACCCACCCATTAGACTGACCGCATGAAAGCGCTGGACAGCATCAAGTGGGACGCGAACGGCTTGGTGCCGGTCATCGCGCAAGAGGTCGGCAGCGGTGACGTGCTGATGTTCGCCTGGATGAACCGCGAGGCGCTGGCCTTGACGGCCCAGACGCAGCGCGCCGTCTACTACAGCCGGTCACGCCAAAAGCTGTGGCACAAAGGCGAGGAATCGGGCCACGTGCAGCAGGTGCATGAAATACGCATCGACTGCGACAGCGACGTGGTGCTGCTGAAGGTCACGCCACTCGGTCACGACCCCGCGTCGCCGTCGATTGCTTGCCACACCGGCCGCCACAGTTGCTTCTTCCAACGCCTGGAAAACGGTGTGTGGACGGCGGTCGAGCCCGTGCTGAAAGATCCCGAGGCCATCTACAAATGACCCAGCCCATATCAAGCAACGACACCCTGGCCCGCCTGGCCGACGTGATTGCCACGCGCCGCGCCGGCGACCCCGACAAAAGCTACGTTGCCCGCTTGTTTTCCAAGGGCCACGACGCCATCTTGAAAAAGATCGGCGAAGAAGCCACCGAAGTCGTCATGGCCGCCAAGGACGGCGACCGGCCGCGCATCGTCGGCGAGGTCGCCGATTTGTGGTTCCACACGATGGTGGCGCTGGCGGCTTACGACCTGACACCGGCCGACGTGCTGACGGAGCTGGAACGCCGCGAAGGACTGTCGGGGCTGGAAGAGTTTGCGGCGCGCAAGGCGCAACAGCGTGAAACCGATTCCAAAGGAGAAGGTGCATGAACGACGTGGTGATACCCGGTGGCACAGCGCAGAACAACGACAGCCTGCGCACTTTGACGCACATCCTCTACGGCCTGCACACACTGTCTTTCTTTTCGGCCGGCATCTTTTCGGTGATCGCCTTGATCATCAATTACATCAAGCGCGACGACCTGCCCAACGACTTCTACCGCAGCCACTACCGCTGGCAGGCACGCAGCTTCTGGTTCACGCTGGGCTGGCTGGTGCTGACCTGGCCGCTGTGGATCCTGTTCGTCTTTCCGGGCTGGGCCGCTTGGTCGGTCATCGGCCTGTGGTACCTGTACCGCTTCCTGCGCGGCTGGTGGAATTTCAACGAAGGCCGGGCCATGCCCGTCCCGGTCTGAACGTGGGCAAGGAATTGAAACGATGAGCGCCGACGCCCACTGCATCTTCTGCAAGATCATCGCCAGCCAGATTCCGGCGAAAAAAGCTTATGAAGACGATGAACTGCTGGCCTTTCACGACATCGCGCCTTGGGCGCCGGTGCACGTGCTGATCATCCCCAAGCAGCACATCGCCATGTTGTCGGACGTGACGCCCGAACACGTTGCCCTGCTGGGCCGCATGCTGGGCCTGGCACCTCGATTGATGAAGCAACTCGGTGTGACGAACGGCTTTCGCACCCTCATCAACACCGGGCCGGACGGCCGACAGGAAGTGCCGCATTTGCACATGCACGTGATGGGCGGTCCGCGCCCCTGGGCCAAGGGGTGACCCTGAAGCCAGTGCGGCCGGCGACGCCGGTGGCACCTCGTAGAATCAACGGTTCTGTTCAGCGCGTTTCCTAGGAGAAAAGATCATGGGTTCGTTCAGCATCTGGCATTGGCTGATCGTGTTGCTGGTCGTCGTGGTCATCTTCGGCACCAAGAAATTGCGCAACATCGGCAGCGACCTGGGCGGCGCGGTGCGCGGCTTCAAGGAAGGCGTCAAGGGCGCCGGTGAACCGGCCGAGGCCGACGGCCCCGCCGCACCGGCCCAACAGGTCACGACCGCCAAGCGCAGCGATGCGAACACGGTGGACGTGGAAGCGAAGTCCAAAACGTGAGCGCCCAAGCTCGCTTGCGCTCGCTAACCCCCGAGGGGGCCGCCCGCCAGCGGCCCGGCAAAGCCGGTTCCGCAGCGGGAGCTTGATCGGGTGGCGCAGGTGACCCATCCTTCCTCATGATTGACTTCGGTTTCGACAAGATTGCCCTCATCGGCGCGGTGGCCCTGATCGTCATCGGCCCCGAGAAACTGCCGCGTGTTGCACGCACCGTGGGCGCGCTGTTCGGCAAGGCCCAGCGCTACGTGGCCGACGTGAAGGCCGAGGTCAACCGCTCCATCGAACTTGAAGAACTCAAGAAGATGAAGACCGACTTCGAAGACGCAGCGCGCAACGTGCAAGACACCGTGCGCAGCGAGGTCGATTCGGCCAGCAGCGCTTTCGAAGGCAGTTGGAAAGACGCCACCGCAGGCATCACCGATGGCACCGCCACCGACCCCAGCATCGCCGGCAGTTGGGAACCGCCACCGCCGAGCTACCGCCACCCAAAGAAGAAGTGGCGTTTGAAGCGCGGCGCCACACCCCAGTGGTACAAGCAGCGCACGGGCATACGGACCAAGGCGCAGTCGGGCGCTGCACGCGTGGCGCGCTTCAGGCCGCCGGGCATGAAGTCCAGTTACTGAACCCGTCAGAACGAGTCCCGCACGCGATGAGCGACACGAACAAGCCCGACGAACTCGCCGGCACTGAAGCCCCTTTCGTTTCTCACCTGATCGAGTTGCGCGACCGCCTGATCCGCGCTGTCATCGCCATCGCCATCGCCTTCGCGGTGCTGGCTTTTTGGCCCGGCCCGGCGGGGCTGTACGACCTGCTGGCCGCGCCCATGCTCAGCCACCTGCCCAAGGGCGCAACGCTGATCGCCACCAACGTGATCTCGCCCATACTGGTGCCGCTGAAGATCACGCTGATGGCCGCCTTCCTGCTGGCGCTGCCGGTGGTGCTGTACCAGTTGTGGGCCTTCGTCGCGCCGGGCCTGTATTCGCACGAAAAGAAGCTGGTGCTGCCGCTGGTGGTGTCCAGCACCTTGCTCTTCATCGTCGGCGTGGCCTTCTGCTACTTCATCGTGATCCCGGGCATGAGCCGTTTCATCCAGGCCTTCGCGCCCACGTCGATCACGGCTGCGCCCGACATCGAACAGTACTTCGGCTTCGTGCTGACGCTGTTCCTGGTCTTCGGCATCGCCTTCGAAGTGCCGATCGCCGTCATCGTGCTGGCCCGCATCGGCATCGTCACCATCGAGCAGTTGCGCAAGTCACGCGGCTATTTCGTCGTCGGAGCCTTCATCGTCTCGGCCGTGGTCACACCGCCCGACGTGGTGTCGCAACTGGCCCTGGCCGTGCCGATGTGCGTGCTCTACGAAATCGGCATCCTCGCCGCCGTGATGTTCATCAAGCACACCAAGGCGCCGGAAGACGAGCCTGCATCGGCCAGTTGATCACTTGACCCAGGTGTTGAGCTGGATGATCGGCATCAGCACGGCCAACATGATTAGCACCACCACGATGCCCATCACCACGATGAGCAGCGGCTCCAGGATGGTCGCAGCCGCCATCGCCCGGCGCTGCACCTCGGCCGACAACTGAACTGACGCGCGCAACAGCATTTCGGGCAACTGCCCGGTCTGCTCGCCCAGCCGCGCGAACATCGCCAGCAGCCCCGGAAAACGCTTCTTGCCGGCCAGCGCGCTGGCCAGCGGTGCGCCTTCACGAACCAGCACCAGCGCGTCCATCGCGTCGGCGCGCCTCGCGC
>JBBQAI010000124.1:0-12886 GCA_038316205.1 Burkholderiales bacterium
GTGCTCGCCCAGGCTGTCGAGTTCGACGTACAGGCGAACCAGATGCCCACCTTCGCGCGGCAGCACCATCAGGATGCCGTCGTCCTGCGAGCGCACAAAGGATTTCATGCGCCAGTCGGGGAAGCTGGTGACGGCCAGCACATCCATCACGCCCCAGGCCTGGTGCGCCGCATCGCCGTGCAGCGCCCCGCCGATGGCACTGCGCACGGCCGAGCGTGCGCCGTCGCAGCCGATGACGTAGTTGGCGCGCAGCGTCTCGATCTGGCCCTCGCGACCCGGGGCGGTGTGCGCCAGCGTGACGGTGACGGGGTATTCGGCGGCAGCAGGGTCGACGCCCAAGTCGACCACCTTCAGGCCGTAGTCGGGCGCCAGCCGGGTCGGCGAATGGCGCATGAGGTCGAGGAACATGTCGTGCACCCGCGCCTGGTTGATCAGCACATGGGGCATCTCGGAGACACCGGCGGGCACGTCCTGCACCCGGGCGACGCGTGTGAGGGGCGCGTCCGCACCGTGCGCCCAGAAGCTGGTCTCGTTGATCCAGACCGACTCGCGCATGACCTTCTCGGCAAAGCCGAAGGCCTGGAACATCTCCATCGAGCGCACGTTGATGCCGTCGGCCTGACCCTTTTCCATCGGCCCCGCTTTGGGTTCGATCAACATCGTGCGCAGCTGCGGCACCCGGGCGAGTTGGGCAGCCAGGCACAGGCCCGCTGGACCCGACCCGGCGATCAGCACGTCCACCGTCTCGGGCAACGGGTCGCCCGCGCTGCGGCAGCCGCGCGCGGCGGGGCGGATATCCGGATCGCCAGGGTTGAAGCCGTTGAGGTGATATTGCATGGCGTCTCCTGGGGTCAGCTGGCACACTGTTAACAGTTAGTTTGCATATGATATGCATGCATACTAAATGGGTCAAGTGCATGGGCGGCGCCTCTGCAAAGGGGCTCAGGCATCGACGGACAGGGGAACCGATGGACAAGATCGAGATGGCGGGGCACCTGATCCGGCGGCTGCATCAGCAGTCGACGCAGGTCTTTCAGGCGCAGACGCAGGCGGCGGGCTTCGACTTGACCTCGGTGCAGTTTGCTGCGCTTGACGGCATTGCCCAGCAGCCCGGCATCGACCAGGCCAGCTTGGCCGCTGCGATCAGCTTCGACCGCGCCACGATAGGCGGCGTGATCGACCGACTGGAGCAAAAGGGCCTGGTGGCGCGCGTGGTCAGCGCACAGGATCGCCGTGCGCGCCTGCTGCACCTCACGCCCGAAGGAGAACAACTGCAGGCATCCAGCCGGCCAGTCGTGGAAGCCTTGCAGGCTGAGATCCTGGCGCCCTTGTCTCCTGCGGAGCGAACCGTCTTCCTCAAGTTGGCGCAAAAGGCGCTCGGCCTGAGCTGTCGTCCCGAGCGCTGACAACGGGGGCGACGGCGTCACGAACCCGGGTTGTGCGGCCAGCAGCAGCCGGCGAAGGGTTGCACGGCATCGCGCGGGCAAGGCCTCGGACTGCGCGTTGCCCCCGCCGCCGGCGGGCCGAGGGTTGGGTTGAACGGCGTCAGTCGGCCGAGATGCCGTTGCGCTTGATCACTGCACCCCAGCGCGGAAAGTCCTTCAGCACGATGGCGTGAAGCGCTTCCGGCGTTGACGACGAAGCTTCGAGCCCAGCTTTGCCCAGCAAGTCGCGCACTTCGGGCAACTGCAGGATCGTGGCGATCTCGGCGTTCAGCCGCACCACTATGGGCATGGGGGTCTTGGCGGGCACGAAGAAGGCGTACCAGAGATCGACGTCGACACCCTTCACGCCCAGTTCCGCAAAGGTGGCCACCGTGGGCGCCACCGGGTGCCGTTGGGCGCTGCCCACCGCCAGTGCCACCAGCCTGCCACCAGCCACCAGACCTTGCGCCACATGCACGGGCAGAAAGCCGACCATCAGCTCGCCACTGAGCAGGTCTTGCGTGTAGCCCGCAGTGCCGCGGTATGGCACGTGCAGCATGAACAGGCCCGTCTGCACCTTCAACAACTCCATCGCCATGTGATGCGGTGTGCCGACTCCGGGCGAGCCGTATGTGATATGGCCGGGCCGCGCCTTGGCCTGTGTGATGAGGTCGGGCAGGCTCTTGATGCCGGTCTTGGGGTTGGCCACCAGCATCAGCGTGCCCCACGCTGCCATCGTGACCGGGCTGAAATCGCGCACCGGATCGAAGGGCGTGTTCTTGTACAACTGGGCGGCGATCAACATGGTGTTGGCGCCCATCAGCACGGTGTTGCCGTCAGCCGCAGCCTTGGCCACCTGGTCGGCGCCGATGTTGCCGCTGGCGCCAGGCGTGTTCTGCACGATGACGGGCCGGCCCAGCTTCTCTTGCAGCCGCGGCGCCACCGCGCGAGCGATGGTGTCCATGCCGGTGCCGGGGGTGAAGGGGACGATGATCTTCAGCGTGGCGCCAGAAGGTTGTGCCTGGACCATCAGCGAGATCGCGGTCAGGCCGGCCAGAAGCGCAGCGCGCAAAGTCTTCATCAGCAAGGTGGGGTCTCCAGTTTTGGTGTGAGCGTACGGGCCGATGGCGCCGTGGCATGCGGCGTGGCACTGCAGCTGATTGCCGAAACGATCACCCGTTGTCGATTCTGGCGCTTCTGGTGGAGTGCGACGATTCGGCGAGGTTTGGGGCTGGGGCTGGGGCTAGAGCCCGGCCTTTGGCGGCGGCCGTGGGGTGCAGGCTTGCGTGGACACGCGGGTCGGCGAAGCTGAAGTCCGCCGCCTTCTTGCTTTGTGAGCCCCAGTGGCCCACGCGCCCCAGGTCCTCGAAGGTGGCGCACCGCCATCATCTTCTGAACCAGCACGCGCGCTTCGCACAAGTCTGCCGCTGCCCATATGGGCCCGGTTAACGACGGCCATCCTCATTTGCCGCCGGCGTAGGCCTTGCTGATGTCGGGCAGCATGCGCGCTGCATTCAACGCGACGTTCAGTGCCGCCAGGCGCCAGCTGTCGATCTGCTCGCGGTCGGTGATGACGGGGCGCTGAATCTGGCGCCGGTAGGCCTCGACGATCTCGGGCACCGCGCCCGGCGCGACATTGCCCAGATTGACAACAAGCAGGCGTTGGAGCGCAGGCGCCGCCGGGTCGAAGGGCAGCTGGCTGGTGACGAGAATGGGTCCGTCGGGTGTTGCCGAACCGCAGGCCTTCATCAGCGCTGCGCCGCGTTCGGGGCGGCAGATGCTGGCCAGCAGCAGCGCCGCCTGGCCGAAGTCGTAATGCTGTTGCAGCAGGGTGCTGGCCGTGGGTTCGGGCCGCTCTCGTGCGGCGGCAGCCACCTTCGCGGCGTCGCCGTTGTGTTTGACCGGGATCGTGATCAGGTTCAAGTTGCCACGCGGTATTACGGCGTCCCGTGCACTGCTGTTGCTGGCCAACACTTCGGCCAGCAGTCGCACCGCGTTGCGGTTGGCGCTGCGGGTCAGCAACACGCTGTACAGCCCGTAGCCGGCTGGCGTTGCAGCGCCGCGTTCGGCCAACGCGTAGGCGCTGTCGCGGATACCGGTCATCGGGAATTCCCGAGTTGGCGAATCGACCGGCCCGACAATTCGCGGCTCGGGTGAGGTGCAGGCCGCGAGCACCAGCCCCAGAGTCACGGCCACCCGCCGCCGCAACGCCTCGGTCACTTCGACACCCCAGTGCCAGCCGACGGGCGCGGCCTGCGCCACAGCGCCCAGGCCTTGGCCAGCAGCAGGCGCAACAACAACGCAACGAAGACGAAGAGGCCTGCGAGTTCGCTCGATGGCTCGACGCGCGGGTAGATCCAATGGAAGGCCAGCCCGATGCACAGCGCCAACAGCAAGACGCCGACGACCGAGACGGTGAAGTCCTTCACCGCCGCGCCTCGAAAAAAGCCGGCGTCCTCGTGCACGGCGCGGCACCGTTAGGCCTGCCTAGCTGTGCGGGGTTTGCTGGCGCGGTTCCGAGCATCGCGTTCGTCTGCATCTGCATCTGCGTCTGGCCGTGGCCCCTCGGTTTCTGCGGCGACGCTGTGCAGCGCGCGAGCGTCGCCCAAACTGTAATGCCGCAAGCCAGCAGGCGCCAGCCCGCTGCTCGCGATCGAAGGCCGATCCGCTGCGCTACGACGTTCTTGGGGGGGCGCATTGCACAGGCGCCGCAAGACAGCTAAGGTGCCCAGAGCCGCACTGCTAGGCTGCCAACAGGCTCTGGAAGGAACCGCATGAGACAGCAACGAATCGTTGCATCGGCGCTTTGCGCGCTTTGCCCGGTTGGTGCCGCGCAGGCCCAGGATCCGACCTTCAGCGTTTCAGTCGGCGGCCGAGCCTGGTACACCGAGTGGACGACTTTCAGTTACTTCACGCAGCCCGATGCCAGCGGCAAGCCCGTCAACAAGGCGCTGACGCAGGTCTCGGCCGACGACAAGCTGACGCTGGTGCCCACCTTCAGCGTGCGCTGGCAAGACTGGTCCGGCTCGCTCAGCGCCTTGCCGTCAACGCGCTTTTCCTTTGCCGACGGCGGCAACGGCACGCGCCAGGAGTTCGACGCCAATGTCGGCTATTCGGTGATGCCGGGCCTGGCACTGTCGCTGGGCTACAAGAAGGTCTCGCAGCGTGACGGCCCGTCGCGTTACGAGCCGGCCGGCCCGGTCGCCGGCATCAGCGGCAATGCGCCGCTGGGCGGTGCGTTCTCGCTCTACGGCGCGCTGGGCATCGGCCGCCTGAAGACACCCAGCTCGGGTGGCGACGAAGTCGTCAAGTTCAAGGCCGATTACCGGCTCACCGAATTGGGTCTGGCCTACACGCTGAACACCGAAGGGCGTCTGCGCCGTTGGACATTCACCGCTGGTTACCGCATCCAGGTGATCAGCTCGAAACAAGCCTTCGGCACCCAGGACGGCCGTGACACGACGCAAGGTTTCACCTTCGGCGCCATCGCCACTTTCTGAATCGCGTCAATTGGCTATCGGCACGCGTGCCTCGTCAGGGCAGCCGGCGAAGCAGAAGGTGCCGCTGAACGAGCCGTAGGTGTAGGGCGTCTGGCGCTTGCGGTAGTGGCGCAGCGTTTCGCTCTCGACATCTCTCGTCACGCGTTTGATGAAGTCCTCGACGGTCAGGCCGCGCGTGCCGATGTGGGCCAGGATGTGCTTGGTGAGCGGCCCATTGCGGCCTTCCCCGTCGTAGGCCGCGTCGTTGGACGCGGTGGCGTAGAGCACCATCGTGCCTGGCGGCGCATCCTTGATCGGCGCCAGGCCGTTGCCGACGCGCGGCTGCACCGCGAGCGAACGTGCCAGTCCGGGTCGTGCAGGTGCCGCGGGTGCAGCCACGCCGCGACCACTGGCCGTGCGCTTTGCCGGGGCGAGCAGGTCGGTGCGGCAGGCGTCGAGGATCACAAGCTGGAAGCGCGGCGGCTTGATGCTCAGGCGCTCAAACAACTCGTCCACGCCGTACAGCACGGCCTGCGGGTCGACACTTTCCGAGGCGGGTTCGGCCTTGGTCGGGATCAGAAAGTTGGCGCTGCCAACCTGCACGCCATGGCCCGAGTAATAGACGACGCCGACCGAGTGGGGGCCTAGCTGTTCGACGTAGTCCCGCATGCGGGCATCGAACTCGGAGCGGTCGCGAACGTTGGTGTGGCACAGCGTGCGAAAGCCGAGCCTGCGCAACGCCGCGCACATGTCAGCGGCGTCGTTGGTCGGGTTCACGAGGGCCGGCGCGTTCTCGTAGTCGGCGTTGCCGATGACCAGGGCCAGCTTGGCCGGGCTGCCCGCGCCCGGCACCGCAGCGCAGGCGGCCAGCAATGTGGTGCACACGGCCAGCGTGACGCGAGACAACAGGGCAGCGATGGCAGACGTGTGCATGCGAAGGAGGCGGACAGCGGAGATGGCGATGGCGATGGCGATGGCCGCAATGATGCGCGCAAGAGCGCTAAGTTTGCGTTACCGCGGTCTCCCTAAGTTCGACCCTTGCACCGTGGCGCACAGGTGCGCCTGGCTGTGAAGCGCCAAGACGTTGTACCCGTCGATCAGCGAGGCGGCCTGGAGGTCGAGGACAAAACTGCCGCGGGGGTCCTGTTCAGGGGTCGACTGTGCTCATCGACAATCGCAGATGGTGTCTGACAGCGACAGGCAGCGACAGGCAGCGTCGAGCATGCGCACAGGACGCACCTCAATGCTCCCGTACTGTGCCGGCGGGATGCCACTGGCGATGCGAATCGCATCATTGAGGTCTCTGGCTTCGACCAGGTAGAAGCCGGCCAGCATCTCCTTGGTCTCGGCGAAAGGCCCGTCGTACAGCGTGATCTGCCCACCGCGCACGCGCACCGTCGTGGCCGTGTGCGTGGGGTGCAGGGGTTCGCCGCCGATCAGGCGCTGAGTGGACTGCAATTCGCGCACGTAGTCCATGCAGACCTGGTCGCTGCAGGTGCTCCAGTGTACGGCGTCGAGGTAGACAAGGCAGAGGTATTTCATGGCAGTGGGCCTTACCGTTCGTGTTGGTCAGCCAGGAATCTCAGGCTCGATCAGCGTGGCCAGCTAAGCCAACGACTCTTGCCAGCCGAGGTAGCACATCTCCAGTGGAATTGCCTCCGGAATGCCGCTCTGCTCGATGCTCACTTCGGTGCCACAGCTAACCGGTCGCAGCGCGATCGTGACCTGCAGCAGCCCGGGCAGATTCGGGTCGTCGAACACGTCGGTGTAGCGAATGAGTTCGTTCGGCTTCAGTTCGAGGTACTCGCCCCCGAAGGCATGCACCTGGCCGCTGCCGAAGTTTCGGAACGACATCTTGAAGCGGCCGCCCACCACGGCCTCCATGTGGTGGACGGTGCAAGTGAAACCGTAGGGCGGGTTCCACTTGCTCATTGCCTCGGGTTCCAAAAAGGCGCGATAGACCTTGTCTGGGCGGGTGCGCAGGACGCGATGCAGCTTGACGGTGCGGGACGACATGGAATGGCTCCTCATTGTTGGGTATGGCCGGTGGGTTACATCTTGGACGGGCCGGCGTTGACCATCCAGCCGACGCCGTAGCGGTCGGTCAGCATGCCGAAACGCTCGACCCAAAAGCTGGGGGCCATGATCATCGTGACGTGGCCGCCTTCGGCCAGGGCCTTGAATGCGGCTTCACCGGCGGCAACATCTGCGTACTCCAGCGTCAGGCCTATGCCGTTGAACCCGCTCGGGCCTGTGCTTTCCTGCCCGGGTGGCCTGTCGGCCGCAAAGAGCAGACCGCCTGCGGGCAGGCTCAGCGCCGAATGCATGACGCGTTGTTGGTGCTCCGCAGGGAACTGCTCGGCCATCGGCGTTTCGCCGCAGGTCAGCGTCAATTCGATCTTGCCGCCGAGCGCCTTTTCGTAAAAGCGCATGGCTTCAGCGGCGTTACCGTCGAAGCTCAGGTATGGGGTGAGTTTGGTCACAAGGGTTCTCCAAGAGGGTGGTCTCAAGATGCCGAGGTTTCGATCTGTCGGCGAGAAGTAATCGAATGGCCAACCCCGTTTTCGACAGCGCCCGCAAGAATTTTCTTCAACCACCCAGTGCAGCCAAGCGCCGCAGCAGGAAGCGGCGCTCGGGCTCCCGCTGCGCCAGCGCGGCAGCGGCCCGATAGTGCTCGCGCGCGGCTTCAATGCGGCCGGCGCGGCGGGACAAGTCGGCCATCGCGGCATGGGCCAGGTGGTAGTCGGGCAACGCCGGCAGCAGTGGCCCGATCAGTGCCAGGCCCGCTTGCGGCCCGTCGCGCATGGCCACAGCCACCGCGCGGTTCAGCGCCACCACCGAGCTTGGCTCGATCCGCAACAGCGCGTCGTACAGACCGACGATTTGCGGCCAGTCGGTGGCCGCAGCTTCGGTGGCTTCGGCATGCACGGCCGCGATCGCGGCTTGCAACGTGTAGTGACCGAAGCCGCGTTTTCGCAACGCTGCCTCGGTCAAGGCCGCACCTTCGTTGATGGCCGCACGGTCCCAAGTTGTGCGGTCTTGTTCATCCAGCGGCACCAGGTCGCCCTCTGCGGTGCAGCGTGCCGCGCGGCGGGCATGGTGCAATTGCATCAGCGCCAGCAGGCCCATGGCTTCGGGCTCATGGGGCATCAGGCTCAGCAGCAAGTGCGCCAGGCGGATGGCCTCTTCGGCCATTTCGCCCCGCTGCGCCACGGTGCCGGCATGCGCCGAGTAGCCTTCGTTGAAGACCAGGTAAATCACGCGAAGCACGCTGGCCAAGCGTCCGGCCCGCTCGGCTGGCCCTGGCACTTCGTAGGGTATGCGCGCCGCCTTGATCTTGGCCTTGGCGCGCACGATGCGCTGGGCCAGCGTCGGTGCGGCGATCAGGAAGGCCGAGGCGATGGCCTCGGTCGGCAAGCCACAAACCTCGCGCAAGGTGAGCGCGATGCGGGCCTCTTCGGCCAGGCTTGGGTGGCAGCAGGTGAAGATCAGGCGCAGGCGATCGTCTTCGATGTCCTGGCGCGCGTCCCACTGCTGCTCCCAGCTCGGGGTCTGGTCGTCAGCAACCGCCTCAGCGGCTGCTGCAACAGCATCCGTGGCGTCCCGAGAGACGAAGCGCGCTTGGCGACGAATTTTGTCGATGGCCTTGAATCGGCCCGCCGACACCAGCCACGCCACCGGGTGGGCCGGCACGCCTTGCCCGGGCCACTGCTCGGCGGCGGCCACGAACGCGTCGTGCAGCGCCTCCTCGGCCGCATCCATGCTCCCCAGCAGGCGCACGAGCGTGGAAAAGACCCGGCGGCTGTCGCGGCGGTAGATCTCGTCGATCGCAGCGGACATATGGCCTGACTAACGCATGCTCTGGCAGGCTCTGGTGCCGATGCAACAGCCGCGCGCCCTGCCCGAGCCACCCGGCAGCCCGCCGATGCTGGCGGCCTACCGCCGCAGGCCAGGCGTCGTGTGGCCACCCCGCTGGACAGGAGTCCTTCGGGACGGGGTCAGGGCGGCATGGCATGCAGAAGTTGCACCCCGGCGTGCCCGACGAGCCCTCGGGCGCCGTCGCAGTTCGGGCATCGCTCTATGTCGCCGGACTGAGCCGCAGCGAAAATGCCGCCGCGACGGGCCGGCCACGGCATCAGTCGGCGCGAATGTCGTTGGCTCGAAGCACGGGTTGCCAGAACTGCTGTTCACTCATGATTCGGGCCGCCAAGGTCGACGGCAAGCTTGAGGCGGGCGCCATCCCGGCCTGTGCGAAGGCGGCCGACAGCTCGGGGCGGGCTATGGCCTCCCGCAGGACCGCAGATGTGGCCTCGACGGTGGCCTGCGGCACGCGGCCGGAGGCGAAGAAGGCGAACCACTCCTTGACCACGAGTTCGGGATGCCCCTGCTCGACGAACGACGGAACCTCGGGAAGGTAGGCGCTGCGCGCGCGGCCCGATGTGGCGAGCACGCGCACGCGTCCTGTTGCGTGGTGCTGCCTGAGCAAGCCTTCGGGAAGCACGAGCGCGACGATCTGCCCGCCCAACAAGTCTGTCACCGCAGGCGGGCCGCCGGAGTACGCCACGTGCTGCCACGCGACGCCTTCCTTGCGGAACAGCATTGCCTCCAGCAGGTGAGGCAAGGTGCCGGTGCCCGGTGAGCCGATGTTGGCCTGCGCCGGGTGCTTGCGCAGCCAGGCCATGAATTCGCCGAGTGTGTTCACCTCCCTTGGCACCGCCGGACCCACTGCCAGGCCGAGCAGCATTTCGCTGGCCAGCGTGACGGGCTGCAGGTCAGCCGCCGGGTCGTAGGCCAGCTTGGCGTAGAGATACGGATAGACCGTGGCGATGGCGCCCTGCGCCAGGAGCAGCGTCGATCCATCTGCGGCAGCGGCCTTCAAGGCGCCGACGCTGATCTGCCCGGCGGCGCCGGGCCGGTTGTCGACCACGGCACGTTGCCCGCGCGTGACGAAGAGCTGATCGGCCACCGCGCGGGCCACCAGGTCGGGGATGCTGCCGGGCGGGCCGCTGCAAAGGATATGTATCGGATCGCCGCGCGCCGCGTCGGCGCGCTGGCTGAACGGCAGGGCGGCCCAGGCTGCAAGGCTGCTCGCCCCGGCGCGTAGAAAGTGTCGCCGTTCGGTTGCGAAGGAGCGAATGCGTACGCACACGCGTTCGCCGTTCGTCGAATGGGTCATGGTGCCGCCTTGGCGCGGCGCCCGGCCGTCAATAGCAACTCGTTCGGCCCTTCCCAGCCCTCTTGCGTGGTGAATTCCATCAAGCGCTCTCGCATCTCGCTCCAGGCCGCTTCGGCCGCAGCGGCGTCGATCTGGCCCAGGATCTGCAGGATCGGGCTCGCCGAATCGCGAACGAATGCGAGGTAGTGGTCGACCGAGGGCAGGCGGAACACCGCATCGACTGCGGTGGTCGCGACGTCATGGAACCCTGCCGATCTGAAGAGGGCATCGATGTGCCCCGGCCGGCCCAGGCTGAGCAGCCCGCCAGCGCGGAAGGGCTCGCGCGCCGGCAGGCCCGCGTGCTTGAGCGCGGTGGACATCAGGATCGTCACGCACGGGTTCTTCTCGGGGCGTGAGAACACCATGGTGCACGCGCCACCGCCGGGCCGCAGCGCGCGATGCATCTCGCGCAAGCCCTGCAGCGGGTCGGGAAAGAACATCAGCCCGAGCCGGCACACGGCGGCATCGAACGAGGCCTCGGGGACACCCAGGTCTTCGCCGTCGGCGACCCGTGTCTCAACCTGTTTGAAGCCCGCGCGGGCCGCGTTGTCGCGCGCCAGAGCCACGCTGGCCGGCGACAGGTCGGTGGCGAGCACGTAGCCTTGCGCACCCACCTGCTGCGCGACGGCGAGGGCCTGGTCGCCCGACCCTGCTGCGACGTCGAGCACGCGAGCGCCCGGCCTGACCCCGGCCATCAGGCACATCGCCTCGGTGGGCTCTTGCAACCAGGCACGAATATCCGCGCCATGGGCGTTCCAGCCCGCGGCGGCGCTGTCCCACTGGGCGCGCATACTTGCCTTGAAGGCTGGTCCTGCGTTGACGGAGGCTTCGATCGATGAGTTCATCTCCTCAGCTTAGGCGCTGAGGCCACGCAGCGTAAGGCGCAAAACTGCACGAGGGGCCGCAATGACGCATAGCCCGAACGGCTTCGACTGGGACGATCTCAAGCATCTGCTGGCCGTTGCGCGACACGGCAGCACGCTGGCCGCTGGCCGTGCACTCGGGGTCGACCAGTCCACGGTGCAGCGCCGGCTCGTCGAGCTGGAGCGGCGCATCGGCCAGTCGCTCGTGCAGCGCCAGCCCACCGGCTACCGCCTGACCGAGTTCGGTCAAGAAATGTTGCCTTTCGCCGAGGCCGTCGAGCGCTCGGTGCAGGCGTTTGAGCGACAGCTGCGCACGCTGGGTACCGAGACCGCCGGCGTGATCCGCCTGACCTGCCCCGAGCCGATCGTGAATCGCATCATGCAGGCGGGGCTGCTCGATCGCTTTCAAGCCCGGCACCCCGGGCTGCGCGTGCAGTTCGTGATGAGCGACAAGTACATCGACCTCAGCCAGGGCGAAGCCGATGTCGCGCTGCGCTCGGGTGACACCGACGACGACGAACTGGTGGGCCGCAAGATCGGCGACTCCATCTGGGCGGTCTATGCAAGCCGCATCTACATCGCGCGTCACGGCCAACCCGCGAACATCGGGGATCTGGCCAAACATGCGTTGGTCGGCTTCGACGACACGATGGCCAAACATCGCATCGCCCAATGGCTGCGCAAGGTGGCGCCAGATGCGCCGATGGCCGCGCGCAGCAGCAGCGTCCTCGGCCTGATCTATTCGGTCAAGGCGGGCATCGGCATCGGGCCTCTGCCTCTGGCACTCGGCGACGCTGAGCCCGATCTCGTGAGGGTGCTGGGGCCGGTGGCCGAGTTGTCGCGGATCTGGCGCCTGCTGACGACGCGAGAGCTGCGTCGAACGCCGCGAGTTTCCGCGTTCTTCGATTTCATCGTCGAGGAGATAGAGACCCTGCGGCCCATCATCACGGGATGAACCGGGCACAACATAGACCGGCGCGAGGTCTGCGCGGGCCATGCAGTACGAGGGTCAGCCGTAGAGAATGGTGCGCGATCAGTGCAGTCGAAGCAAGGACTGCGAGGCCCGCGAAAGCTGACTGTCTTCAAAGGACGCACATGGCCGCTATGCAAGTCTTGCCATAAAGGCCAGTTGCTGCCGTTGGCCAAGGGCAGCTTCCTGCATCTCGGTCTCACGTTCTTGCCCCGTAGGCGACGGCAAGGTGTCACCAAGCGATTGCGAGAGGGCGGTTGGCACTCAGAGCGACTCGACGCACACCTTGAAAGTGCAAGGCTGTCTCAAGCCCGCCGTTGGCGCCTCCACTTGCTCGCCGTGGATTGAGCGGCGATACACCACGCGGTGAACCCTGCCTGGGCGGCAGGTGTGCTGCAACGATTTCCTGGCGACGAACGAGGGCCGTCACAGCACCACGTCGTCCAGCTTCGGCAATGGCGCCGATGCTGGCCGGCGCCGACTTCCCCATCTGGCGCGTCGCCCGCCTGGCCACATCACTTTGTCACGCTGTCGAGTCCTCAGGGTCGTGGCGCCGCAATGTCACGAGGTAGCATGTACTGGCCGCCGAGAGTCGGCGCAATCCGCCCACCAGAGGGCGGCTACGCCGGCCGGAGTCGGCATTTACCGGCCGCTCAGCCCTGTGCCAGAGACGTTTCGAGCCCTGACTTCTGACCTCGCGAGGCATGTCACCCGCGCCAGCCTGCCAAGGGATCGCTATAACGCGCGTAGGTCCGCTTTGACGAGCTGAATCCAGAGCCAGGAAGGTCACCTATCGTAAAGCGTTTATCCGACGCCCCACGGAAGCAGGCCAGACGAGCTGATGCTGATGGCGTCGGATAAACCTCGTTGGACTGAACCGGCGCACGGGGACTGCGTGCGGGGCTGTTGGGGAATGTAAGGTTCAGGCAGCCATT
>JBBQAI010000114.1:0-14732 GCA_038316205.1 Burkholderiales bacterium
GGCGCCGCGGAAGACCGATGTAGCAGTGGTGCGTACTGCCCGCGGGTTAGCGTGGTCCTGGGTGACGTCATCGACATTGGTGAACTGGCTGGGTAGTTGTATCTGCCGAGGCAGTATCCCGTTTGAGAGAGTGAGCAAGACGACGTACCCGATGCGGCGCCACATTCCACAACGAATGATGGAGCAAGCCATGGCCCAACGCAATGTCAGTCTCAAGCTCAAGCCGCCCAAGTCCCGAGCGGCCCTGACGATCACTCACCCCAATGCCGCCGGCATCGACATCGGCAGCGCGTCCCACTTCGTGGCCGTGCCGCCTGACCGAGATGACGATCCGGTGCGCGAATTTCCAAGCTTCACGGTGGACCTCAACGCCATCGCCGACTGGCTCAAGTCCTGCGGCGTTGACACGGTCGCCATGGAGTCCACCGGCGTGTACTGGATCCCGCTGTTCGAGCTGCTCGAATCGCGCGGCTTCACCGTGTTGCTGGTCAACGCGCGCCACGTCAAGAATGTCTCCGGGCGCAAGTCCGACGTGCTCGATTGCCAGTGGTTGCAGCAGCTCATGACCTACGGCCTGCTCAGCGGTGCGTTCCGCCCGGCCGAGCAAATCTGCATGCTGCGCTCGCTGTGGCGTCAGCGCGGCATGCTGCTGCGCAGCCAGGGCCGCCACGTGCAGCACATGCAGAAGGCGCTCACGCAGATGAACATCCAACTCACCAACGTGCTGTCCGACATCGTGGGCGAGTCGGGCCAGAAGATCCTGCGCGCTATCGTGGCCGGCGAGCGCGATGGTCAGGTGCTGGGGGCGATGAAGAACGTGCGCGTGCATGCCAGCGTGGACGAGATCGCCAAGAGCCTGCAGGGCAACTGGCGAGTCGAGCACCTGTTCGCGCTCAGGCAGGCGCTGGCTGCGTTCGACTTCGTCGGCACGCAGCTGGGCGAATGCGATGGCGCGATCGAGCAGCAGATGCTGGCGCTCAAAGCTCACGACGGCGAGCCCGCCAAGGGCAAGAAGCGCGGTCGTGCCCGCAATGCACCGAAGTTCGATCTGCGCACGCAGCTGTTCCAGATGTGCGGCGTGGACCTGACGCGCATCGACGGTGTGGACGTCACCACGGCTCTGGCGGTGGTCAGCGAGGTGGGGGCGGACATGTCCAAGTTCCCCAGCGTCAAGCACTTCACCTCCTGGCTGGGCTTGTGTCCTGGCACGAAGATCAGCGGTGGCAAGGTTCTGAGTGCGAAGACCAAGCGGGTGGTCAACCGGGCCGCACAAGCCTTGCGCTTGGCGGCGGCCGCGCTGCGCAGCAGCAAGTCAGCGCTGGGCGCGTACTTCCGGCGCATGTGCTCACGCATGGACAAACCCAAAGCCGTCACGGCAGCGGCGCACAAGCTGGCTCGCCTGATTTACACGATGCTGACCCAGGGTGCGGAGTACACCGACCAGGGGCAGGACTACTTCGAGGAGCGCTACCGCGAGCGCGTGCTGCGGGCGCTGTCGCAGCGGGCGGCAAAAATGGGAATGCAGATGGTCCCAATCGCATCTTCCGAACATCCGCAGCCGGCTTGAAAAACACAATGCCGATCAATCACTTGGGAGGAGTTTCTTGAGAGAGGCGTCACCGCGCAACGGCCAAGAATCATTAGATTGGGTCCTTGACTGTGCCTTCTTACCGCTGACTAGAAGCAGTCCAGCCTTTCGCAATCATGCATTTCTTCGTTAAGTCATTTTTTCGAATTGCGCGGTCGAGCTCTTGCCCGAAGCTGCTGCGGTAGCTGTAATCCGTACCTTGGGTTGCCGCGGAAGTTTCATAGTCGCACTGTGCAATATCTTTATTGCAGTCAGCTTGAACGGCGCCCGGTTTGTCCCACACGATACGCTGCTGGGCCGGTGTTGCGCGCTGTGGCGCACGCTGCCGGCTTGCGGCGGCCAAAGGGTCTTGGTGACCTGTGTGCTCTGCCAAACGTTGTTTGGCCGTCCTTTGTTGGCGAGACTTTTCATGCTTTTGGCTCCGCTCGACCGCTCGACCGCTCGACCGCTCGACCGCTGTGCCGCTCTTGGGGTTGGCGGCGAGGTCATGGTGTGATACTGTAAATATATACAGTCACCTCATCCAAAGGCAATGCCATGCTGCAGTCTCCCTCGGCTCCAGCCCCGCGCCTGCTCGACGCGGTGCGCGCCCATGTTCGTTACCGCCACTACAGTCGGCGCACCGAAGAGGCCTATGTGCACTGGGTGCGTGCTTTCATCCATTTCCATGGCATGCGCCATCCGACTGAGCTGGCCCACCCCGAGGTCGAAGCGTTTCTGACTTGGCTGGCTGATGACCGTCAGGTTGCGCCGTCGACGCACCGGCAGGCGCTGTCTGCCTTGCTCTTTCTGTACCAAAAGGTGCTGCAGCTAAACCTGCCCTGGATGGGTGAGATTGGTCGACCGCGCAGTGCCCATCGCGTGCCCGTGGTGCTCGACATCGATGAAGTCAGCGCTGTTCTCGGCGCGCTCGACGTGGAAGGGCGTCGCGCCGCTGTCGCTGACGCGGCGCAGGGGCGCCAACCTGTTGGCGATATCGGTTGGGCGTCCATTCCGGCGCCTCACGGCTTGTTGGGCCGCTTGCTCTACGGCACCGGCATGCGTCTGCTCGAAGGTTTGCGCTTGCGTGTGAAGGACGTCGACTTCCAGCACCGTGCGCTCATCGTGCGCGAAGGCAAGGGGGCCAAGGACCGGGTGGTCATGCTGCCCGCAGTTCTGGTTGAACCGCTGCGCGCGCAGTTGATGGCCGCCCATGCGCTGTGGCGCAGTGACCGCGACGGCGGCCTCGCAGGTGTCCACGTGCCGCATGCGCTGGCCAGAAAGTTCGAACGCGCGCCCGAGTCCTGGGTTTGGCATTGGGTGTTTCCCCAGGCCCAGCCCGCCCCCGATCCGCGCAGTGCAGGGGCTGCAGTCTGGCGCCGCCACCACATGCAGGAAGGGCCTTTCCAACGCGCTTTCAAGCGGGCGCTGGAAGCCGCTGATGTCGTCAAGCCTGCCACCCCCCACACCCTTCGTCACTCCTTCGCGACCCATTTGCTGCAGGCTGGCTACGACATCCGTACCGTGCAGGAATTGCTGGGACATGCCGACGTCAGCACCACCATGATTTACACCCACGTGCTGCGCATGGGTGGCGGTGCCGTGCGCAGTCCCTTGGACAGCCTGGCTGCTGCGCCCGCCGAGGCCCTGCGCGCTGCGCAGCCGCTGCTGCAGCCCGCCACAGCGCCCCAGCTTCCGCTGCGGGGTGCCTTGCCGCTGGCGTCCCTCGTCTTGCCTGTGCCCGCCTCTCAGCCCTACCGCACGGGCTACACCGCCGACCCTCGCGGCCGGCCACCCCGGGCCCGCGAACCGGCCGCGCGTTACACCGTCGGGGTTGCCAGTCCGGCCGACCCGCTGTCGATCCAGCGGCGGCTTTTGCCGTTCGTCGCGCACGACTGAAGCCGCCCTCGGCGCTTGCCTAGGATCGCGGCCATGAACAACACCACCCCCACTTTCCCTGCCGCCCCGACATCCTCCGTGCCATCTCTGCCATCCGTGCTGAGCCTGACGCGCCTGCCAGCTCGGGTTTTTGCGGTGGCACTCGGCTTCAGCGCCGTTGCCTCGGCCCAGCAATTCGACGTCGTGCCTTCCACGCCAGTACTGATCGGTGAACCGGTGCAGATCGCCTTGTCCGGTCTGCCGAAAAGCGCTGAGATCACAGTCAGCACGCGCCGCTCCGTCACCGAATTCACGGGCGTTCAGCGTGGATACACGGCGCAGGCGCGCTACACAACCACGGCCAACGGCGGGCTCGACCTGGCCACCGCCGTGCCGCTGCCGGGCAGTAGCTACGCCCATGCCGACTTGCGCGGCCTGTTCTGGGCCATGAACCCTGTCGCTGCGACGGCGGCCGACAAGCCCGCGCTGCTCCCCGAAGGCGAAGTGCAACTCGAAGCCCGGCAGGGCGACACCGTGTTGGCGCGCCACACGCTGCGCTTTCAGCGTGCGGTGCCGGCCGTGCAAAGCCGCTCGGCCGAGCCTTTCCCAGGCGCCGTCTACGCCAGCTTGCCAGGGGCCATCAAGCGCCCGGCGCTGATCCTGCTGGGTGGTTCTGAGGGCGGTTCGATGATCACCCGCGACGCGCCGGTCTGGGCCTCGCGCGGCTACGCGGTGCTGGCGCTGCCCTACTATTCGCCCGCCGGCTGGAGCGCGCAAGGCCCGACGCCGCCCGAACTGCCGACCTTGCCCGCTGCCTTCGCCGACATCCCCGTGGAACATCTGGAGCAAGCCCGTGACTGGCTGGCGCGACAGCCCGAGGTGGATGCCACGCGCATCGGCGTGATGGGCACCAGCAAGGGCGCCGAATTCGCCCTCATCGCCGCCAGCCGCATGCCCTGGATCAAAGCGGTGGCGGCCATCGTGCCCAGCGACGTGGTCTGGGAAGGATGGGGCCCGGGCGTGGCCGACGGCCAGCGCGCCAGCTTCGCCTGGAAAGGCCAGCCGCTGGACTTCGTGCCCTACAAAGATTTCCAGAAGGAATTCGCCGGCTTCGCCACCGGTGCCGACGTGAAGATCCGCCGCCCGCAAGACGCCGGCCGCGCTGCCAACCCAGGCCGCGTGCCGGCCGCGCGCATCCGCGTCGAAGACATCGCCGTTCAGGTGCTGGTGGCCGGCGGCCACGACGACCAGATCTGGGACTCGGGCGGCATGGTCGAGGCCATCGCCGAGACCCGTGCGGCCAAGGGCCTGGACACCGTCGCGCTGGTCTACCGCGACGCCGGCCACTTCCTGGGCGGCACCGGCTGGTTGCCCACCACGCAGTACAACGCCAGCCCGTCGAAGGCCGGCGGCACGCCCGAGGCCACCGCCCACGCCCAGGCTGAAACCTTCGCGCAGACGCAGGCCTTCCTGCGCCGCGTGTTGGGCCCCTTGCCTGTCACGCCGTGACACGTTGACTGTCGCGTTCACTGGCGCGGTGACCGTCTCGGGGAGCAGCAGGGGCGCAGCCGTTCGGTGCCAGTGCGGCGCCCACGCGACACCAGGACGGCACCGGCGAGACAATGGCCGTCATGCAACTTGCTTTTGAATGGCTGCCCGCCCAGGGCGCTCCCGAACAGCTCATCGTGCTGCTGCACGGTTGGGGTGAGGCCGGCAGTGCGATGGCGCCGCTGGCCCAGGCGCTGCGGGCGCAGTTCCCGCAAGCGGCGTTGCTGGCGCCTGACGCACCAGGAGAAGCCGGCGTGGGCAAGGGCGGTCGGCAGTGGTACGGCATCCGCCAGCTCGACCCGGTGACCTGGCCGGCCCGTGTGGCTGCGGCGCTGTCGCTTCTGGAGCCCTGGGTCCGCGCCCAGCAGCAGCGCCTGCGTGTGGCGCCGGCGGCCACTGCGCTGGGCGGTTTTTCTCAGGGCGCGATCCTGGCGCTGGAACTGGCGACGCGGCAAGACGGCATCGCCGGCCGCGTGCTGGCATTTGGCGGCCGCTACATGGTGCTGCCGGCGGCGGCACCGCGCCACGCCACCATCCACTTGTTCCACGGCAGCGCGGACAAGGTCATCCCCGACAGCGGCTCGCGCGAAGCGCTGGAACACCTGGGTGCGTTGCAGGGCGACGCCACCATCGACATCGCCGAAGGCCTGGGCCATGAACTGCACCCGGTGCTGATCGATTGCGCGCTGCACCGGCTGAAGACCCACATCCCCTTGCGCACCTGGCAGGCGGCACTCGGTGCCGCGCAAGCCGCTTCTTCTCAACCGAACGACGACTGAGCCCTGGCCTTCATGCTGTTCCTGCTGTCCCCCGCCAAATCCCTGGACTATGAAACCCGCGTGCCCGCTGCAGTGCTGAGGAAAGCCACCGAGCCGGCCTACACCGATCAAGCTGCCGCGCTCATCGAAGTGCTGCGCACGCAAAGCACCAGCGACATCGGCTGGCTGATGGACTTGTCCGAAAACCTGGCGGTCTTGAACGTCGAGCGCTACGCCGCCTGGCAGCCGGTGGCCACGGCAAAGAACAGCAAGCCCGCCGTGCTGGCCTTCAACGGCGATGTCTACGACGGCCTGCAGGCCAAGACGCTGAAGACCGCCGACTTGACCTGGGCGCAGCAACACCTGGTGATCCTGTCGGGCCTGTACGGCGTGCTGCGACCGCTCGACCGTTTGCAGCCCTACCGCCTGGAAATGGGCACCGCGCTTGCCACGCCACGCGGCAAGGATTTGTACGCCTGGTGGGGCGACACGGTGGCCGACCACCTGAACGCCTTGCAGGCCGACGAGGACAAGCCCGTCATCGTCAACCTGGCGTCCATCGAATACGCCCGTGTGGCGCTGCGCACGCCCCTGCGTGCCCGTGTGGTGGACTGTGTGTTCGAAGAAACCAACCCCGATGGCAGCCACCAGATCATCAGCTTTTTCGCCAAGAAAGCGCGCGGTCAGATGGCCCGCTTTGCGATCGAACACCGCGTGCGCAGCGTGAAGGCGCTGCAGGCTTTTGCGGCCGACGGCTACGCGCTGGACCGCGCCGCCACGGCGCCACAGCGCCTGGTTTTCAGGCGCCCCCGCACCACCTTGCCCACGACAAAATAAGGCCATGACGGAAGCCCAACAGCCGATCAACCAGCACATCACTGAGGAACTGCGCATCTGGATAGCCGCCCAGGCGCGCGCCGGTTGTCGGCCCGAGGATTTGCTGGCCGCGATGGTGGCCAGCGGTTGGCACGAAAGCGCCGCGAACGCTGCGATGGAATCGGTGTTGCGGCCCTTGTCGCCAGCGCAGCAGGCGGCGGCCCATGCAGCCCTGGCGCAGGCTCAAGCCCAAGATCAAGCTCAGGATCAAGCACCTACCCGGGCCGTGCCTGAACCGGCCTTCGACGGCAAGCCCAGCGTGATCCTGGCCGACGGCCACCGCGTCGACTGGGTCAGCAGCCTGCGCGAACCGCGCGTGGTGGTCTTCGGCAAGCTGCTGAACGACGCCGAATGCGAAGGCCTGATGGCGCTCGCGCGGCCCCGGCTGGCGCGCTCGGAAACCGTGAAGAACGAGACCGGCGGCAGCGAGGTGCATGCCGCCCGCACCAGCGACGGCATGTTCTTCGAGCGTGGCGAGCGTCCGCTGATTGCGCGCATCGAGGCGCGCATTGCGGAACTGCTGTGCTGGCCGGTCGGCCACGGTGAAGGCCTGCAGATCCTGCGCTACCGGCCGGGCGCTGAATACCGCCCCCACTTTGACTACTTCGACCCGCAGCACTCGGGCACGCCGCGCATCCTGGAACGCGGCGGCCAGCGCGTGGGCACGCTGATCATCTATCTGAATACGCCCGAAGGCGGCGGCCGCACGACTTTCCCGGATGCCGGCCTGGAAGTCGCGCCGGTGCGCGGCAATGCCGTCTTCTTCAGCTACGACCGCGCCCATGCCAGCACCAAGACGCTGCACGCTGGCGCGCCGGTGACGGCGGGTGAAAAGTGGGTCGCCACCAAGTGGCTGCGTGAGGGGGTTTTTGTTTAGACCCAGTTTCCCGCCGCGGAACCGGCTGCGCCGGGCCGCCACCGGACGGCGCCCTTGGGGGGTAGCGAGCGCCAGCGAGCTTGGGGGCTAACGGAAGTAGCCGAGCAAGCGGTCCAGTGCCATCGTGAACGGCATTTGAAGCGCCGGCAGCGTCAGCAGCAGGCCCAGCAGGCCCACGCCCAGCGTGACCGGGAAGCCCACCGCGAAGATGTTGATCTGCGGCGCGACGCGGCTGATAGCGCCCAGCACCAGGTTGACGAAGAGCAGCATGGTGATCAGCGGCAGCGCGATCCACAGCCCGGTGCTGAACAACTCGGCGCCCCAGCGCTGCGGCTGCACCTGGTGCAGGAAAGCGAAAGGCTCAGGCCCGACCGGGAAGGCGCCAAAGCTTTGCACCAGCGCGGCGATGACCAGCAAGTGCCCGTTGATGACGATGAACAACCAGGCCACGCTGGTGCCGAAGAAACGGCTGGTGGCGGTGGCCGTGGTGGCCGAGATGGGGTCGAAGAAACCGGCGAAGTTCAGGCCCATCTGCAGGCCGATGATTTCACCGGCGAATTCGATGGACGCGAAGACCAGGCGCACCGCAAAGCCCAGCGACATGCCGATGACGGCCTGCTGCACGACCAACGTGATGGCCAGTGCCGAGTCCAGCGCCACCACGGGCGCGACAGGCAGCGTGGGCTGGGCGGCAATGGCAATCAACCCAGCCAGCCCGATGCGCACCGGCATCGGTACATTGCGCGTGCCCAGGATGGGCATGGCCGAAAACAACGCCAACGCGCGCAGAAAAGGCCACAGCAGCGGGTTCAGCCACGCCAGGATCTGGGCTTCGGTGAAGGTGATCACCCGGGTGCGTCTGCTCGGGTCTGCTCAGCCGACCGATGAAGGAATCGCCAGCAGCGTGTTGCGGATGTATTCAACCAGCGTGGTCAGCATCCACGGGCCGGCGATGCCCAGCACGGCCACGGCCGCCACGACCTTGGGCACGAAGCTCAGCGTGGCCTCGTTGATCTGCGTGGCAGCCTGGAAGATGCTGACCAGCAGGCCCACCACCAGCACCACCAGCAACACCGGTGCGGCCACCATCAGCAGCAGCGTCAAACCCTGTTGGCCGACGGCCAGTACTTGTTGTGAGTCCATTTGTTTGATGTATCTGGCTTGTCTAGACAAGTCGGTTCAACTGGCGAAAGAGGCGGCCAAGGAACCGAGCAAGAGGTTCCAGCCGTCGGCCAGCACGAAGAGCATCAGCTTGAAGGGCAGGGCCACCAGCACCGGGCTCAACATCATCATGCCCAGGCTCATCAGCACGCTGGCCACGATCATGTCGATGACCAGGAAGGGGATGAAGATCATGAAGCCGATCTGGAACGCGCTCTTCAATTCGCTGGTCACGAAGGCCGGCACCAGCACGGTGATGGGCACATCGGCGCCCTTCACCTCGGCTGGCAAACGCGCCAGCTTGGCAAACAGTTGCACGTCGCTCTGGCGGGTCTGCTTGAGCATGAATTCGCGCAGCGGCGTGATGCCCTGCTTCAGCGCTTCTTCGGCCGCCATGGTGCCGGCGGCATAGGGCGCGTAGGCCTTGTCGTAGATGCGGTCGAAGGTGGGCTGCATCACGAAGAAGGTCAGAAAGAGGCTCAGGCCCAGGATGACCTGGTTGGGTGGCGCGGCCTGTGTGCCGAGTGCTTGCCTCATCAACGACAGCACGATGACGATGCGCGTGAAGCCCGTCATCAGCAGCAGCACGGCCGGCAGGAAAGACAGCGCGGTGAAGAAGAGCAGGGTCTGCACCGGCACCGAATAGCTGGTGCCGCCGGGGCCCTGGGCCACCATCAGCGGCAGGCTGTTGGTGAAAGGGCCTGGCGCCGCAGTCTGTGCCCAGGTCGTACCGGCGGCCAGCATCAGCACCACGGCCAGCAGGCGTGAACGGTGGCCCATCATTTCTTCAACCGCCCGAGCAATTGCGCGAAGGTGGCGCTGGCTGGCGCGGGCAGGGCGGTGGTGTCTTCAGCCGGTGTTTGCGCCGTCATGGTGTGCAGCGTGCGTATGCCTTGTGGGCTGACACCCAGCACCAGCCACAGGCGGTCGCTGCCCTGGCCGACTTCCACGGTCACCAGCCTTTGTTGCGCCGAAAGCGGCAGCACCGCCACCGTTCGCGGCGCGCCGCTGCGGCTGGCACCGGCACCGCCCAGCGGCGTGCGCTTGAGCAGCCACAGCGCGGCCGGGATCATCGCAATCACCGCCACGAACCACAGCAAGGACGTCAGATTGGTCATCGCGTTCAGCTGTCGATCAAGCGCGGCTGAGCCGGCGCAGCCGCTCGCTGGGCGTGACGATGTCGGTCAGGCGTATGCCGAACTTGTCGTTCACCACCACCACCTCGCCCTGGGCGATGAGGTAGCCGTTGACCAGCACGTCCATCGGTTCACCGGCCAGCGTTTCCAGCTCCACCACCGAGCCCTGCGCCAGTTGCAGGATGTGCTTGATGGGGATGCGCGTGCGGCCCAATTCAACGGTTAGCTGGACGGGGATGTCCAGGATCATGTTGATGTCGTGGCCTGCCGCGCCCATCGCGGTGGGCGCGAACTTGGTGAACGAAGCCGGTGACACCGTTTCGGCAGGCTGGCTGACCTCGCTGGCCACTTCGGCCGGCTTGCTTTCTTCCAGCGCGGCCGCCCACTCGGCGGCCATCTTGTCCTCTTCGGACATGCCTGATTGATCAGCCACTTTGTGCCTCCCCGATCCAGCCCTGGTCAGAGCCGGTGAGCATGCGATCGATCTTGATCGCGTAGCGTTTGTTGCTGGTGCCGTAGTGCGCGTCGAAGACCGGCACGCCATCGACCTTGGCTTCGATCATCGGGTGCAGGTCCAGCTCGATGAAGTCGCCGGGCTTGAAGGACATCAGTTGCTCCACCGTGGCTTGTGCGGTGGCCAGCTCGGCCACCAGGGTCACTTCGGCAGCCTGGATCTGCTGCTTCAGCAGCTTGACCCAGCGGCGGTCGGGCTCCACGGCGTCGCCCTGGATGGTGCTGTACAGCACATCGCGTATCGGTTCCAGCGTCGAGTAGGGCACGCAGAAATGGATGGTGCCGGTGGTGTCGCCAATCTCGAGCGTGAAGGATGAGGCGATCACCACTTCGCTGGGGCTGGCGATGCTGGCGAACTGCGGCTGCATCTCGCTGCGCTGGTATTCCAGTTCGACCGGGTAGATGCCGACCCAGGCCTTTTTGTACTCGTCGATGATGGTCTCGACCAGGCGCAGGATGACGCGCTGTTCGGTCATGCTGAAGTCGCGACCTTCAATGCGGGTGTGGTACTTGCCCACGCCGCCGAAGAGGGCGTCGATGACCGCGAACACCAGGCTGGGGTCGCAGACGATCAGGCCGGTGCCGCGGAGTGGTTTGTAAGTGACGAGGTTGAAGTTCGTCGGCACCACGATCTCGCGCAGGAAGGCGCTGTACTTCTGCACCTTGATGCCGCCGATGGCCACTTCCGGGCTCTTGCGGATGAAGTTGAACAGACCCAGGCGGATGTTGCGCGCGAAGCGTTCATTGATGACCTCCATCGTCGGCATGCGGCCCCGGACGATGCGCTCCTGGCTCGACAGGTCGTAGTCCCGCATGCCCGTCGCTGGCGGCGCATCGGCCTCCATCTTCTGGCTCTCGCCGGTGATGCCCTGCAGCAGGGCATCGACCTCGTCCTGCGAAAGGATTTGGTTGTTCACTGAATGATGATGTTGGAAAAGTGCACGGCCTTGATCGGCAAGGAAGCCTCGGCCGGCTTTTTCTTCTTGGACTTGGGCTTGGCCTTGACCTTCGTGTCTGGCTCGGCGTCGGCCGCGGCGTCTTCGTCGTCTTCCAAATCGTCCACCTCCACACCCAGCGCGCGCGACGCGGCGCGACGTATGCGTTCGGCCAGCTTGGCCTTGCCTTCGCGGCCCATCAACTCGCCCGACGTGCGGTCGGCAATGACCAGCAGGATGTTGTTGCGGATGGCTGGCATGTAGCTCTTGATCTGTTCGCCAAGGTGGGCGTCTTCGATCTCCAGCGTCACGCCGACCTGCGCGAAGCGCTCGGCGTTGCGATCGGCCAGGTTCACGGTGAAGGGGTCCAGCGGCACGAACACCGGCACGGCTTTGGGGTCGTGCTTGGCAGCCGGGGCGTGGGCGGCCTTGGCCGGCGCATGGTCCTCGGCGCCCTCGGCGTCGGGATCGACCTTCTTCTTCATCAGCACCATGGCGGCACCGCCACCCCCGCCGAGCACGAGCACGGCAGCGGCGATCATGACGATCAGTTTCTTTTTGCCCTTGGCGGGCGGGGCTGCTTCAGCGGCTGGGGCTGCGGACATGGGGACTCCTGCTGGCGGGCACACGGCGCCGCCGCAGTGGCGGCGCTTGGTGCCCGATAGCTGTCCATTCTGGGATTGCCTGTCGTTGGCATTAGCGGGAAAAGGACAAGGAAATGGGCCCTAACCGGGCCCTTCACACCCGGTCCTCAGGCCACCAGGTCCACCACGCCGGCGCGCCGTCGGCCCAGCGTGGCCGGGCTACCGTTCGGGCCGTTGGTGGTGGCGTCGCGCGTGTTGCCGCTGTTGCGGCCGTCCCGCGTGCTGTCGTCGGCAGTGCCGTTGTTGGCGCTGTTGCCGTTGCCGCTGTTGCCGGCTTGGGGCTGCTGCTGCGGTTGGCGCGGTTGCTCGAAGACACCGCCGCCACTCAGCGTCAGGCCGCTTTCACGCAGGCTCCCAGCCAGTTGCGGCATGGCCTGTTCCAGCGCGGCACGGGTACCCGCGTGCTCGGCCGCAAGGTGCACGCGCGCGGCGTTGCCGTCGAGCTGGATCTGCACCGTCAGCGGACCCATTTCGCCTGGGTTCAGTTCCAGCCGGGCGTGCTGCAAACCATCGCGCACGAATGTCGTGATGTGGGCCGCCAGTTGCGGCGCGAAGTCGGGGCTGCCAGGGCTGGCGGCGATGCGGCCGTCGGTGGCGGCTGCGGCGGCCGGCGCGTTGATGCCGGCCGTGGCGGCGTTGATCCAGGCCAGCGCGCCGGGCAACGGCGTGCCGGCGCTGCCGGTGGTGGCCCCGGCGGCGATGGCGCTGCCACTGCCGTCGATCGTGTTGCCACGCTGCAGGCTGCTGCTGGCGTTGCGCGCAACGGCCAGCGCGGCGACGGCCACGACGGCGGCGGCGCCGCCTTGCAGGTCGGCGCGTTCGGGTGTGGGCGCGGCGCGGGTGTGGCTGTTCCGGACGCCGTCGTGGCCGTCTGTGCGGGCGTCTGTGCGGGCGTCTGTACCGATGTCTGTGCTGATGTCCGTGCTGATGTCCGTGCTGATGTCCGTGCTGGTGTGCGTGCTGGTGTCCGTGCGGGCTTCGGCAGTGGCCGTTGTCAGGGCAGCCGCTCCGGTGCGACTGGCGCTTCCGAGCCTGCCATCAACGGCTTCGTCGCCCTGCGCGGCAGCGGCTGCAGCAGTCCCTGCGTCGCGGCGTGCGCCACCTGTGCCGATGCCTCGGCGGCTGGCTTCGTTCGCCTCGGCGGTGCCTTCGGGCGTGGCGCTGGTCAGCGGTGCGGCTGCCCGTGCGTTGGCGTCCTGCCCCGTGGCACCTGCGGGCCGGGTTGCGTCCTGGGTCGCAGCAGCGGCGTGCTGCGGCTTGACAGTGGTTGCGCGCACGGTGCCGGTGGCCGGCGCCGGTGGCGGGGCTTCTGATGGCTTGCGATCTGCCACCTCGGCCCGGCCGGGCCTGACGATGGGCTGCGTGTCGCGTGCAGTGTTCGTTTCGACAGCCTGGCCGGCACCCCAGCCGCCGCCTTTGTCGGTGGCCTTGGCGGCGGTGATGGCCTGCGCGACGGCGGCTGCGCTGCCCTGTGCGTTGCCGAGAGTCGCATCCGCGCTGGTTGCGCCGCCTGCCGCCGCTGACCCGGAAGCCGCGGACGCTGCGCCAGCACGGGCTGCTGGGCTGGTGACAGATGCTGCGGGTGCTGCGGAAGCGGCCGCGGCATTGGCGTTCCAGGCGGTGAGCAGTGTGTTGGCGTCGACGGCCGTCGGTGGGGCTGCGGGTGTCGCTGATGGCGTGGGCGGGCTCGGCGTGGAGTTCGCGGTGAGCAAGCCCGTCGCAGTGGGGTCGGTCAGGCTGCCGTCGACTGGGCCGAGCCGCATGGTGCCGGCTTCATCGCCGCTGGCGCCCGCGTCGGCCGCGTCGGCCGCGTCGGCCGCGTCGGCTGCAGTCGCCAGGGTCACGGCGTCGGGGGTCTCGGGCAGCGGGCCGTCGGACGGTTGTCCGGGGGGCAGGTGGCTGCCTTTGCGCACGGGCAGCCCGGTGCTGGGCAGGTGCCGGGCGGGGCCCGGAGCCGGCGGGGTGCCCGGGTGCCAGGGCGCGTTGCGCGAGTCCAGCGTGCTGGTGTCGCAGTCGGCGCTGCTGCCACCCCCAATGCGGGCGGTCGGGTTGGCTGGCGCGTTGGCCGTGCCTGTGCCGGTGCCTGTGCCTGTGCCCGTGCCTGTGCCTGTGCCCGTGCCGGGGTTGGCGCTGGGGTCAGAGCCGGATTTGGGCCCGGCCGTGTCGAGCCTGATGGCCTTGTCGAGCAGCTTGGCGAAGCCATCGGGCGCCTCGTCAGCCGTGCTGTGGGTGTTGGCCTGCGGCGCGTTGCTGAAGGGGCTGTTGACCGCGTTCACGGCCGGGGTGGGCAGGGCTGGGATGAGCATGGCGGACCTTGGTCAGGCTAAGCGAAATCGGGACGGCGGCGGTGCGCGCGCTGGCTTCAGTGGTGCGTCAGCGGCTGCGCTTCGGTGCCGGCCGACCAGGCCGCGCTGAGCGGGCCGGGGCTGCGCGTGGCGTGCTGAGCCGCTTCGTCGGTGCTGCGTTGTTCCTGGCGGTCGCTGCGGCGGCGCTGTTCGTGGCTGCGGCGTTCCAGTAGTTTGCGCACCGAGGCCACGCGGGTTTCCAGGGCCAGCAGTTCGGCGCGCCGCGCGGTCAGGCGGTTGTCTGCCTGGGTCATCTGGCCTTCTTGCTGGATGAGGGCTTGTTCCAGGCGCTGCATGAATTCGTGGTGGCTGCGCAGCAGTTCGATGGCCACGCTTTGCCCGCCCAGGCCGGGCTGGCGCAAGCGGTACTCGTCGCGGTAGGCCACCAGTTGCAGGGCCTGCTGCTGCAGGCGGCGCGCGGCCTCTTCGGCTTGCAGCAGCAGGGCCAAGGCCTCGTTGCGCTGGCGCTCGGCGTGTTCCAGCAGGGTGTGCAG
>JBBQAI010000184.1:0-5460 GCA_038316205.1 Burkholderiales bacterium
GTCTTCTGCGTCTTCTTGATGAAACTGTGGAGCATCACGATTCGCTTGCCGATCAAGGTAAAAAAGAAAACGCGGGCAATGCCTTTTTGCCCTTTCAGCCGAAGCTCGAAAAAGACCATTGCCAAAGGCATGGGTGTGCGGATGTGGGCGGATCTGTGCGGATCACCCAGTTTTGGGCCCAGCGCAACCGTCCGCCGTGTCGGGACCACATACCGCGCAGCCAGAGGGTCGAGCAGATCGAAGATCAATGGGCAAGCTGCCCATCGGCGCTCTACCGCGCAGCGATGCTTACCCCTCATCCTGGCGTCGATCAGCGCTGGGCGAAAGCAACATAAGTGTTTAGTGTTGCGGCTGTGGAATCGAAGCAGATGAAGCAGTGGCCGGCGCAACAAGGCGCCGCCTTTCAGCCCGGCAAGGGTTCGCATCTCAAAGTCTTCTTGAACGGCAAGCAGTCCACGCTGCCCATGCACGGCATCGCCGAGTTGGCTAAGGGGCTGGAGGCCGCGATCAAACGCCAACTCGGATTGAAGTGAGGTCTCCCCATGTTTGATTACCCTGTGACCTTGACCCCGGACGGTGACACGGTGCTGGTGTCGTTCATCGATATACCCGAGGCCATCACCTTCGGGGCCGATGAAGACCAGGCGCTGGTTCAGGCCGTTGATGCGCTGGAAACCGCACTGTCGTTCTACATCGACGCGCGCAAGCCGCTGCCACCGGCCAGCAAGGCCAAACGCGGGCAGCGATGCGTGCGCCCGTCGGCCCTGGAAAGCGCGAAGTCGGGCGTGTACCAGGCCATGACCGAGCAGGGCATCAAGAAGGCCGAGCTCGCGCGGCGCCTGGGCTGGCACATGCCGCAGGTGGACCGGCTGTTTGACCTGCGCCATGCCTCGCGGCTGGACCAGATCGAAGCCAATGCGCGGGTGCTGGGCCGGCACCTGGAAGTGCGTGTCGCCTGAAGCGGCCGACTGTCGGCGTGATTCTTCGGCCGATGTCGCTTTTCTCGCCGCCACCCTGTCGTTCAAGCTCAGGACCTGCATGCGGTCGGACGACCGCTTCTGGGGCGTCGTGAATCAGGAGATCAGGGCGTCGCCACCCCGTCGGACAAAAGCAAGCCCGGCACGCGGCTGAACTCGCGGCGGTTGTGCGTGACCAGGGTGACGTCCAGCGCCAGGGCGTGGGCGGCGATCTGGGTGTCTAGCAGGCCGGTGGGCGTGCCCGCCGTCTCCAGCGTGGCGCGCAGGCGGCCGTAGCACTTGGCCGCGGCGCGGTCGAAGTCGGCGATTTCCAGCGGCTCCAGAAATTGCTGCAGCGCCGCGATGTTGCGGGCTGATCCACTCTTGTGCGCGCCGAAAGACAGCTCAGCCACCGTGATGGACGACAGCCCCAGGCCAGCGGCCTCGTAGGCACGCAGCGCGGCCAACATTTCCGGCGGTCGGTGCCTGATCGCATCCATGCAGATGTGGGTGTCGAGCATGAAACGCATCGCCTGCGCCTCAGAAGGGCTCGCGTTTGTCGCCAACCGTGGGTTGCTCGCGATCAGGCAGGGCCTCGAACGGGTCCAGCGCGTTGATCAGCCGCTCGATCGACGGCCGGCGGCCCCGGGCTGAGGATGACCCGGTCACCATCACGCTCGATGAACACCTCGGTCAGGCCTTCGAACCTGAAGGCTTTGGGCAGGCGTACCGCCTGGCTGCGGCCGTGGAGGAAGAGCCTGGCGGAGGTCAGGGTGCGGGCTCCAAAGTTACTTGAGATATACCGGGTAAATACCTTGTGCGCCAAGCCATCCAGGTCTGGCTATTGGTGCAGGGTCGGCGCGCCGACGTGTACGGCGGCTGAGGCAGCCATTAGCCGGAGTGTCGGGGCTGTCCGGCGATTCGTTAAAGCGGTCCGCATGAGCGGGCAGCGTGGGGTGGAGATGTTGGAGTGCGCTGCGCTTACTCCAACCTACCGGGCTGGGCCAGCAACCGGGTTTCGCTCACGAGCGAAAGTCCGCCAGCTCAAACGCCGCCGGGCTGCGCTGGCACTGAAACCGATGCGGTTGTTCCACGCAGACTGCAAAGAATTGCCTCGCGGAGGATGTATCAAACTCCCGCAAGCGATCTGCCAGGAACCTGGCCTTGCCAATCTGGCCATTTTCAGCCAATGCAAGCGCCCAGGACATCAACAAGCGCTCGTCGAGCATCTCAAAAACGATATGCTGGAAGACGTCCAGCCGGCGCTGGCCTGCCGGGGCCAAGGTCCCGGCAAAACGGTCGCCAAACTGTCCGAAAAGCAGGGACTGGCGCGCCGTCTGTATGCGCACCTCTTGGGACGGTGCATCCGGCGAGGGACTGTAGATTTCGGAAATGGCACGGTAGTCCCACAGTGCGAAACCTGCGCCCGCAGCCATCAACAGGGGGACGAGCACGAGGGCTGTCTTGGGTTCGTGGCGGCTGGATGACGGCGCGGCGGCCGGCAAGGCAACGCCCAAAAGGAAAGCGGTGGGCAACAGCAAGTACACCCACCACAAGGGGAGCTCCAGTTGGCTGTGCACCAAGACGATAAGCACCATCACCAGCGCGGCGCGCTGCACCACGGGAACATCGCCGTGTGCTCGCAGCATGCCTGCCACGCAGCGCAGCAGGGCAAACGCCAGCAGGCCGGTCAGGACCAGCGTCAACGGCAGGCCCAACTCGACACCCCATTGAACGAAGAGGTTGTGAGCATGGGTAAAGGTGTAGCCGGCGGTGCGCGGCAAACCTGGCATCGGGGTCAGGGTCCATGCAAAGTTGAACTGGCCCCAGCCGACCCCCAGCCAAGGGTGCTCTGCCACCAGCTTGGCAGATTGGCGCCAAAGGCCCCACCGGGAGCTGGTCGGGTCCGCCTTGTGCAGCAGTTCGGTTCCTGCAAAGCCAGGCCCGCCGGAGTCTTGCAAAGCAACCAAAGCGGCCCAACTGAGCCCCAGTAACAGCGGTGAGGCCACCAGTGCCAGCCTCGACTCCCTGTCAAGGCGGTGATCCACCATCCCCCAGGCGGCCAGCACCAGGCATGACACTGCCGCGGTGCGAGAGGCACTCAGGGTAAGGGCGCCGATCAACAGGGCGGCACTAACCACCGCCACCCAGCGCGGCAGACAACGCTGCGCGTACAACGCCACCAAGGCGGCGAAGGCCCACAACAACTGCGTGCCGAGCAAGTTGGGTTGGTATAAAGCGCCGATGGCCCGGCCGTCCTTGCCCAACGGCGGCCACCACCCAGTGATTCCTATGGTTTGCAGGACGGCAATTGCCGCATTGCCGAGGCCTGCGAACAGCAGGCACAGCAGCACCGACTCCAAGATAGAAGCGCCAAAGTGAGGGGGCTGTAAGCGCAGCGCCGTTGCACCGGCCAGCAGCGCGACACAGGCGCTCAGCAGGATAAAACCATGACGCAAGCCAATGGCAACCGGCAATCCCGCAAAGACCACACTCGCCATGATCGATGCCAGCAACAAGGCCAGCGCCAACAGCACGGCCGACAGTTCCACATTGCGCCCGCCGTCACGATGCATCGCCAATGCACCCGTGCGCGAGACCAGATAGGTCAAAAACAGGCCCCAAGCTAGCAGTGCCCAGGACTCGGCCCGCAATGACGTTAGCGGTGGCGAATTTGGAGGGTAGAACGTCGGCGCGGCGATGGCCGCAAACGCCAAAGCACCGGCAATCCAGTGGGGTCCGTTGCCGCCCGGACTGCGCTTGACCCAGTCACCATCACGTTCAATCAACACCGCAGTTAGGCCTTCAATCCAGCAAGCTTTTGGCAAGCGCACCGACTAGCTGTGACCGTTGGGGGGAGCTTGGCGGCACTCATGATGCGGGTTCCAGAGTCATTACGGATATACCGCGTGCATACCTAGCGCGCCAGGCTACACATTCGTACCCATCGATTCCGCCCTGCCGCATTGGGCAGGCGCGGCGAGGGCGGGTAGGTCACGGGCGTGGGGCACCAAAACCTCCACGCCCAGTGAACCAGACGCGGCAACGCCCACCGAAGTGGGCGTTGCCGATTGCCGAGATCTTAAACGCGCCTTGGGAAAGAGATCGGTTAGTTCTTGGCATAGCCTGCAGTCAAGCAGCCGCCCGAAAAAACCCACTTAAGTGCCCCGGCATCGGGCGTAGGGGTAAGAACACAGGTCTCAGTGGCCGCGATGCCCTTGAATGCGTTGGGGGTCGCCGTTATAACACCTGCAGCAGTGCTAATCGCGGCCAGCGCACCGCCCGCTTTGCCCGACACGCTAGCGGGCACACCTGCAGCACCGTCGTCGCAGGTGGCCAATGCACCGGTCGAATTGAAGCACTCGCTGACCCCAACCTTAGCCGGTTGCATGCCGCTTATGACTTCGGAGTAAGCAGCCCGCTTGACATATCCCTGGTAGGCCGGCAGCGCAACCGCCGCCAGGATGCCAATGATCGCCACGACGATCATCAGCTCGATCAGGGTGAAACCTTTTTGCATGCGCTTCATTAGAGTCTCTCCAGCGGGTGATGGGGTAGCGACTTCGAGGTACGCCGTTAGAAACAAGGCAGGTTGCGTGCCAGGCCTAGTTTCGGCCTTTGGGCCCCTAAATCCGGGAATTTGTCACAGGTTGGTACGTCAGCCTGTCGATTCGTGTCAATCGGCGCAACTAAAGGGTGACCATTTTTGTCGCTCCCGCCCGATCACGTCACCCTCAGCTCAGTCATCAATGCCTGCGCTCGCTGCCGATAGTCGAGCCCGCCGATTTATCGATGTCGACCTTTCGGGTCGAAACAAGCGAATTGCGTATCCGCAGGGCCAATGTATTGAAACGGTACGCCGCGCATCGAAAACGCCAAAAAACTGTAATCTAGACGTAACAACGCCCACCGAAGTGGGCGTTGCTGATAGCCGAGATCTAAAATCCGCCAGGGCAAATAGATTGATTAGTTTTTGGCGTACCCTGCGGTCAAGCAGCCGCCGGAGTAAACCCACTTAAGTGCGCCGGCATCGGGCGTAGGGGTGAGAACACATTTCTCAGTTGCCGCAATGCCCTTGAAGGCGTTCGGGGTCGCCGTGATGACACCAGCAGCAGTGCTGACCGCGGCCAGCGCGCCGCCCGCTTTGCCCGACACGGCAGCGGGCACACCTGCAGCACCGTCGTCGCAGGTGGCCAATGCACCGGTCGTATTGAAGCACTCGCTGACCCCAACCTTGGCCGGTTGCATGCCACTTATGACTTCAGAGTACGCAGCCCGCTTGATATATCCCTGGTACGCCGGCAGCGCCACCGCCGCCAAGATGCCGATGATCGCCACGACGATCATCAGTTCGATGAGGGTGAAACCTTTTTGCATGCGCTTCATGAGAATGACTCCAGGGGGTGATGGGGCGGTGACTTGGGGGGTGTGACGCTAGAAACATTGCAGGTCGCGTGCCAGGCCCCAATGCCACCTTTTGGCCCCCAAACCCGGCCATTTTTCA
>JBBQAI010000195.1:0-4605 GCA_038316205.1 Burkholderiales bacterium
GCCCCGCTGGTGTTACAGCCGCAGGGCACTGGCCTGGTGGCGCTGGCCGGCCCGGTCAGCATGCAGCCGCTGCGCCCTTTGGCCAGCCCGCGCGCGGCCGAGCCTGCAGCGCCCGCGTCAGACGGCCTGGTGCTGCTGGCCCTGGCCCCGGCGGGCAGCCCGCAGCCGCAGGGCGATGCAGGCTGGGAGGCCTGGCTGCTTCAACATGCCCCGGGTTTCAGGCTGGCCACGGCGGCGCTGAACCCCGCGCTGGTGCTGTTGTGGCTGCGCATGGATGGGCAAGGCGCCCTGATGTTCCGCCACGGCCGCCGCCCCGACACACCGCACGCCAACCGCTGGGTGCCTGTTCCGCGCCTGCAATTGCCGGGTGGTGGCATGCAGGGCGTGCGCTTTTCGGGTGATGCAGCGCTGACTCACGAGACCAGCCAGGCCATGCTTGACGCTGACGCCGGCGCCAAGGCCGACGCCTACGGCCCCGGCAGCCGCGACAGCCGCCAGGCGGCGGCCTTTGGCGTAGCCGGCTTGCACCGCCTGCAGCACAGTCACATCGTGCTGGTGGGCGCCGGGCGAACCGGTTCGGTGGTGGCACACGGTCTGGTGCGGCTGGGCGTGCGGCAGCTCAGCGTCATCGAGCCCGACCACATGGAGCCGCACAACGAAGACGGCGACTTCGCCCCGCTGCACGAAGGCCGGCCCAAGCTGGAGGCCTTGTCGCGCTTCGTGCGCGGGCTGCAGCGCCCGGGCGCCGTGCTGGACCTGCACGTACTGCCCGTGGCCAGCCCGGCTGCGGGGCGCTTGATCGGCCAGGCCGACGCGGTGGTGGTGTGCGTGGACAACGACGCCGCGCGCTTGCAGGCCAACGCCTGGGCGCTGGCGCACAACCGCTGCCTGCTGGCCGTGGCCACGACCGTGCACGAACGCGGCGCCGAGGCCGACCTGCGTCTGTTGCCCGCCGGCACCGGCTGCCTGGCCTGCGTGGGCGGCTATGCCCAGGCCGCCGAACTGCTTCAACAGCTGGCGCAGCCCGGTGCGGTGCCCACGCCTGCGGACTTCAGGCAACAGCGCCGGGGCTCGCTGCGGTCATGGTCGGCGCTGACCGCCCACCTCGGCCAGCGCCTGCTGGAGCAACACCTGCTGCGCCCCGGCGGCGGTGCGTTGTTCCGCCAACTGCTTGAAACGCCGCAGGGTGGGTTGGACGTGCGCGACTGGCGGCCCGCCGATGAAGCGCGGCTGCGCCGCTGCCCCTACTGCCAGCAACTGCAAGGTGCCGGCCAGGCCGCTGTGACACCACAGCGCTTGCGGGCGTTGACGGTGACATGGCTGGCGGCGCAATGCGTGCGCTGATGTGGGCTGCACCAGCTGGTTGGATTCAGCCGGCTTCACGATGCAGGTTTGAGCCCGCCCGGCCGCCCGGACGCCCGAAGGGCGAATACTGGAGTGCGCATCACGCGCGTATTCCAGCGCGCCAAACGACAACGGGCCGGCGCCACCCGATCAACGAGCCAGCGCTGGCCATGCCGGAAATGGGCGACGAGTTCGGCCTGCGCGGTTGGCCTACGGTTGCTTGTGCTCAACCGCGCCGGCATGCCCCAGGCAGGCGGCCAGCCCGCGGGCCACGGCCTGCGCCTGCAGGCGCGTCCAGGTGGGGTCTTGGGCGCGCTTGCCTTCTGCCGGGTTGGACAGCACAGCCGCCTGCAGCCGCAGCGCCGGCACCGGTGCCAGCTTCAGCACCGGCAGATCGTCTTGCGCCTGCACGCCCAGCGCTTCGTCCACCCAGGGATGCTTTCCAGCAGCCGCGCTGCGGCCGCTGACGGCATGCAGCAGGCTGTGGCCGCGGCCCGTGGACGACAAGGCAGCCGCGACCTGGCGCGAGCAGTTCAGTGCCATCGGCAGCGAGGCGCCTTGCTGGCGCGACACGGCCACCGCATAACCGCTGTGCGCCGCGGCCTGCTGCTTCAGGGCCTGCGTTGCAGGCGACTCGTGGTTCACCGACACCAGCAGTGTGGCGCCGGCTGCCGCGCTGGCACGCTCCGCAGGCGAGAGTGCGGCGGGGATGCGCTTGACTGCCACGCCCCGGGCCAGCAACGCGCGGGACAGGCTGTCGGCAAAGCGGCGGTTGTAGGCGAAGGCCGTGCCGCTAAGGCCCGAGGCCGGCATGCGGCCCGTGTCTATCGCGACGGTGGGTACCGACACCTGTTCTGGCTTGGACTGCAGCCGTGCAGGGCTTCTGGCGGCCACCGCGGGCGTGCCAGATGTGCGCGAATTCGGTGGTGCTGGCGCATGCAGCGCAGCGGGCGCAGGCGAGGGCTGCGGCGCCTTGCTCGCCGCGGTTTCTGCCGCTGCGCCGCCGGCCATCGCAGCCCAGGGGTGCAGCAGCATCGCGAGCAGGGCGACGTGGCGCAGCGGCAGTGCGCGGCTCAAGGTCTTTGTCTTCATGAGAAATCTCCTGGAGGGTCTGATGGATGGAAAGGATCGGTGTGAAAGCGCCCTGAGGTCGGTCATGTTGGCCCCAGGGCGCCGGGTGCAGGGCCGGTGGCAGATCAGCCGTCGGTCATGCCCAGCCTGGGCGGTCCCGGCCCGGGCGGCGAGCCAGGCGGTGCCGCAGCGGCTCATGGCGAGCCATGCTGCTAAGCGTGTCGGGCTGCGGTGCTGCTGCCAACTGCCCGCCCAGGGCACGCAGCCGCATCAGCTGTGCGTACGCCGGGTCGAGCGCATACACCTGGTAGCGCTGGTTGCGCCAGTCGGGGCCGTGAGCGGACTCCAGGTGCGTGCGCACCTCGGGTTCGTTCAACAGCTTCGTCGGCGCCGAATCCGTGACCAGTACGGCCTGCTTCTGGTATTCGAGGGCGCGAGCCATGTGGCGCGCGGGGCCAGTTTCTGCGGTGATGGGAATGAACAGCAGGTCACGCTGGCCCCAGGGCACATGGTGATCGAGCAGGCTGCCCGACCAGGCGGCCTCACGCTCGCGCGACAGGCGCGGGTCTTCGGGCAGTTCGATCAAACCCGATGCGGGGGCGGTGGCAGTGAAGCGTTCAGCGTCGAACACCTCGGTGACCGCCGGAGCCGACGGTGTCTCGGCGTAGAACAGGTTGGCCAGGCGCTTCGCCGTACCGCGTACCACCGCGCGGCCGGTGCCGACTTGCGGGTGGCGCTGCTCATCGGCATCGATCCAGCTGACGACGTTGTCGGTGTAGGGCTGGCGGCGCTGGCGCACCATCAGCAACGCGGTCAGGATCACGGAGATTTCAGCCACGATGGAGATCGCGAACGCGAGCGTCTCCCTGTTCATGACGCCGTTCTTCTTCAGTGCGTTCTGCATCAGGTCGTCACCCGCGAACGAGCCCAGGTAGCCGGCGCTGGCCATCGCCATGACGCCGTTGAAGCTGCGCAGCAGGCTGCGCGAAAGCACGTCATGCGGGTCGCTGACATCAACGCCCGGGTGCATGCGCGGCATGGCCTTGAGTTGCGACAGGGCGGTGAGGGCGGCGCTGGCGCGGCTGATGTATTCCTGCCGTGCGCCATCGCCGCAGTTGGTCGGCGGCTGGCCCGGGCGATCAATGGTGCTGATGCGGCGGCTGTCCAGCGCACGCAGGGTGTCTGCGGCGTAGTTGCCGGCGCCGGTCATGCGGGTGACGGCGTCGCTGGCCGCGTTGCCGGCCTCGAACCCGGTCTTCACGCCCACGAAGTCGGTCGGCTTGGGCTGGGCCAGCAGCTTGTCGGTGCTGCTTTGCGCGGCGTCGACCAGACCTTTGAGCTCAGACGCCAGCGAACTGGCGATGGTGCTGTCGTCCTCGCGCCACTTGGCCACTGGCCCGTGACCGCCATAGGTCTGCGGCAAGTTCGGGCAGCTTGCACCGCCCTTCTCGCGGCCTTCTTCCTTGGCCTTGGCGGACGCGTCCGAGGCCCAGTTCGCCATCGCCACCTGTGCCGTGTTGGCGACGGCCAGCACGCGTTGCAGTTCGCGTTCGAGAGGTTCGCGGCGCAGCGTCCAGTCGGCAATGGCAGAGGGCACGGCAAACACGCGGGCGTACAGACTGGCTGCGGTCAGAGCCACGGTGATGCTCGCGATCAACACGGCACCGGCGCAAAACATCAGCGCCGCCGTCTTCTTGCCTGCGCCGTAGGCCTCTGCCGCATGTTCGACCAGGGTCTTCAGCAGGAAGGTCAGGACCACGGCAGAGGCAATGGCGGCGGGCATGGGCATGAAGCCCGAAAGCGCCAAGGCGCCGGCGGCCGCCAACATGAAAACGGCTGTCCAGTGCATCAGTGGCAGCAGGGTGAAGCTTGCTCGCGCATTCATTTCGGTTCCTTTCGCCTGGGTTGGTTCGGGGTGGGCCTGCAGCTTGCTGGCTTGGTGACGATTCAAACCGTCGGGCCGTGGCGGCGCGATACAAAGCCAAGAAAAGCGAGCCTTGATCGAAGGCGCCAATCAACTCAATGGACAGGCATCCAACGTCCGCCTGTCCGCGTCAGCCTGCTTCAAGGGCCTTGCCTCTCTCGAGGCAGAGAGAACGGCTGAGAACGCTGCGGGCGATACATGCGATGCAAGCGGCAAGGGCAGCGCTGCCACTGCCTGTGAGTGTTCTGTCGACTTTGCTGCGATCG
>JBBQAI010000155.1:0-8388 GCA_038316205.1 Burkholderiales bacterium
GGTGGTGGTTGCGCACCAGCACTTGGCCATCGTCCAGCGCGGGCACATTCACCGCGTCCAGGCGGAAGTTGTCGAGGGTGGCTTTGCCGTCGGGTCGTGAAGCCAAAACGATGCGTTGGTTGGTGGTCATGGTGTCAATCCGATGCGTTGAGTTTTTGCACACGGCGGCCAGCCACGGGCAGGCCTTTCATGTACTTGAAGGTGCCGCTGGCGTGGGCCATCAGCAGGCCCTGGGCGTCGTGCACATAACCTTCGCAGAAGGCCAGCGAGACGGTGCCGTGCAGGCGCTTGGCCGTGGCGACAAGGCGGCCCAGGCCGGGCCGCATGAAGCTGGTTTTCATCTCGATCGTGACGACGCCAGGCTGGGTTTCGCCACCGGCCTCGCGCGGGCTGCGCGCGGCGTGGGCCATCACCACGTCCAGCAGCGTCATCGTCACGCCACCGTGGGCCACGCCCCAGGAATTGGTGAGTTCCTGGCGCAGGTCGAGGTGGATCTCGGCGGCACCAGGCTCGAAGCGCATCAGTTCCATGCCCAGCAGTTCGACGAAAGGAATCTGGACCTGGAAGGGCATGGCCGATCCAGCCGCTTCCGGCACTTCCTGCCCGGCTTGCACCTCAAGCACCGTGCACCGCCGACACGCCACCATCCACGGCCAGGATCTGCCCCGTGATGTGCTTGCCGGCCGCGCTGGCAAACAGCAGCACTGCGCCCTTCAAATCGTCATCGTCGCCGATGCGTTTGAGTGGGGCGCCGGCGGCCAACTTGTCGGCGCCGAAATGGTCCAGCGTGCCCTGCGTCATCTTGCTGGGGAAGAAGCCCGGCGCCAGCGCATTGACGGTGATGCCGTAAGCGCCCCACTCACCGGCCAGGGTGCGGGTGAAGTTCACTGCGGCGCCTTTGCTGGTGCCGTAGGCGATGAACTTCACGTCCATGTTGCCGCTGAGGCCGGCGATGCTGGCGATGTTGATGATGCGGCCGTGGCGGTTGGGAATCATGCTGGCCTTGGCCACCGCTTGCGCAAACAAAAAGAGGCTGCGGATGTTCAGGTTCATCACCTTGTCCCAGGCCTCGATGGGATGGTCTTCAGCGGGCGCGCCCCAGGTGGCGCCGGCGTTGTTGACCAGGATGTCGATGCGGCCCAGCTTGGCCATGGTCTCAGTCACCACGCGCTGCACCTCGTCGGCCTTGCTGGCGTCGGCGGCGATCCAGTGCGCGGTGATGCCGCGCGCGGCCAGGTGGGCGGCGGCTTCCTGCAGGTCGGCGGCCTTGCGCGAACACAGCATCACGGTGGCGCCGGCCTCGCCCAGCGCTTCGGCCATTTGCAGGCCCAGGCCGCGTGAGCCGCCGGTGATCAGGGCCGTCTGGCCCGTCAGGTCGAACAGTTTTTGTATCGGTGTGCCCATGTTGGTCTCCTTGTTTTTTGGGGATCGTTCGCGCGCAGCAGGTCGTGACGCGCCGTTGGCTCAGTCCTGCAATTCCAGCACCACCAGGTGGTTGTCGGCAGCCGGCCAGTTGCGGCCCACGATGCGTTCGCCATTGAACTGCCCGACCACCGCACGCTGCGGCCCGGCCGGCAGCTTGACCTTGGACACCGCCACACCCGCAACGCCGGGTCGGATGCCCGGTGCAGGGTCTTGTCCGTCCAGCACGATGCGGTCGCGCGGCAGGCCGAAGTAGCCACGCGGACGGCTCATGCTGACGACGGCGCCGGCGGTCTTGTCGGCCTCAGTCAGGCGCTCGGCACGGAAGTGCACCAGGTCGGATGAACGCGGAAACGGCGAGCGGTAGACGTGCAGCACGGCATAGCCCGGCGCGCTGATGACGAACTCGTAGGTGCTGGTGCCATCGGCCACGAACGGCCCCCAGCGGCCATCGTCGCCCACGGTCTTGAGCAAGCGCGCTTCACCCACGCGTTCACCGGTGGCCGGGGCTGTGGCGTAGACCGCCACGGTGGCGCCGGCCAGCGGCAAATTGGTGGCGTAGCTGCCCTTGCTGGGGTCGTTGCCCAGACCCAGGCCGCTGGCCTGGCCGTCCAGCACCACGCGGGCTTCAGCTTGCACCGCCATGCTGCGCGGCTCGCGGCCGGTGATGAAGCGGAAGGCGGCCGCGAAGGCCTGCGGTGAGTAAGACGTTTCGCGGTGGTCGATACCCGGCAGCACGACGTTCTGCGCGCCCTTCAACTCGGGGCCGGCCACCGTGACGTTCGTGGGCTGGCCGGGCTGGCCCAGCCAGACGCCATCGGGCTGGGCGAACTTGTCGTTGCCGTCCGAACGCACCGTCAACCACTTCGGTCCAAGCGTCACCTCCACACCGGGCGCGCCCTGGTTGTTCAGCCCGGTCAGAAAGGGGCCTGCGCCGTTGAATTCGTTCATCGGCCGAACCGCCGCATTGGCCTGCACACCGTGGTTGGGCGTGCCACCCAGAATGGCATGGCTCACCGTGGCAGCGCCGCCGTTGGCGATGTAGCTGCGCACCGCGTTGCCGCCGCGCGAATTGGCCATCAGCACGACCTGCTTGGCGTCCGTGCGGCGCAACATGCGGGCGATCTCGGCGGCCAGGAACAAGCGGTGTTCGGTGGTCGACGTGCGGCCCGGTTGCGCCACATCGTCCAGATCACGGGCCAGCGGGTACGGCAGGTCGATGGCGTGCAGGCGTTCGCGCGGCCAACCCTGGGATTCGAAGCGCCAGACCGTCGTCAACCACAGCGCGGCGGTGTCACCGTTGCCGTGGACGAAGACGATGGGCGGATACGGATCAGGGGCTGCGGCTGGAGCCACCGGTGTGGCTCCTGGCACCGTGCCCGGCTGCGCGCAAGCCACCAACAGGGCCGCAGCCGTTGCCGCAGCAGCAGCACCCGCCACCCGCAGCCAGGCACGGCGGGCGATAAATTCAAAGTTCATGACTGCCCCTTAGACTTTGAGTCGTCGGCAGGGTCCATTCGCGAACGCACCCAGATCAACGTAGCGCCTGCGCTGGCCACGATGGCACCCACCACCACCAGCGCCCAGCCCAGGCCTTCGGCGCTGCGTTTGACGAACACCCCGAGACACAAGACCAGCAGGCCGCCGTAGATCAGCACCCAGATCAGTTTGTCGATCTTGTTGATGGTCATGGAGGCGGTCAAAACCACGCGTCTTGCATGTCACGGACCAGCGGTTCGCGGCGGGCGACAGGGCCCAGCCAGGCGTCGATCTTGGGCAATTCGTAAGCAAAGAAATAGCGCATGGCGGCGAGCTTGCCAGATGCCAGATCGCTTTTCTGTGCGGCGGCCGCCAAGGCCACGTCCAGCCACAGCCAGGCCAGCACCACATGGCCGAAGGCCTGCAAATAGGGCGTGGCATTGGCCAGCGCTTCTTCAGGCACGCCAGTGGCCCACGCGCTCTTGGTGGCGGCGCCCAGGCGCTGCAGCGCCCCTGCCAGTGCGTTGCCGTGTTGGGCCAGGCCATCGACAGGGCCGGCACGCTCGGCCGTGGCGTTGATGCGCGTGGCCAGCAGCTTCAGGCCGGCACCGCCGTTCATCACCACCTTGCGGCCCAGCAGGTCCAGGCCCTGTATGCCGTGGGTACCTTCGTGGATCATGTTCAGGCGGTTGTCGCGCCAGTGCTGTTCCACCGGGAAGTCGCGCGTGTAGCCGTAGCCGCCGAGCACCTGTATGGCCAGCGAGTTGGCTTCCAGACACCATTCGCTGGGCCAGCTTTTGGCGATCGGCGTCAGCACTTCCAGCAGCGTGCCGGCCTCTGCGGCCGTGGCCTCGTCGCCGGTGTTCAATTCATCGACCAGGCGGGCGCAATACAGCTCCAGCGCCAGCCCGCCTTCGACATAGCTTTTCTGCGCCAGCAACATGCGCTTGATATCGGCATGTGCGGTCAGCGTGACCGGTGGCTTTGAAGCATCTTTGCCATCGCCGGTGATGGGCCGGCCCTGCGTACGCTGCCGCGCGTAGTCCAAGCTGGCTTCATAGCCGGCGTAGCCCAGCATCACCGCGCCCAGGCCGACGCCGATGCGCGCCTCGTTCATCATGTGGAACATGCAGCGCAGGCCTTCACCGGCCTTGCCGACCAGGTAGCCGATGGCACCCGCCGAGCCCTGCACCGGGAACTTGCCTTCGCCGAAATTCAACAGCGTGTTGGTCGTGCCGCGATAGCCCAGTTTGTGGTTCAGTCCGGCCAGCGCCACGTCGTTGCGCTCGCCGGTCAACTCGCCCTGCGTGTTGACCAACTTTTTGGGCACGATGAACAGCGAAATGCCGCGCGTGCCGGGCACCAACTTGCCGTCGGCGCCGGGTATCTTGGCCAGCACCAGGTGGATGATGTTTTCGGTGATCTCGTGCTCGCCACCGCTGATCCACATCTTGTTGCCGCGCAGCCGGTAACGCGGGCCGAGCGGGTCATTTTCGAAGTCCGCGCCGTCAGGCACCGCGCGCGTGGCCACGTCACTCAAGGACGAACCGGCCTGCGGTTCGCTCAAACACATCGTGCCGAACCAGCGGCCCGAAAATTCGTTCTTCGCAAAGACCTCGCGCTGCATGTCGGTGCCGTGGGCCATCAGCAAACCGGCGTTGCCGGTGGTCAGCATGGCGTAGCCGCCGATGGACACGCTGGCCTGGCTGAAGAAGCTTTTGGCCGCCATCTGGATGACGCAGGGCAATTGCATGCCGCCCACGTCGTAATCCTGGGCCGCCGCCATCATGCCGCTTTCGACATAGGCGGCCAGCGCGTCGTGCGTGGCCTGCGGCAGGTGCACGCGTTCGCCGTCGAAGTGCGGTTCTTGCGTGTCCACCAGCCGATTGGCCGGCGCGAATTTCTCGCGGGCGATGCGTTCGCAGGTGTCCAGCACCTGGCTGAAGGTTTCGCTGGAATGGTCGGCAAAGCGCGGTCGATCCAGCAGCGCGTTGACGCTCAGCCAGTCGTTCAGCAGGAATTCAAGCGTGTCGCGCATGGCCATGGGGGTTCCGTCCTTCTGGGCGCGCAGCCCGATGGCTGCGAGCGCTTTTCAGAGCGCTTTTCAGCGCACGCCTCAGAGCACTTCGAAAATGCCCGCCGCGCCCATGCCGCCGCCGATGCACATGGTCACGCAGACGCGCTTGGCGCCGCGCCGCTTGCCTTCGATCAACGCGTGGCCGGTCAGGCGTTGGCCGCTGACGCCGTAAGGGTGGCCCACCGCAATCGCCCCGCCGTTGACGTTGAGCCTGTCCATCGGAATGCCCAGCGTGTCGGCGCAATACAGCACCTGCACGGCGAAGGCTTCGTTCAATTCCCACAGGTCGATGTCGGCCACCGTCAGGCCCAGGCGCTTGAGCACCTTGGGCACGGCGAAGACCGGGCCGATGCCCATTTCGTCAGGCTCACAACCCGCAACCGCAAAGCCCAGGAATCGGCCGATGGGCTTCAGCCCTTTGCGTTCGGCCACGGTCTCGTGCATCAACACACAGGCACCCGCGCCGTCGCTGAACTGACTAGCGTTGCCGGCGCTGATCAAGCCGCCCGGCAGGGCCGAGCGCAGGTTGCAGATGCCTTCATAGGTGGTGCCGGCACGTATGCCTTCGTCGTTGGCCACGCTGACTTCTTTGCTGCGCAGACCCATCACCGGATCGACCACACCGGCCGTCACCGTGATGGGCGCGATCTCGGCCTTGAACAGACCGGCTTCCAGTGCAGCGGCGGCCCTTTGCTGACTGCCAGCGCCGTAGTGGTCCATGCGCTCGCGGCCGATGTGGTAGCGCTTGGCCACCTGCTCGGCGGTCTGCAGCATGTTCCAGTAAATCTCGGGCTTGTTGGCCTTCAGCCAGCTGTCTTGCAGCATGTGCGTGTTGGCTTCCTGCTGGACGCAGCTGATGCTTTCGACGCCGCCGCCGATGTAGATGTCACCCTCGCCAGCGATGATGCGTTGCGCGGCCAGCGCGATGGTTTGCAGCCCGCTGCTGCAGAAGCGGTTCACGGTGACGCCGCTGGTGGTGATGGGCAGGCCGGCTCGCAGCACGATCTGCCGCGCGATGTTGCTGCCGGTGGCGCCTTCGGGCGTGGCGCAACCCATGATGACGTCGTCGACTTCGGCGCCGTCGATGCCAGCGCGTTCAACGGCCGCCTTCACGGCGTGACCGCCCAGCGTGGCGCCGTGGGTCATGTTGAATGCGCCCTTCCAGCTCTTGCAAAGCGGCGTGCGGGCGGTAGAGACGATGACAGCTTGGGTCATGGCGGGCGTCCTTTGTGGTGAGCGGGGGTGAGCGGAAACGAGGAAATCAGAGAGCCGATTGCTGCAGCAAGCGGTGATAGAAGCGAACCATATCGACCAGTTGCGCCGCCGAGATGCGTTCATTGGTGCCGTGCACGCGCAGCAGGTCTTCGGCCTTGAAACGGATCGGCATGAAGCGGTAGACGTCGTCGGCCAGACCTTCGAAATGGCGCGAGTCGGTGCCGGCCAGCACGAGGCCGGGCGTGACCATGCTGTCGGGGAAAACCTCGCGCACGGTGCGTTCGATCAGGCGGTAACTGTCGCTGCGCGGTGACGACACTTTCGACGCTTCAGCGGGCGTGCCCATCACCTGCACGGCGATGCGCTCGTCGGCCACGACGCGCTTCACATGGGCCAGCACCGACGCTGTCGTGTCGCCCGGCAAGATGCGGAAATTCACCACCGCTTCGGCCTTGCCAGGCAGCACGTTTTCCTTGTTGCCGGCGTTGACGATGGTCAGCGCGGTGGTGGTGCGCAGCATGGCGTTGGTGGCAGCACCCTTCTCCAACATCTTCTGCACCACGGGCTTGAACAGCCACAGGTTGGACATGGCCAGGCGCTGGCCGAAAGGCAGTTCGGGCGCGATGGTGGCGAACATCTCGGCGGCCACGCCCTGGATGCCGCCGGGCAGCGGGTTGTTGTCCAGCCTCGTGAGCGCCGCGCTGAGCATGCCGATGGCACCAAGACCTGCGGCCGGCGGCGTGGACGAATGGCCGGGTGGCGCTTGAGCCGTCAGGCGCAAGCTGACCGCGCCCTTTTCGGCCAGGCCGATCAGGGCCAGCGGCTGGGCCACGCCGGGCAAGATGCCTTCGGTCACGGCCAGGCCTTCGTCAAGCACAAAAGCCAGCTTCACCCCGCGCTGTTTCAGCAGGGCCGCCACGAGCACCGCGCCTTGCTGACCGCCGACTTCCTCGTCGTGGCCGAAGACCAGGTACACCGTGCGGCGCGGCTTGTAGCCGGACTGGATCAGCGCTTCCACCGCTTCCATCTGGGTGATGAGATTGCTCTTGTCGTCCAGCGTGCCCCGGCCCCAGACCATGCCGTCGGCCACCTCACCGGCGAAGGGCGGGTGCTGCCACAAGGCTTCGGTGCCGGGCGCCACAGGCACCACGTCTTGGTGGGCCAGCAACGCGAAGCCTGGGGCCTGCGCGTCACTGCCACGCCAGGTGTAGAGCAGGCTGTGGGCGCCGACTTGTTCGCTTTCCAGCGTGGCATGAACCAGCGGGTAGCGGCTGCGCAGGTGGGCGTGCAGAGCCTCGAAGGCTTCCGCTTGGCCCGTTGGGTCGAGCAGGCCACTGACCGTCTTGGCGCGCACCGCGATGGCCATCGATTCAACCACCCGCGCCTGATCGACCGCCAGCGGCGCCAACGCCGGAACGGCCACTTGGCGCGATCGCTGGCGCAACGTGTTGCCCACCAGCACAGCGGCCAACAGCAGCAGAACAACCAGCAGGCCGAACAGCAGACGCTTGATCATGGGCAATGCCTCGCGGGCGATGAATCACAGGCAGGGGACGACCGACCGGCCAGAGCCGACAACAGCCGCAGGTGCTTCAAGTGAAACTCTTGCCTTCGGCCGCCAACTTGGCCAGCAGCGGCGCGGGCTGCCAGAAGCTGGCGTCGTCCAGCGGGTTGACGGCGAATTTCTTCATCGTCTGTACGACGTTGTAAAGGCCTTGCTGGTCGGCGTAGCACATGGGCCCACCACGGAACAACGGGAAGCCGTAGCCGGTGAGGTAGACCATATCGATGTCACTTGCTTTACTGGCTATTCCCTCTTCCAGGATTTTCGCAGCCTCGTTCACCAGCGAATAGACCAAGCGGTGGACGATCTCGTCGTCGCCGATCTTGCGCGGCGTGATGCCCAAAGCGGCGCGGTGCTTTTCGATCATCTCGACGACCAGTTTCGAAGGGATGGCGTCATGCTTGCCAGGCGCGTAGTCGTACCAACCGGCACCGGTTTTCTGGCCATACCGACCCAGTTCGCACAAGAGGTCGGCCGTCTTGCTGTAGCGCATCTCGGGCTTGTCGATGTAGCGGCGTTTGCGTATGGCCCAGCCGATGTCGTTGCCGGCCAGGTCGCCCATGCGGAACGGCCCCATCGCGAAGCCGAACTTCTCGACCGCCTTGTCCACCTGCTCGGGCGTGGCACCTTC
>JBBQAI010000157.1:0-8367 GCA_038316205.1 Burkholderiales bacterium
GCGCCAGCGTTGCTGGCCTTGGCGCAAGAGTTACCGGCCAACTACAAATTGCGCGGGCTGAAACTGCGCTGGTTCTTCAAGGAAGCGTTGCGCGGCTTTCTGCCCGATGCCACGCTGACCAAGAAGAAGCAGGGTTTCGGCTTGCCGTTCGGCCCCTGGGTGGTACGCCATGAGGGCCTGCGCCGGCTGGCCACTGAGTCGCTGCGGTCACTCGCGCAGCGCGGGCTGGTTCAGCCGGGCTTCATTCGGGCGCTCATTGACACCCATCTGCCAGCCCACCCGGGCTACTACGGTGAAATGGTGTGGATCTTGATGATGCTGGAGCAGTGGCTGCAGGCGCACGCACCGGGCTTCGAGATGCGCGGTTGACCGCCCTAGGACAGAGCAAACCGAGTCGCTCGGCATGATGGTTCCCGATCCCTTGCCTGGTCTTCCACATATCGGCATCGGCACAGCTGGTTTCGACGGCGAGATCCAAGCCTGCGTCGCGCAGGGCCGCCTCTTGCGCGGCCGCTTCGGCTGGCTCGCCTCCATTGCCCGGCGGTCTCAAGGGGCGTCTTGGCGGGTATCGACAATGCGCTGCCAGGCGATCCAGCGCGCCGCCAACACCACGCTTGACAGTGTCCTGACCCGCCGAAAGCCCGCCTTCTCGATCCCCCGCACCGAGGCCAGGTTGTCGGGTGCGCAGGTGATGATGACCCGCCGATAGCCCTCGTCGGCGAGACGGCGGCAGGCCGCGCGCAGCAGGCGTGGGTAGTAACCGCGGCCACGCTGCCCGGGGTCTGTAAAACAGTTTCCGATCATCGGCGTGTCGGCGGCTTCCCTCAGCACCTGCTTGTAGAACGATTCAAACAGCACGAAGCCATAGCTCGCGACATAGCCCTGCTCGTCGACGATGGCGAGCAGCTGGTCGGCACCGCAAAGCGCCTGACGGTAAGCGTGGTTTGCCCCGCCCAACACCGCCGCCTCAACCGCCGCCGTGGCCGCGCTGCCGAGATTGCCGCAATGCACCCACACCACCGTCTCGCCGGGTACTTCGGCCGGACCTGCCGCCGCGTCGGCCAGCCGGGCCGGATCGGCTTGGTACAGCACATCGCTTCGCCACTGCAACAGCCTTAGCGCCACAAAGCGCATAAAGCCTGCGGGCCCGCGCGTACGCCACTCGGTGGCCAGCCTCTGCAGCAGGTCGCGCACGAACTCAGCCCTGCCCAGCTACCGCGCCGCCCGGCCGCGTGCGCCAGGCTCGGCTGGCCGCGATGCGATCGATTGCGGACAGGATGGCGCGGCGCAGCGCAAAGCGTCTGCCCTCAGTAACGCTGCCGATGACCGCGATGGCTACCGCGACGCAGGCCATCACTGCGGCATAGCGGCCATAGCCTGACGGCGGCAGATCGATCAGCGCAGCGAAGAAAAAGATCAGCGGCTGGTGCAGGATGTAGATTGAGAAGGTGTAAGCCGCCAGCAGCCGCACCGGGCGCTCGATCAGGTGCACGGCCGCTTCCACGCGGAAGATCACCCGGCGCACGCCAACGAAGTTGAGAAACACGATCAGCGCCAGCAGGTAGTCACTGATGAACCACTTCGAGAACGCCAGTTCACGGTGCCAATACGGGCCGATCACGCTTTTCAGCCACTCGGTGGCCAGTTCGGTGACCTGTGATCGGTCAAACAGCAGCCACAGGCCCACCGATCCGGCGACGCAGCACCAGCCCTGCCACTCGGGCATGGATTGCGGCCGCTGCCAGCGGTAGATCACCACACCCAGCAGCCAGATCGGCGCCAGCAGCAGGATCTTGGGACCCAAGGCCAAGGCGGTCAGGCTCAGCCACCACCAGCGCCGACGCGGATGGCCGTAGACGAACAGGGCGAACAACACGTAGTACCAGACCTCGTAGTTCAGCGACCAGTAGGCGATGTTGGAGAAGGTCATGATCGACAAGGACCAAACCTCGTTGAGGAAGGCCAGGCTGCTGAGGATGCGCAGCCAGGCATAGTCATGGGTGGTGTTGCCGGCGTACAGCGCGGGCGCCAACGGCTCGCCCACCCAGTCCAGCAGCAGCGTCAACAACACCGCCGGCAGCGCCAGCGACCACACCCGGGACATGCGGCTGGCCCAGTAGCTGCGGGCGTCGCGCTCCTTGGTATCTGCAGCGAACGCGATCACATAGCCCGACAGCACGAAAAACACGATGACCGCGGCGTGGCCGTGGCGCGCGAAGGGCAACACCGATTCGACAATCAGGCGTGAGTTCGAGTGGTAGACCACCACCAGGCAGGCCGCCAAAAAGCGGATCAAATCGAGGTAGATTGAGAATGCACGACTCATGTGGACACAGTCATGCGGCGCGGCGCAGGCGCCGCTTGATCCAGTCCTTGACGCCCCAGCGGCTCAGCAAGCGCACGGCCAGCGCGTTGCCCGCCTCAGCGGCCCGGTGCAGCCACACGCCTGGCAGGTAGCGCGGCCTGCGCGGCACAAGCAGCGGGCTGGCGGTAACGCGCGACTCGTTGGAGAACAATCGCTTGTAGTCGGAATCGCCGCTACCGAAGTCCAGGCACGCCGGTTTATCGACTGCATACAAACGCTTGAGCAACAGAATGTTGCAGAAAATTCCGGGCGCGAAGTCCCGCCAGTCGGGGTCGTAGCCGGTCTGGCGGTGTTCGTAGACGCCGCTGGGGCCCTGGTGCCCCAGTACAAAGCACAGCGCCTGGTGGCCGTGCCACAGCACAAAAGACCGGAACATGCCGGCCTCGGCCTCGCGCCGGCCGGCAGCCAGGCTGTGCGCGTCCGCTTCCACCGTTTCGCCAAACAGGCGGAACTGGTAGGTCCTGCGGTTGATGGCGCTGGCGGCATCGAGGAAGTCTTTGACCTCGTGCGGCTGTCGGTACTCACGCAACTCGTGATCGCTGCCGAAGCGGGCCACGAAGTCCTTCTCCTTCTTGCGCAGTTGGTTGCGGTACTTGCTCCCGCGAGCATCGAAGAAAGTTTGGTAGCTGGCGCCGAATCGATGCCGCAAGTGCTTGTCAGGCTGATCGCGCAGCAGGCAATAGCCAAGCGTGGCCGGCTCCAGCGCGGCTTGGTATAGCGGCCCGTCGACCTCGGCGTCGGTCAGCGCCACCGCCCTGCCGGGGTGCGCCTGCCGCAGCCAACGCAGCAGCTCGCGCGCATCGGCAAGGGTGGCGATGCCATGTTGCGCCGCCGGTGTCAGCCGGATCGCTGGCAAGCTTAGCTGCCAAAGCCGCTTCTCGCCCACCCTTACGGGCAAGGTCGTGGGTTGACTGCGCCAGGGCACGAGCAAGACTGTCACGCCCTGGCGAATGCCGGCAAAGACCATCACATGGCCATCCTCGGCGGCGGCGGCGTCAGCACGGGCGGCTAGCAGCGCCGAGGCGACCGCCGGTGCCGGCGTGAACGGCAAATTGCCGGCGCGGTGCAGGCGCAGCGACTCGAAGCGGGGCGGCGGCGCGTCAGCCAGCAGCGTCTGGGCGGCGTGCGACATCGATCAGTGGGCAGCCGCCCGCGCCGACCACAGGTTGGACGCCAGGCGCAGGCCGAAACGCGTGCGCGTGCGGTCCCAGGGCGTAAAGCGCGGCAGCTGAAACGGGTCGGCGGCGGCATCTGCCGCGCCCACCGCGGTCGACACCGCGGCGGCGAAACCCAGCTTGCGCACCAGGTCCACGCTGGTCTGGTCGTAATCCTTTCCCGGCCGGCCATTGGGATAGGCGAAGAGGTCGACGGGTTGATCCAGCAGCTGCTCCAGGCTTTCCTTGCTTTGGCGGATCTCCTGCAGTGCGTCCTGTACCGGTAGCCGGGCCAGAATCGGGTGGGAATGGGTGTGGGCGCCGATTTGCATGCCGGCGCTGCTGAGCTTGCGCACTTGGGTGCTGGTCATCATCAGATCGTCAGGCAGTTGCGCACCCGACCGGACTGCGACAGCGTCGGCCAGCGACTGACGCAGGGCGGAATCAACGTACTTGATGCGGCCAATCACCGACTCGATGACCCGACGCCGCGAGGCTAAGTTGGTCAGCGCCCAGTGATCGTCACCAGACGGCTCCGGCAAGCCCAGCCCGCCCAGGTCGATGGCCTCGTGCGGGCAGCGGCGTAGTGCCTCGATCACCGTGTCGTTCCACATGCGACCGCCGTCCAGGAAGCCGGTGGCAATGAAGAAGCAGGCCGGCAGGCCATGCCGAGCCAGCAGCGGCAGGGCCACGTTGTGGTTGTCGGCATAGCCGTCGTCGAATGTGATGGCGGCAGCGCGGGCCGGCAGGCTACCCGACTTCAGACGCTTCACCGCTTGGTCCAGCGGCAGCACGTTGCACCAAGCACGCAACCAGCCCAAGATTTGGTCAAACTGGCCGGCGTCGACTTCGCCCGGAAAGATCGGGTCGGACCGCCGCAGCACCCGGTGAAAGATTAGCACCGACAGCCGGCCTCGCGCCAGGCCTGGCGAAAGAAGTGAGAGAAAGGGCTTGATGGGCAGCATGCGAGGAAGGCGGAAACTGGGCGCTGGACAGGACTGACGATTAGGCCATCATTGACGCATCGGAATGCGGCAATTCGGCACGGCCACCATTCGATCAGGGGCCATAGGGTTGTGAGTCCGGCTCCTGCTCCACCCTCAGACCCATTCGGTCAGCCGACGTATTGCTTGCTCGGTTAACCGCAACCCGGTCGACCAAGCTTGAACCGACGGCCGCGACTCCTTACCATTGGGCGTTACGCCCTGCGCAAACGATCCCACCCGATAGTCAGCCGAGCGGCTGGCCAGCAATTGGCAAAGCCGCTCAAATCGGCGCACAACGGTATTGTCAGGGTCACTTCGCCCGGGTTTGAGCATTTCGAAGTTGTGCGACACGATGACGAAGTGCTGGCAGCCAAGATCGTGCGCCGACGCCAGTGCGTCGCGCAGTTCGGCAAAACTGCAGGCGCCAATCTGCGCTGGCCGCAGCCGGCCCAAACCGTCGCGGAACACTGTGACCGGGAAGGCGCAGACGCTCCCGACCTGTCGCGCCGTGGCGTAGCTGAGTGGCGCCGGCAGGTCGGCGCCGCTGATCGCTGCGATTTCGTTAAGGCTGCTGTCAATGGCGATACCGTTTCGCGCCAGCGCCAAGTAGGTGCCGGCGTCTACGGCGTAGCTGCCAGCACGGAACGCACTGACGATGCCAGCGCCAGCGGTCTCCAGCGCGCGCTTGCCGAAGGCGATCAGCTGGGTCTGCTCGTCCGCGCTGTAGTGGATCAGGTGCTGCCGCTTGCGCGAAACATCTGCCAGCAGCGGCGGCCAGATCTCATCGGTCCATTCGGGGTGCAGGTGCAACTGCACGTCCTGCCCAGCGGCGCGGATCATGCCAACGATCGTCGCCAGGTACTGCGCGCCGAAACGCGCCGAGAACAGCGGCTCGACAAAAAACACGCCGTGCAGGCCGTGCCGGCCGAGGATGTCCAGGGTTTGGGGAAGGGCATAACTGCCGCGCACTGATCGCCCGTACACATAGCGCTCGAAACTGGCCGGGAAACGGGTGTCGAGTTGCGTCCAGTCATTGCACCAGACCTCGACATCGAAAGTCAGGTAGACATTCACCGGGAGCTTGGCCGTAGGCCGCCCTCGAAGGGCGCTGGCCGACTGGCGAACAAGCGCATCAAGCGCGCCAGCGCGCCTGTGCCTGGGGCCCCTGGCACCTCGGTGCGCCAGGCCTGCTCAGCGATCCAGCGCCGGCCCAGCACCACCAGCACCAGGATGATGTAGGGCAGATCGAAGTAGGCCAGGCTGAGGAACGCGCCCCCTACCGCAAAGCCCACCAAGCTGACTTGGCACATTGCGCCCAGGTCGGCCAGCCAGGCGCTCTCGACTTGCTGCACGGCCTCACGGCGCAGCTTACCGGCTGAGGACCAGACAAAAATCCACATCAATACGAAGATGAAGAGCCCGACAAAGCCATGCTCTCCAAGGATCTGGAAGTAAATGCTGTGCGCAGCATGTATGTCCTCGGGGTTAGGTGCATAGCGCAAGAACACATCGTAGGTGTAGATGTCGAAACCACCGCCAAGGAAGTTTTGCTTTGCCAGGTTCCAGGCCATCTGCCACGCATTGATGCGGCCCATGGCGGAAGCATCGTCTTGGTAGTCGGTAATGGTGTCCATGCGCTGGGTCCAGTTCTCTGGCATGAAACCAATCATCAACACGGCGGCGGTGACCAGCGCGATGCCAGCGATCAGCTTGCCCTTGCTGCGCCACCACAGGAACATCGCCATCGCCGCAATCGCCACCAGGGCGCCACGAGAGTGACTGCCCAGCGCGGCGGCCGCGCACAGCAGCCTCGACAGCAGCAACCCGTGGCGAACCCAACGGTTCTGCATCTGTCCGCGCAGGTATTGCATCAGCGGAATGGTCATGATCAGGGCCAGCGCCAGTTCGTTGTTGCCCTCGATGTAGGTCGATAACGGACCCCACACCCGGTATTGGCCACCAGTGGTGATGGTAAACACGCCGCCCTTGACGCCGTAGTAACCCAGGGAGAACACCAGCACCCAAGTCAGCGCCATGATGTGCCGGCGTGTGTGCAGTACCAGCAGCGTGACCAAGATCATGAAGTCGATCTTCATGACCTTCTTCCACTGGTCGTAGCTGCCCTCGATGTTGAACGAGCCCAACAGCGTGATCGAGAACCAAGCCATTAGCAACAAAAGCATCAGGGATTCGCGTGTAAGCGGGAACGACTTGCGGTCCTTCGAGACCAGGATGCCAACCAGGGTGCAGACGGCCATGATCGCGGCAACCGGTTGCGAGTCAAGCTGCCAACTGTATTTGTGCGGGTTCAGGATGCTGAGAAGCGTCCATAGCATCACGCCGATCCACGGGTACCTCAGCGCTCGAAGCGAGAAGTAGGCCAGGATCAGAGCCAAGAGAACGTCGCGCATGATCGTGTGCCGGGTATGCGCAGGCGTCAGCCCGCCGCTGCTGCAGTCGATGTTGCCGGCACGGCGACAGCGGCAGCGGCAACAACCTTGCTGGAGATGTAGCGGAACTTGCCGTTCTGCTCTGCCTTGATCTCGTCGACGATGCTGATGTCGATGCGGGTTTCTGGGCCCAGCCTGCGGCGGAAGTTCGCGGCCAACATCGCCGCGCTATCGGGCTCGAATCCGCGCCCGATGACCAGTTCGACCGAGGTGTGCGCCAGGCTTTCCTGCACGATCTTGAACGACTCGATGCCCGGGGTTTCGCGAACCAGATAGGTGAACGCGCCGCAGGGGATGGGCGTGCCGTCGACGGCGATCAGGAAGTCGTTGGTGCGGCCATGAATCTCGCGCAAAAGCGGCAGGCCGCGACCGCAGGAACAGGGTCGGTTGTCTAGCGCCGCGATGTCCCCGGTTCGGTAGCGGATGAAGGGGAAGTCGCGGGACGCCAGATGGGTGACTACCACCTCGCCGGCCTCGCCCTCGGGCTGGCTCCTGCCCTGCTCGTCAAGGATCTCGACCACCAGGTCCTCAGCGGTCAGGTGCATGCCGCCAGCCGGGCACTCATGAGCGATGAAGCCGGCGTCCCGTCCGCCGTAGCCATTGGCCACCGGACAGCCGAAGACGCGGGAGATCGCTTCACGCTGGTGCGGATAGAGCATCTCCGACGTCACGAATGCCACGCGGATACCCAGATCGTCCATGCGCTGACCGCGGCGCTCAGCGTGGGCCGCGACATGTGCCATCGAATACGGGTAGCCAAAGAGCATCCTTGGTCGCACCCGACGAATCGTCTGCAGAAAGCCGTCCAGGTTGGCGTCGGTCATCGAAAACGCCGGCAACAAGGTGCTGCGCAGCATGCGGTCGCGCCACAGCCGCAGCCTGTCCTGCGCACCAAGCTCGATCGGCGAGCCCCAGATCACGACCTCAGAGTCGCCGATGTCGACGTTCCACCAACGCGTGGCACGCCACTTCGCGGCGACATCGTGGCTGACGCGCTCGCGGCCGATCAAGAAGCTCAGCGGCTGGCCAGACGAGCCACCGGTGGATGCCCGCGCCAGTCCGCGCGCCGACGGATGTTTCAGCGCGTCGAAATTGGCGCGAATCAGCGGCTTGGTCAGCGTCGGCAGTTGACCCAGTTCGCTGAGGCTGGCCAGGCGTTCGGGCTCAAAACCGAGCCGCTCGAACAGCTTCTGGTAATAGGGCACCGCCCGTCCAGCCTCGGACAGCAGCCGACGCAACCGCTCCAGCTGAAACGCTGCGATTTGCTTCGGCGTCCACCACTGCGAGGCCTCCAACTGCTGCCGCACCCGCACCGTGTCGTGCCGCTTCAGGCGCTCCTGAAGTGGGAAAACCAGACCCGAGATGAAGGCTGTGTACAAGCTCATGCCGACTCGGCTCCCGCCATCGGCGCG
>JBBQAI010000088.1:0-17829 GCA_038316205.1 Burkholderiales bacterium
CATGGCCAGGTCCAGCACCTTGCCATTCAGCGTGGCGTCGTAACCGGCGGTGCTGCCGAAGCCCAGCACCTCGCGGTTGGACAATTCGTATTCGCCGGCCAGGCGCAGACGCTGCGCGGCGCTTCATTTGTGGTCACGGGCGACATCTCGGAATTCGGCCGCAAGGAAGTCGGCGACCAGCAACTCTTCGGCTTGCTGGGGCGCGGCAAGAGCCAGGTGGCCTACGCGAAGATCACGCTGAACGTGGTCAACATCGTCACGTCTGAAGTGGTGTTCTCGGCGCGCGGCGCTGGCGAATACGAACTGTCGAACCGCGAGGTGCTGGGCTTCGGCGGTACCGCCAGCTATGACGCCACGCTGAACGGCAAGGTGTTGGACCTGGCGATGCGCGAAGCCGTGAACAACCTGGTGGCCGCCAAAGACGCCGGTCAGTGGGGGCCGGAGGCGCGCAAATGACGGCGATGGCTTGCACGCGCCGCGCCGTGGCCGCAGCGGGTCTGCTGTTGCTGACGGCTTGCGCCCAGAAAGGGCCCGGCCCGATGTACATGTGGGAAACCTTCCCGCGCCAGCAATACAGCACGCTGCTGCGTGAAGCCGCCAGCCCTGACGAGCAGATGGTTGCGCTGGAAGCGCACGCCGAAAAGGCCCGCGCCGCCAGCGCGGCGCTGCCACCCGGCTTCCGCGCGCACCTGGGCATGCTGAAGCTGTCGGCCGGCAACCCCGACGAGGCGCGCCGCCTGTGGGAAGCCGAGAAGACTTCTTTCCCGGAATCGGCGCCGTATATGAACCAGTTGCTCAAGCGGCTGAATGCGACGCCTGCGCCTGCGCCTGCGGCATCGCCGGCGTCCGCTGCCGCAGCGGCGTCAACCAAGATGGAGAACCCGGCATGAACACGCGTCGCCCTGCGCTCATCGCGCTGGTTCTGGGCTTGGCCCTGCTGGGCGGTTGCGCCACCAAGGCACCGCCGCGCGACTACACGGCCTTCATGAACGCCAGGCCGGCCACGTTGCTGGTGATGCCGCCGCTCAACGAATCACCCGATGTCAAAGCCACGCCGTCGCTGTGGTCGCACGCGACGCAGCCGCTGGCCGAAGCCGGTTACTACGTGTTGCCAGTGGCCTTGGTGGACGAAACCTTCCGCCAGAACGGCGTCTTCTCGCCGAACGACGCGCAGGACATTCCGGTGGCCAAACTGCGCGAAGTCTTCGGTGCGGACGCGGCGGTCTACATCAAGGTGAAGAAGTACGGCACCAGCTACAGCGTGATCACCAGCGAGTCGCGCGTGGAAGTCGAGGCCCGCGTGGTGGACCTGCGCAGCGGTGAACTGCTGTGGGACGGCAAGGCCTTCGCGAGCTCGGCCGAACAACAGCAGCAAAGCCAGGGCGGCCTGATCGGCATGTTGATCGTGGCGGCCTTGAAGCAGGTCATCGGTACGGCCACCGACGAGTCCTACCGCTACGCCGGCATCGCCAACGCCCGCCTGCTGGGCGCGCCGGTCTACAACGGCATCTTGCCGGGCCCGCGCTCGCCGATGGCCGGCCGCCCGCCCGCCGTGCCCTGAAGGCCACGCGCCGGCGGCTTCTTCAGTCGTCGACGATGTGGCCGCTGCCGTGGGCGGCGTTTTGGCCTGTGCCGCCGCCTGCCATCGCCGCCAGCAAGGTGCCGGCAGCCTGGGGCCGGGCGAACAAGTAGCCCTGGCCGAAGCGGCAGCCCATGGCCTGCAGCACGGCCACTTCGGCGGGGTCTTCAATGCCTTCGGCCACGCTGACCATGCCCAGGTTTTCGATGACGTTGACGGTGGCGTGCGCCACGGCCAGCACATGCGGGTCGCGGCCGACATTGGTGACGAAGCTCTTGTCGATCTTGATGGTGTCGAAAGGGTAGTCGCGCAGGCAGCCCAGCGAAGAGGTTCCGGTGCCGAAATCGTCCATCGCCAGCTTGACGCCCATCGCGCTCAGTTCCTGCAACAGGGCGCGCGCCTGCTCGGGGTTCTTCATCACCTCGCGTTCGGTGATTTCCAGTTGCAGCGCGCCCGGCGGCATGCCGGCGGCGGCCAGGGCTTCGCTGACCAGCGTGATGACGCGGCGACCCAGCGTGACCTGCTCGCGTGACAGGTTGACGCTCATCAGGGCCGGCGCCAGGGCCGGGTTCTCGCGCTGCCAGGCCGTCCACTGCAGGCAGGCGGTGCGCAAGATCCAGGCACCCAAAACCATGATGTGACCCGACTCTTCGGCCACCGGGATGAATTCGTTGGGCGACACCGCGCCCAGTTCGGGGTGTTGCCAGCGCATCAGCGCTTCCACCGCCGTCATCGCGCCAGTGTCCAGGTCGACGATGGGCTGGTAGACGGCTTCGAGCTGGCCGCGTTCCACCGCGTGGCGCAGTTCGGTTTCGATGACCGCAGCGCGCGTCAAGCGCGCCCGCATCGTGTCGTCGAAGAGAACGGCCCTGCCGCGTCCGGCGCGCTTGGCCTCGTACATGGCGGTGTCTGCGTCGCGCAGCATGTCGTCGGCCGAGGCGCTGCCGGCCTGCCACACGGCGATGCCGATGCTGGCCGTGGAATGCAACGCTTGTTGGCGCACGGTGTAAGGCTCGGCCAGGGCGTGCAGAACGGCCTGTGCCTCGGTGCACGCGCTGCCGGTGTCGCTGGCGGGCAGCACGATGACGAATTCGTCGCCACCGAAGCGGGCCACGGCCCAGGCGCCTTCACCGCCCGCTGCGGCGCGCTGGCCGGCCATCGTGCGCAGGCGCTGGGCGATGGCGCGCAGCAACTCGTCGCCGGCGTTGTGGCCCAGCGTGTCGTTGACGATCTTGAAGCGGTCGAAATCCAGGAACAGCACCGCCAGGCCGCCGCCCGGCGTGGCACGTTGCTGGTTGATTTGCTGCTGCAGTCTGTCGTGCAATGCGCTGCGGTTGAGCAGGCCGGTCAGGCTGTCTTCATGGGCGGCCGCGCGCAACGCCCGTTCCATCGTGTGCCTCTCGGTCATGTCGGCCACGCTCAGCCACAGGAACTGCTGGCCGCGCGCGTCGGTCGCGCGCACACCGTTGAACAGCAGGTTCAGCACGCGGCCTGACCGGTGGATGTAGGCCACTTCGGTCGGCCCCAAGCAGTCCGGGTCCGGCGCTTCGGCGAAGTAGCGGTCACGCTGCGCTTGCGAGCTTTCGGCGTAGTGGGCGTGGCTGTCGCCATGCATCAGTTCATCGCGGGAATAGCCCGTGATGCGCATCAGCGCGTCGTTGACGGCCACCACCTTGCGCTCGGTCACGTTCAAGAGCTGCAGGCCCAGCGGCGACTGCTCGAAGAGTGCGCGCATCAGGTCGTCGTGGTGCGAGCGCGCCAGCTCGGCTTCTTTCAGCGTGGTGATGTCGTCGTGCGTGCCCAGCATGGCCAAGGGCTCGCCGCCGCTGGTTCGGCTGACGACGCGCCCACGGTCGCGCATCCAACGCCAACTGCCGTCGCCGTGCCGCATGCGGTATTCGGCTTCGAAGGTCTCGGCGTCGCAGTCGAAATGCTGCTGCAACTTCAACTGCCGACCCGGTCTGTCGTCGGCATGGATGCGTTGCTGCCAGTCGGCGACGGTGTAGGGCTGCGAGGTTGCAGCCGCAGCCTGGGCGTCCGGCCCGAGCATCTCGGCAAAGCGCAAGTCGATCTCAACCTCACCGGTCTGCACATTCCACTGCCAAGTGGCCGTGCGCGTGCCCTCCAGCACCGCCCGCCAACGGGGATCGACGGCGCTGCGGCCCAGGATTTCTTCGCGTGGCAAGCCCAGCAACGCTTCGGCGGCGGGGTTGGTGTCGATGGCCTGTGCCTGGGCATCCAGCACCACCATGCCGACGGCCGTGCCGGCGAACACGGCGCGCAATTGCAGGCCGTCCAGGGCGTGGCCCGACGGCAGGGCCGCCAGCAGGGCGCGCGTGGGATCGGGTGCGTTCATCGTCCCGTCACGGTCCCGCTTGCAAGGCCGCCACCGTGTCAGGCAAAGCTTGAATCAGGGTTTGCAACTGTTCGTCCGTGCAACCCAGGGACAGTGCGATGGCTGCGGGCGGTTCGCCAGTGCTGCCCACGTTGTCGGCCTGCAGGCTGAAGCCGGCCGCTTGCGCTGCGTGATCGGCCAGGGCCAGCACGGCGGGGAGGCCGGCGCCCGGTGCCGGGCGCGCCAGCCTGTTCGACGGTGTCGCCAGCGGTGCCGCGTCAGCGTGGTGGCCGACGATGGACTGCGCCAGCCAGTCGGGCAGGGCCCAGTTCTGTGTCAGCAGCAGCGCGCAGGCCTCGTGCGTGGTGCCGAAATGTGCTTGCTCGGCGGCCAGCGCGACGGCGTGGTCAGCGGTCTGCGGTGGCACGTAACTCGCCATGGCGCCAGGGTCGGCCTTGACCAGCAGCAGCCAGCCGATGTCGTGCAGCAGGCCGGCCATGTAGGCCTCGCCAGCGATGGCTGCGCCGGTGGCGCTGGCCAATTCCTGCGCTGCGCAGGCCACCGCCAGGCTGTGCAGGCGGAAGCGCTCGGGGTCGAAGGCCTTGCCGCTGCGCGGCGGCATCAAACGGTCCAGGCAGCCCGATGCGGCCACACCCCGGATGGCGGTCAGCCCCAGCACGGCCACGGCGCGGTCCACCGTGCCGATGTTGCCGGCCTGGCGGTAGTAGGGCGCATTGGCCACCTTCAACACGCGGGCGGCCAGTCCGGGCTCGGCGCGCAGGCAGTCGAGCACGGCGTCGACGGCGACATCGGAGTTGTAGAGGAGCGACAGCACCCGCGCCGCGCCGGCGCCGCCGCCCGAGGCGCCCAAGGCGCGGGCCGCCGCGATCAACTCATGGCGGGGGCGGGTGCGGGGCGGTGTGGCAAGGGCAGTCATGTTGAATCAGGTGGGGCAGCACCGCTCTATCGGCACCTGGGCCGGCCATCTGCAGTGCTATCTGCCTGAGCCCACTGCGTGGCTTGACTTCTGCGCGCCAGTCGTGAGAAGTGACGCGTCCGCCGGCCGCAGCCCCCTGTCAGCGTCCGGGCGCCGTGGCGGGCAGCAGAAGGTCGAGATAAGCGCCCGCCAGCCGCGGAGCCTCGGCCAGCCCCAGCGCCTGCATCAGCGCCTCGGCCGTGGCGGCACCTTGCGCGTCGGTCTGGCCGGCAGCCAGCACCACTTCCAGCTCGATGAAATCACCCAGGCCTTCGACCTGGTCGAGGTGGATGCGCGTGGCGCCCACCATCAGCAACAGGCGTTGCTTGCGCACGCGGCCCTGCACACCCAGGCCGCGCGCCAGCGCCTCGCGCATCGCAGCGGGGTCGGGCACGGCCACCCGCACATAGTCGCTGGCCTTGGCCTCGCCGGTGTCCGGGCGTTGGTAATGGATCAGCTCGGCGCTGCCGTCGGCAAACTGGCGCAGCTTCAGGCGACCGTTCGGCACGCTGAAGAAGGTGTCGTCCTGCGCAATGGCCTGTTCGGGCCCGTCGGCCACCGCGCGAGCAAGCGGCAGCAGCGCGGCGACGCTGGCGATGCCCGCCTTGATTTCGATGTTGCGGGGCACGTCAGGGCGCGTCGTCGTTGGTGGCGGTTTCCGCCGCAATCTGCCGCAGTGCCTGTTCGAAGACTTCCGGCGGCTGGCCGCCCGAGATCAGATGGCGGTCATTGATGATCACTGCCGGCACCGAACTGATGCCCGCCTGCTGCCAGTGGCGCTCGGCGGCGCGCACGTCCAGGGCGTAGCGGTCGCTGCTCACCACGTCGCGGGCATCCGCCATGTCCAGGTCCAGTGTGGCGATCAGTTCCAGCAGCACGGCCGGGTCGCTGGGGTTGCGGCCATCGCCGTGGTAAGCCTGCAGCAGCGCGTGCTTCAGCCGGCGTTGTGCGTCGGCCTGTGGCTGCAGGCCGGCCCAGTGCAGCAGGCGGTGGGCGTCGAAGGTGTTCCACACGCGCAGCCGGTCACCGAACTGAAAACCCACCGCTTCGCCGCGGGCGCGGATGTTGCTGCGGTTCTGCGCCAGTTGCGCGTCGCCCATGCCGTATTTGGCCTTCAGGTATTCGCCGGCATCGGCACCGGCTGGGTCCATCGCCGGGTTCAACTCGAAAGGCTGGAAATGCAGGTCCACCGGGATGCTGTCGGCGACCTTGGCCAGCGCCAGTTCCAGGCTGTTCAGGCCGACGGCGCACCAGGGGCAGGCCACGTCGGAAACGAAGTCGATCTTCATGTTGATGCTGGCGGGGTGGTCGTTGGTGGGGCTGGATGTTGCGCGGTTCGGCGCGGCTTTGCCATTCTGGGGTCGCGCGGCGTGCCGGTCCGGCCTCGCAGTTCCAACAATCAAAAGGGGCCCGGAGCGTGTGCTCCGGGCCCCTTTCTGGCGCAGCTTCCGGCGTTTCGAGGACTTACTCGGTGCGCTCGTGGCGGTCGGCGGCGGCCAGCAGGTCGGCGGCGAAGCGCGGGTCGTGATAGGCGTAGCGCTGGGCGTATTCGCGCACAGCGGTGGCTTCGGCGGCGCGGGCGGATTGCACTTGGCGCTCAGCGCGCACGGCACCGTGCTGCTCGAACCAGTTCATCACGCCGGTGAAGGCACCAGCGGCCCACTGGGTGGCGCGGGGGGTGGCAACGCGGATCGGCGATTGAACGGTGATGGTGGTCATGTGGAACTCCTCGCTGTGTCGCCCGGGTAGGGCGACGTTTGAGCCCGGAGGGGCTGGAATGGGCTGAATACTAGGGTAAATACTAATTCCAGACAAGTGAATATTCCCTGTCCATGTTGTCCAACTTGCAAGCGTCAGCCAGCCTGTGTCACTGAACTTCCGCACCCCGGACCTGAACCTGCGGCACGTGCTGGACGCCGTGATGGTCAACGACCGCGGGAAATGCACTGGCATCCGCGCAACGACGCGACAGCCGAGCACCCGCGGCTGGGTGCTCGGGTGCTCGGGTGCTCGGGTGCGCGGTTGCTGGCTGCGGTAGCGCCGCCGGCTTGATCTGCGGGCTACAGCACCGCCGCCATGGCGGTGGCAGTGCGTTCGACATTGCCGGTGTTCAACCCAGCCACGCAGATGCGCCCCGAGCGCACCAGGTAGACGCCGAATTCCTCGCGCAACCTGTCAACCTGCGCGGCACTCAGGCCGGTGTAGCTGAACATGCCGCGCTGGGTCAGGAAGTAGCCGAAGTCGCGGTCGGGCAGCTTGGCGGTCAGCACGCTGTGCAGGCTATGGCGCATGGTCTGGATGCGCGTACGCATGGCCGACACGTCGGCTTCCCACGAGGCGCGCAAAGCCGGGTCGGTCAGCACCCGGCTGACGATGCCGGCGGCGTGGATGCCCGGGCTGGAATAGTTGCGCCGCACGGTGGCCTTCAGCTGGCCCAGCACCAGTTCGGCCTCGGCCGCGTCGGCACAAACCAGGCTGAGCGCGCCGGCGCGTTCGCCGTAGACGCTCATGCTCTTGGAAAAGGAATTGGCGACGAAGAAGCTCAAACCGGCCGAGGCCAGCGCGCGGATCGCGAAGGCGTCTTCCGCGATCCCGTCGCCGTAGCCCTGGTAGGCCAAGTCCAGAAACGGCAGCAGTTCGCGTTCGCGCAGCACCGGGATCAGCGTGTCCCACTGTGCCGGGCTCAGGTCCACGCCGGTTGGGTTGTGGCAGCAGGCGTGCAGCAACACCACGCTGCGCAACGGCAGGGCCTGCAGCGCGGCCAACATGGCGCCGAACTTCAGGCCACCCGCGGACCGGGGAGGGTCCGCTTTGGCGTCTCCGTCGTCGTAGTACGGGTAGGTGCCCACCGCCAGGCCGGCGCCTTCGAAGATGGCGCGGTGGTTGTCCCAGCTCGGGTCGCTGACCCACACGCCGCTGCCGGGCAGCCAACGCTTGATGAAATCGGCGCCCACCTTCAGGCCGCCGCTGGAACCCACGGTCTGCAGCGTGGCCACGCGGCCGCTGCTCACGGCCGGGTGGTCGGCGCCGAACAGCAGCGCCTGCACCGCATGGCGTGCGTCGCCCGAACCTTCCATCGGCAGGTAGGGTTTGGGACCGCTGGCGGCCAGCATCTGGGCTTCGGCCCGGCGCACGCAGTCCAGCACGGGGATGAGCCCGTCGTCGTCGAAGTAGATGCCGATCGACAGGTTGACCTTGTCCGTGCGCGGATCCTTCTGGTAAGCCTCGTTCAGGCTCAGGATGGGGTCGCCGGTATAGGCGTCGAGGTGGCTGAAAAAGCTCATGCTGCCAGCGCCTTTTCGATGTCCTTGCGCAGCGCGTCGGGCGCTTCATTGGGCGCATAGCGCTTGATGGCCTGGCCGTCGCGGCCGACCAGGAATTTGGTGAAGTTCCACTTGATGGCCTGGGTGCCCAGGATGCCGGGCGCTTCGCCCTTCAGCCATTGCCACAGCGGGTGGGCGTCGCTGCCGTTGACCTTGGTTTTCGCCATCATCGGGAAGCTGACGCCGTAGTTCAGCTGGCAGAAGGAGGCGATCTCGTCGTTGCTGCCCGGGTCTTGCGAGCCGAACTCGTTGCTGGGGAAGCCGATGACGACGAGGCCCTTCGCTTCGTAGTCCTTCCACAGCTTTTCCAGGCCGGCGAACTGCGGCGTGAAGCCGCAGGCGCTGGCGGTGTTGACCACCAGTATCACCTTGCCGCGCTGGGCCGAGAAGTTGGCGGGCTGGCCGGCGATGGACGCGGCGTCGAAATCGAAAATGCTCTTGTCGGCCATGTGGGGCGCTCCGGGCTGGGCAGGCTTTGGATGTTATCGCCGCAGGATCGTTGCCGCTGTCAGGGGGCCAGCCGTGCAACACGCTGCGAAAGCGTCGGATACGGCGTTGACAGCCGCCGGCCGGCCCGCCACCATCGGCCGTCTGATGTCAGCCCACCCCCCTTCCCGAGCGCCCGCGCGCATCGCCTTTCTGGGCTTCAGCGACTTCGAGCGCACCGCGTTGGCGTCCTACTTCCGCCTGGCCGCCGACCGTGAACCGCGCTTCGAACTGGTCTACACCCTGACCGACGCCGACTACCTGGTCGCCGACGCCGACCACGGGCCTTCGGTGCAACTGGTTGTCGTCACGGAAAGGCTGGCCGAGACCGTGTTCATCGGTTCGCCCGCACCGGAAGGCGCTGCCGCGTCCATGCGCCGACCCATCGACGCGTTGCACGTGATGAAGGCGCTCGACGGCTTGGTGCAAGCACGCGCGGATTCAGCCCCCACGGCGGCGGTACCCGCGCTGCCACCCCGTGAAAACCGGGCCGTTGTGCCACTGCCCGACGTGTTGCCCGACGTGGTGCCCGAGGTGGTGCCCGAGGTGGTGCCCGAGGTGGGCGTCATCGTCGAGTCGATGCTGCGCATGCCGCCGCCGGCCGTGCCGCCAGCTTTGCCACCCGCGTTGTCGCCTGCATCGGAACCAGCCCCGGCCCCGGCCCCTGCCACGCCAGCACTGCGCGCCCCCGCGCCGCGTGCGCCAGCCGCCGCCGCGAAGCCGCCGGTCTTCGTCGGGCCGCCCGCCCCGCCGCGTGCGCTGGTGGTGGACGACAGCGACATCGCGCGGCGTTTCCTCACCACGCGCCTGATGCCCTGGGGCGTGCGCAGCGACACCGCCGCTACCAGCGACAAGGTGGTTGAACTGCTGGCCCAGCGCAGCTACGACTTGATCTTCCTGGACATCGAACTCGGTCCCGAAAGCGAGCTCGACGGACTGGCCCTTTGCCGCCACATCAAGCGCAGCGCGCTGGCCATCGACGCCACCGTCATCGTCGTCTCGGCCCATCACAGCGAGGTCGACCGCGCGCGTGGCGCATTGGCCGGCTGCGACGTGTACCTGGGCAAGCCGATCAAGGAAGCCGAACTCGCGGGGTTGTTGCGCCGCCAGGGCTTGGTGACGCCCGACGGCTTGCTGGCCAAGCCGCCGCCAGCGGCTGCGGCCGCAACCGCCAGCCACGAGCCCACACCCAAGACGTCGCCAGTTTGAAGCGCTGGAGCGCTGACGAGCCGGTCTTCAGTCGCGCAGGGCCAGCAGCGACGCCGCAACGATCAGGCTGCCGCCGACCACCAGTGAAGGCGTCACCTGGCTCGCCCCCAGCATCACCGCCGAGCCCGAGGCGAACAGCACTTCGGTGATCATCACCACGGCGGTGACGTTGGCCGGCAGCCGCGAAGCGCCATACTGCAGCGCCATGTTGCCGGCCAGAAAGGCCGTGCCCATCAACAGCCCGGGGGCCAACCACCCCCAGGCTGGCGCGGGCGGCAGCGGCACGATGGCTTGCAGGCTCAGCGCCAGCACGGCCGAGACCACGGCGCCACCGGCGAACATGGCCAGCGCGCGTGCCGCTTCGGGCTGAGCGGCTTCACGGCGCAGCAGCACGTTGTTCAGCGCGAAGGTGAAGCCACCCAACACGCCCAGCCATTCGGGCAGGGTGCGCGGCAGCGGCAGGCCACCGCCTTCGGCTGTGGCGGGCCACAGCACGGTGGCTGCACCGGCCAGCGCCAAGGCCACGCGCAGCAGCGCAGCGCCGGTCAGCGCCTCTTTCAGCAGCAGCCGTGCCAGCAGCACCGCCCACAACGGCATCAGGTAGAACAACAGCACCACGCGCACCACGTCGCCGACCGTCACGCCCCAGTTGAAGGCCGCGTTGGTGGTGCCCGAAGCCAGCACCAGCAGCCACAGCGAGCGCGTGCGCAGCAATTCGCCCCAGGCGCCACGCCGCCACAGCGTGATGGCCACCAGGGGCATGCTGTAGATCATCACCGTGGCCCACAACGGATGCAGCCCGAGGGCCGCCAGTTGCCGGAAGGGCCACCACGACACACCCCAGGTCAGGGCATTCAGGACCAGGGCCAGCGCCGGAAGCCAGCGCGCACTGCGGCTCAAAGGCATGCCGCGATCAGTGTCCACCGTCTGTGCGGGCGATGGCCAGCAGACGCTGCACCTCGTCGCCGTGCACCGCCAGGTTGCGCTGGTGCCAGCGGCGGATCAGCTCCATCACGCCGGCCACCGTCAGCCCGAAGATGGTGATGACGACGAAGGCCGACAGGCCGAAGCGCGTCATGCCGGCGTAGAAAGCGCCGGTGCCCAGGATGCAGGCCTGTTCGTTGAAGTTCTGCACGGCAATGGAGCGGCCCGCGCCCATCAGGTTGTGGCCGCGGTGCTGCAGCAGGGCGTTCATCGGCACGATCAGAAAGCCGCACAGCGCACCCATGATGATCAGGAAAGGTGCGGCCAGCCAGACGTTGGTCAGCACGTTCAGGCCGATCATCAAGATGCCCACGGCGATGCCCAACGGCAGCACGGTGACGGCCTTGTCCAGCTTCATCGCCACCGACGCCGTGACGGCGCCGATCACCGAGCCGATGACCACCACACCGGCCAGGTTGCTGGCCTGCGTGGTGCCATAACCCAGTGCGGCCGCAGCCCAGGTGAAGACGATGACACGCAGGTTGCTGAAGATGCCCCACAGCAGCGTGGTGGTGGCCAGTGTGATCTGCCCCAGCTTGTCGCCCCACAGGCGGGCGTTGCAGTGCGAGAAGTCGCGCACCAGGTCGCGCACCCCGCCGCGCAGCGGTTGCAGCGGCGCCGTGGTGCGCGGAATCTTCAGGTTGAACAGCGCCGCCATGACGTACAGGAAGACGATGACGGAGATGGCGGCTTCCGGCGCGGTGTCCACACCGGTGTCCATGAAGGGGAAGTCGATACCCAGCAACATGGGCGCCAGCTTGGGGCCGACAAGTTGCCCGCCCAGCAGGATGCCCAGGATGATGGAGCCGACCGTCAGGCCTTCGATCCAGCCGTTGCCCTTGACCAGCTGTGAAGGCGGCAGCAACTCGGTCAGGATGCCGTATTTGGCCGGCGAGTAGGCCGCAGCACCCAGGCCGACGATGGCGTAAGCCAGCAGCGGGTGACCGCCGAACAGCATCATCAAACAGCCGGCCACCTTGACCAGGTTGCTCAGGAACATGACGCGGCCCTTGGGCACGGCATCGGCGATGGCGCCCACGAAAGGCGCCAGCACCACATAGAACAACGCAAACATCGGCGCCAGGGCCGGCACTTGCCAGGCCGGGGCCTTGTCCATGCGCAGCAACTCGATGGCAGCAACCAGCAAAGCCTGGTCGGCCAGCGAGCTGAAGAACTGCGCCGCCATGATGGTCGAAAAACCTTTTTTCATCGTGTCGCGCACAGCAGGTGCTGGCCGGCGTTGGGGCGCGTTGTCTCCATCAGGTGGCTTTGAGGGCGCGCGGTTATAGCACGCACCCCCTGGCTGGCAGAATGGTTCCAGCCCCACAACCGTCCACAAATGCCGCGTCCGATCGAAGCCCTGATCCACCCCGCCGCGCTGGCCCACAACCTGGCGCGCGCACGGGCTGCCGCGCCTGAAGCGCGGGTGATGGCGGTGGTCAAGGCCAACGCTTACGGTCACGGGATTGAGCGGGCCTATGCGGGCTTGCGCGGTGCCGACGGTTTTGCGCTGCTGGACCTGGCCGAGGCCCAGCGCGTCCGCGACTTGGGCTGGCGCGGCCCGGTGCTGCTGCTGGAAGGCGTGTTCGAGCCGCGCGACCTGGAGCTGTGTTCGCGTCTGGGCCTGTGGCATGCGGTGCATTGCAGCGAGCAGATCGACAGCCTGGCCGCGCACAAGACGCAGCAGCCGCACCGCGTCTTCCTGAAGATGAACAGCGGCATGAACCGCCTGGGCTTCAAGCCCGAGGTCTTTCGCAGCGCCTGGGCGCGGCTGGACGCGCTGACCCAGGTGGACGAGATTTCTTTGATGACCCATTTCAGCGACGCCGACGGCCCGCGCGGCGTGGCGCACCAGGTCGCGGCCTTCGAAGCCGCCACGCGAGACCTGCCGGGCGAGCGCAGCGTGTCCAACAGTGCGGCCATCCTGCGCCACGGTTTGCAGAATGATTGGGTCCGGGCGGGCATCCTGACCTACGGCAGTGCGCCCGACTTCCCCGAACACGACGCGCAGCACTGGAACTTGCAGCCGACGATGACGCTGCGCGCCAAGCTGATCGCCATCCAGCATCTGCAAGCCGGCGACCACGTGGGCTACGGCAGTGGCTACACGGCCAGCGGGCCGCAGCGCATCGGCATCGTGGCCTGCGGCTATGCCGACGGCTACCCGCGCCTGTGCCCCACCGGCACGCCGGTGCTGGTGGACGGCGTGCGCAGCATTACCGTCGGCCGGGTGTCGATGGACATGCTGGTGGTGGACCTGACGCCCGTGCCGCAGGCCGCAATGGGCAGCGAAGTCACGCTGTGGGGCTGCGGCCCTGGCGGCGCGGTCTTGCCCATCGACGAGGTGGCACAGGCCGCCGGTACCGTGAGCTACGAGCTGATGTGCGCACTGGCGCCACGCGTGCCGGTCCGCAGCGATGATCCGAACTGAATCCCGCAACACAAACAGAAACACGAACAGAAAGCGAAGCGCAACACCATGCTCATCCTCAGCAACATCGTTCTCGGCCTGATCGTCGGCTTCTTGGCGCGCGGAATCATGCCCGGCGACCAAAAAATGGGCTGGATCCTGACCTGCGTGCTGGGCATCGTCGGCTCGGTGCTGGCCCAGTTGGGCGGGCAGGCGCTGGGCTGGTATGCGGTGGGCGAACCGTCGGGCTGGATCGCTTCGGTGCTGGGCGCGTTGCTGTTGCTGTTTGTCGTCAGCAAGCTGCGCGCAGGCAAGCCGGGTTGATGGTCCAGTTAGGTGGGATGAAGCCGTGATCAGGCGCGTCGAGATCGACCGCGCCGAAGTCGAATTCACCGCCGTGCGCTCGCAGGGCGCGGGCGGACAGAACGTCAACAAGGTTTCGTCGGCTGCGCACCTGCGCTTCGACATTGAAGCCTCGTCGCTGCCCGACTTCGTGAAGGCCGGCTTGCGGGCGCTGGCCGACCAGCGCATCACCGAAGGCGGCGTCGTCGTCATCAAGGCGCAAGGCCACCGCAGCCTGCCGCGCAACCAGGCCGACGCGCTGGCGCGGCTGCAAGAGTTGGTCGATGAAGTCTGCAACCCCGACGCCCCGCGCCGTGCCACCAAGCCCACGCGGGCCAGCAAGCGCCGCCGGCTGGAAGGCAAGGCGCGGCGCAGCGACGTGAAGGCCGGGCGGCGGGCCGCTGGCGAATGACCACCGACTGACGAGCTGCTGCTGCCGGTCAGCTCGCGGCGCATCTGGCGCTACACTGGCCGCATCTTGCGACGGGCGTCGCCGCCCGGTCGCGCCGAGGCTGCGCCAGTCGGGCGGGCTGCCCAGAATCGATCCATCGAATCACAGCCCGCCACCCGGAGAGACGCCATGCACAAGCCGACCTTGCCCCTTGCCTTCAGCCTGATCCTGGCTGCTTTCGCCGCCCAGGCGCAAGACGCGGCACCGTCGCAGGCGGCGCCCGCTGCTGAGGCCGCAGCCTCGGCGCCCGCCAGCGCGGCACCCGTGACGACCACAGTCGTCGCAGCTGCTGCCAGCGCCGCCCCCGGCACGGTCTGCATCACCGTGGAAGTGCAGAACGTGCGCCCCCAGCAAGGCCAGCTCTTCCTGGCGGCCTACGGCAGCGCCGAAACCTACGGCAAGAAGCCGCTAGCGGCCGTGAAGGCCGCAGCGCAGGAGGCCACCACGCGCCTGCAGATGTGCGGCATCAGCGTCGACACCTTGGCCATCTCGATGTACCAAGACCTGGACAGCGACGGCAAGATGGGCAAGAACATCATGGGCATGCCGACCGAGCCGTGGGGTTCTTCGGGCATGCCAGGGCTGTTCGGCCCGAGCTGGGAAACTGGCAAGGTCAAGTTGGACGGCAGCCCGGTCGTCGTGAAGTTGTCGCAGTGAACGACAACGTCGACGCAAACGCCGCGCCGCCAACCATCCACCCGGAGCCCACCATGGACCGCCGCCACCTGCTAACCGCTGCCGCCGCCGGCCTGGCCACCAGCCTTGCCGCACCGTCCCACGCCAAGCCTGCGCTGGCATCCGTGTTCGACACCAACGTGAAGAGCCAGCCGCTGTTGGCACCTTTCAAGGGCGTGACCGACGCCACCGGAGACCGCGACAGCGGCCCCGGCCAGGTCTTGCTGCGCGGCCGCTGGCCGGCCGATTTGCGCGGCCGCTTTTACCGCAACGGCCCGGCGCTGATGGAGCGCGGTGCCGAGCGCTACCACCACTGGTTCGACGGCGACGGCATGGTGCAGCAGTTCAGCATCGCTGACGGCCAGGTCAGCCACCGGGGCCGTCTGGTGCGCACCAGCAAGCTGAAGCTGGAACAGCAGGCCGGCCGTTTCGTGATGTCGGCCCTGGGGACACAGATCGACGGCAGCCCCGCAGCCAGCGGTCCCGACGCCTTCAACGTCGCCAACACCAATGCCATCGAACACGCCGGCCGCGTGCTGGCGCTGTGGGAAGGCGGCTCGGCCTACGCGCTGGACCCGAAAGACCTGTCCACGCAAGGCCCTGTCACCTGGCGCAAAGACCTGCAGCAGGTGCCGTTTTCGGCCCATCCCAAAGTGGACGCCAGCGGGCACCTGTGGAACATCGGCACCTCGGGTGCGGCCATCGTGGCCTGGCACATCGACCCCCAGGGCGCGCTGGCCGGCGTGCAGCTGGGCGAATCGCCCTACCCCGGCGGCATGGTGCACGACATGGCCGTCACCGAGCGCTACCTGGTGGTGCCGCTGCCGCCCGTGTCGCTGGACTTCAGCAAGCCGACAGGCGACGGCCCGCGCCGTTTCGCGATGCAGGCCGGCGAACCGCTGCGCGTGCTGGTGATGGAAAAGGCCGACATCACGAAGCGCCGTGTTTTCGAGCTGCCGCCGCAAATGGTTTTCCACGTTGGCAACGCCCATGAAACCGGTGATGGGCGCATCTTGCTGAGCTACATCGGCGCGCCCGACGCCTGGTTTTTGGACCAGAACGCCGTGGCCCTGATGGCCGCCCGGCCGCAAGCCGCCGGCCGCGTGGGCTTGCAGATCGCCACGCTGGACATGGGCAACGGCAAAGCCACGCTGCAGGCCGTGCCGGGTGAGGTCGAGTTCCCGCGCATCGACCCCCGGCGCATCGGCCGCTCTGGACCCGACCGGGCGCGCTTCCTCGTCACCGGTGCGGCCTGGAAGCCCTTCAGCAACCGCAACAACGCACTGCTGCACGGCGTGCAGGTGCTGGACGTCGAAACCGGCCGCGCGCGGCGCCACGACTTCGGCGAGATGGCGGTGGTCGAAGAGCACATCGTCGTGCCCAAACCCGGCAAGACCGGCGAACTGGACGCCTGGCTGCTGGGCACCACCTACGACGCCCGCCGTCAGGCCACGGTGCTGAACCTGCTGGACGCCGCGCACGTGGAAGACGGGCCAATCGCCCAGGCCATCCTGCCGTACACGCTGCCACTGGGTTTCCACGGGAACTTCACCGCAGCCTGACCGACACGGCGGCCTGCGCGGAGACAATCCGCGCATGGCGACCACCAAGACGATCTACACCTGCCGCGAGTGCGGCGGCACGACAGCCAAATGGCTGGGCCAGTGCCCGCACTGCAAGGCTTGGAACACGCTGGACGAAACGGTGCCCGAGGCGGCCGCAGGTTCGGGCCCGGCCACGCGCAACACGCGCTTCCAGGCGCTGGCGAAAAGCCAGCCCGTGGCCACGCTCAGCGAGATCGACGCCGCTGAAATCGCGCGCACGCCCACGGGCCAGGAAGAGCTGGACCGCGTGCTGGGCGGCGGCATCGTCGAAGGCGCGGTGGTGCTGATCGGCGGCGACCCCGGCATCGGCAAAAGCACACTTTTGCTTCAAGCCGTCGACGCGCTGTCGGCCCAGATGAAGGTGCTGTACGTGACCGGCGAAGAAAGCGGCGCGCAGATTGCGCTGCGTTCGCGACGCCTGGGTTTGAGCGGCAAAGCGGTGCGTGTGCTGGCAGAAATCCAGCTGGAAAAGATCATCGCCGCCATCGACGCCGAACAGCCCGCGTTCTGCGTCATCGACTCGATCCAGACGGTCTATTCCGAGCAGCTCAATTCAGCGCCGGGTTCGGTGGCCCAGGTGCGCGAATGCGCCGCGCAACTCACGCGGGTGGCCAAGACCAGCGGCTGCGCCATCGTGCTGGTCGGCCATGTCACCAAGGAAGGCGCACTGGCCGGGCCGCGCGTGCTGGAACACATCGTCGACACGGTGCTGTATTTCGAAGGCGACACGCACAGCAGTTTTCGTTTGGTGCGGGCCATTAAGAACCGCTTCGGCGCGGTCAATGAAATCGGCGTTTTCGCGATGACCGAGCGCGGCCTGAAGGGCGTCAGCAACCCCAGCGCCATTTTTCTGTCTACCCACAGCGAGCCCGTGCCCGGCAGTTGCGTGCTGGTGACGCTGGAAGGCACGCGGCCGCTGCTGGTTGAAATTCAAGCCCTGGTGGACAGCGGCGGCCCCAGCCCGCGCCGCTTGAGCGTGGGCCTGGACCGCGACCGGCTGGCGATGCTGCTGGCCGTGTTGCACCGGCATGCGGGCGTGAGCTGCATGGACCAGGATGTGTTCGTCAACGCCGTGGGCGGCGTGCGCATTGTCGAGCCGGCGGCCGACCTGGCCGTGCTGCTGGCCATTCAAGGCAGCTTGCGCGGCCGCGCGCTGCCGCGTGGCTTCATCGCTTTCGGTGAAGTCGGCCTGGCCGGTGAAGTGCGGCCAGCCCCGCGCGGACAAGAGCGCCTGCGCGAGGCCGCCAAGCTGGGCTTCAGCGTGGCCGTGGTGCCCAAGGCCAACGCGCCCAAAAAGCCCATCGAAGGCTTGACCATCCATGCAGTTGAACGGGTGGAAGAGGCGATGAATGTGGTGCGCAGCCTGAGTTAAATTAAGCAGTTAAGCACTTAAAAACTGGAGGGTCCATGAAGATTGCGATCATTTCCGATATTCACGGTAACTTGCCTGCGCTG
>JBBQAI010000077.1:0-19415 GCA_038316205.1 Burkholderiales bacterium
AGGCATAAAATCGATTCGGAAAATCCAACTGAAAAACACCCATGAGCCTGCACAACGTGACCCCGGCGCCAAGGCGCCCGAAGAGTTCAATGTCATCATCGAGATCCCGATGAATGCCGATCCGATCAAGTACGAGGTTGACCACGACACGGGCGCGCTCTTCGTCGACCGCTTCATGAGCACTGCCATGCACTACCCGTGCAACTACGGCTACATCCCGAACACGCTGGCCGACGATGGCGACCCGGTGGATGTGCTGGTCATTACGCCAGTGCCGCTTATCCCGGGTGTGGTCGTCACCTGCCGACCCTTGGGCATGCTGAAGATGGACGACGAAGCCGGTGGCGACAACAAGCTGCTGGCCGTGCCCATCGACAAGATCCTGTCGATCTACACGCACTGGCAGAAGCCGGAAGACCTGAACCCCTTGCGCCTGAAGACCATCCAGCACTTCTTCGAGCACTACAAAGACCTGGAAGTGGGCAAGTGGGTCAAGGTCATCGGCTGGGAAGGCCGCGACAGCGCCATCGCCGAAATCGTCACCGGCATGGCCAACTTCAAGACAGACCGGGCCTGATCGGGGCCTTCAGCCTTCGCCCGGAGGCACACCGCCTGACGAGGTCGCCGGCTTGAAGGGATTGCGGTCGCGCAGTTCGTCCACGTAGTCGGCGATGCCCGCGCCCTCGCTGGCCAGGAAGTCGGCTACGGCTTGCGCGAAGCGCTCGTCGCGCAACCAGTGCGCCGAGGTGGTGGGCTCGGGCAACAGGCCGCGGGCCATCTTGTGTTCGCCCTGAGCGCCGCCTTCGAAGCGCGTGTAACCATTCGTCAGGCACCAGGCCAGCGGCTGGTAATAGCAGGCTTCGAAGTGCAGACAGGACACGCTCTCGACACAGCCCCAGTAGCGGCCCCAGGCGGCTTGGCTTTCGGCATCGATGGCCACCAGAGAAACGGCAATTGGCAGGCCGGCCCGATGTGCCACGAACATCACCCAGTGTTGCGGCATGTGCCGGGCCATGTGTTCGAAGAAGCTGCGCGTGAGGTAGGGCGTGCTGCGGTGCGCCTCGTAGGTCAGGGTGTAGCAGCGGTAGAAAAAGGCCCACAGTTCGGGCGTTATGGCGCTGCCTTCGTGCGTGCTGAACACCACGCCTTGTTCGGCTACCTTGCGGCGTTCTTGCTGGATTTTCTTGCGCTTTTCGCGGTGCAGGCGCTGCAGAAGTTCGGCGAAATCGGCCACCGGTTGCTGCGCGTCTTGCGTCCAGTGGAACTGCACACCGTGGCGGATCATCCAACCCGCCTGCTCGAAAGCCGCGCGGTCTTGCCCGTCCAGGAACAGCACGTGCGCCGACGAAAGTTTGCTCTGGCCTGCCAGGGCTCCGATCGCGTCCACCAGCGCCTGTCTCGCTTCGGGGTTGCGGGCCAGCAGCCGCGTGCCAGGCACCGGCGTGAAAGGCACGGCGCCCAGCAGCTTGGGGTAGTAATTCAGGCCGTGACGGCGGTAGGCGTCAGCCCAGGCCCAGTCGAACACGTATTCACCGTAGGAATGGCTCTTCAGGTACAGCGCCGTCGCTGCCTGAAGCTGGCCGTTCAATTCGATGGTCAAGAACTGCGGTGCCCAGCCGGTCTCGGGCGTGGCGCTGCCCGATTCGTGCAGCGCGGCCAGGTATTCGTGGCGCAGGAAAGGCGTCGGCGACAGTTGCTCGGCGAGCAGGGCGTTCCAGGCTGCAGCATCCAGCGTGGCAGGCTGGTCATGAACCCGGATGACATAATCTTTTTCGATCATTTGGATCTGTGAAACACAGGGTCAGCGAACGTGGAAACAGCAGCGTGAAAGCGGCACTTGCACAGATCAACGCCAAGGTGGGCGACCTCACCGGCAACGTCCGTTTGCTGGCCGAAGCGGCCCGCACCGCCCATGCTCAAGGCGCCAGTCTGGTGCTGGCTCCGGAACTTGCGCTGACCGGCTACCCGCCCGAAGACTTGCTTTTGCGCCCGGCTTTCATGGCCGCTTGCGCCGATGCTTTGCAGATGTTGGCGACCGACTTGGCCGACTGCGCCGGCCTGCATCTGATCGTCGGCCACCCGCATCAATTCGGTGTGCATGGGGATGTTAGGTCGAAGTCCATGGCCGTGCAGCAGCGCTTCAATGCGGCCTCGGTTTTGGCCGGCGGCAGGGTGCTGGGCACCTACTGCAAGCGGGAATTGCCGAACTACCAGGTGTTCGATGAGCGCCGCTATTTCGCCTCGGGGCGCGACGCGGGTTTGCCTCCACTGGTCGTCGATGTCGGCGGCTTGCCGGTTGGCGTGTTGATCTGCGAAGACGCCTGGTTCGACGAGCCGGCACAGGCCGCTTGTGCGGCCGGCGCGCAGTTGCTGTGCGTGCTGAACGCCTCGCCCTTTCACCTGGACAAAGCCGGCGAGCGCGAGGCTCGCATGGCCGATCGCGCGCGGGCTGTCGGCAGGCCGCTGCTGTATGCGCACTTGGTCGGCGGCCAGGACGAAGTCGTGTTCGACGGTGCATCGTTCGCGTTGAATGCTCAGGGTGTCGTTACGGCCCGCGCGCCGGCTTTCGAGTCGTCGCTGCTGATGCTCGACGTGGCCGCCGACGGCAGCGCGCACGGCGCGGTGGCCGAAGTGCCGTGCATCGAAGCGCAAGCCTGGTCGGCGCTGGTAACCGGCGTGCGCGACTACCTGGGCAAGAACGGCTTTCCAGGTGCGCTGATCGGTTTGTCCGGCGGCATCGATTCGGCGCTGGTGCTGGCCGTGGCCGTCGATGCGCTGGGTGCCGACCAAGTGCGCGCGGTGATGATGCCGTCGCCCTACACGGCCGACATCTCCTGGCTGGACGCGCGCGACATGGCGGCGCGGCTGGGCGTGCGTTACGACGAGATCGCCATTGCGCCGATGTTTGACGCTTTCCGCACCAGCCTGGCGCCGCATTTCGTCGGACGCGCCGATGACGCCACCGAAGAGAACCTGCAGGCGCGCATCCGCGGCACGCTGCTGATGGCCCTGTCCAACAAGCTCGGTGCCATCGTGTTGACCACCGGCAACAAGAGCGAAATGGCCACCGGCTATTGCACGCTTTACGGCGACATGGCGGGCGGTTTTGCGGTCATCAAGGATGTGGCCAAGACGCTGGTCTACCGCCTGGCCGAATGGCGCAACCGTCAGCCCACCGTGCGCGCCGACGGGATCATCGGTCCGGTCATCCCCGAACGCATCATCACGCGGCCGCCGTCGGCCGAATTGCGGCCTGACCAGACCGACCAGGACAGCCTGCCGCCCTACGAGGTGCTGGACGGCATCCTGGCGCGCTACATGGAAGAAGACGAGGGCATCGAAGAGATCGTGGCGGCTGGTTACAGCCGCGCCGATGTCGAGCGCGTGACGCGCCTGATCAAGCTCAATGAGTACAAGCGGCGTCAGTCGCCGGTGGGTATCCGCATCACCCACCGCGCCTTCGGCCGCGACTGGCGCTACCCCATCACCTCGGGGTTCCGTGCTTAAATTGCCCACAGTTGCCAACGATTTCCGGAGCCCGTCATGAAGCAGATCACCGCCATCATCAAACCGTTCAAGCTGGAAGAAGTGCGCGAGGCGCTGGGTGATGTCGGCGTTTCTGGCCTGACGGTCACCGAGGTCAAGGGCTTCGGCCGCCAGAAGGGTCACACCGAGCTCTACCGCGGCGCGGAGTATGTGGTTGACTTCCTGCCCAAGGTCAAGGTCGAGGTGGTGGTCAAAGATGCAGACGTCGAGCGCTGCATCGAGGCCATCGTCAAGGCCGCAAAGACCGGCAAGATCGGCGACGGGAAGATCTTCGTCACGTCCGTAGAGCAAGTGGTGCGCATCCGCACCGGCGAAACCAACGAAGCGGCGGTCTGAGCCGCCGTCGACTCAAACGCGCGAAAGATCGCTCGCTGCGCCCGGTGCCGGTGATCCGGCTTGCCCCATCAGGCTGACGAGCAAAGCTTCGGCATCGGTGCCGACCTGGACAGCAGCCAGCTGTTCGGCTGACAAAAAGCCTTCGTCCACCGAAAGGCGCATGAATCGCATCAGGTCGTCGTAGTAGCCCGCCGTGTTCAACAGGCCGATGGGGCTGCTGTGGTAGCCCAGCTGCCGCCAGGTCCAGACCTCATACAACTCTTCCAAGGTGCCGATGCCGCCGGGCAGGGCGATGAAGGCGTCAGCGCGCTCGGCCATCATCTGCTTGCGCAAGTGCATGGTAGGCACCACGTGCAATTCGTCCAGCCCCTGGTGTTCGACTTCGAGCCGCTTCAACGACTCGGGAATAACGCCGACGACGCGACCGCCGGCTGCCATCGTGGCATCGGCCACTTCGCCCATCAGGCCGACCTTGCCGCCGCCGTAAACCAACTGCCAGCCGCGTGAGCCTATGGCGGTGCCGAGCGCGCGGGCGGCTGCGGTGTAGGCGGACTTGTTGCCGTGGCGCGAGCCGCAGTAAACGCAAACACTGACGGGTTTTTGAAGGGCGGATATTTGTGGGGCCATGACTCAAGAGACTCAGGTACGGACACGGGGTTGCGCCATCACCAAGCGGGTGCGGCAGATGGCGTCGTGCCAGTATTGCCGATCCGGCCTCAGCCAGGCCAGCGCGGCGTAGGCAACGACACCCGCCGTCAACGCGGCGAAGGCAGGGCCGCCGCCCTTCAGGCCGGACAGGTAAAGACTCAGCAAGGCCGGCAGGAACCACAGCCATGAAAGCAGGTAGCGCGCGACGGCACGCAGCAGCGGGACGCGCTCACCCGATGCGCCAACCAGGCGGATCTGCCAGGTTTGCATGGCCAGGGTCTGTCCAGTGCGCGACCAGAATCCGGCGAAGTAGACGCCCAGCACGACGAAGACGACGGCCTGCATGCCGGCGATGCCGCTCAGCGCGTGGCGCTGCTGGGTCAAGGTGGAATAGGCGAAGCCCGCCACCATCACCACGCCGAAGAGCAACACGCCTTCGTAGACGAAGCAGGCCAGTCGGCGCAACAGGGTGGGTGTAACCGGCGTCGCCAGTGTCACCGGCGCCTCAGCAGGCGTCACGGCTGGTCGGCGGTGTCCGGGCCGCTGGCTGCGGGCGAAGACCCGTGAGCGCTGCGACGGGGCAGCAACGTGGCCGGATCGACGTAGTTAGCCGTAGCGGCGATCTTGGGCGCGCCCGGCTGGCGGTGTGCCGGCACGCTGGCGCGGGTGGACATGGTCGTCGTCGTTGCACCGGGGCGGGCTTGAACCACGATGGGCGCGGTCGCGCGACCCAGGGCGCCCGACGCTGGACTGGGCGCAGCGCGCGACGCCGCGAATGTATCGCGCGGTTTAGCCGGCGCGTCAGCAGCCGATGCCGCTTTGACCGGCGGCTTGGCGCGCTGCGCCAGTGATTTTTTTTCCGCTTCGGGCAGCGCCTGGTAGGCCTGCCACTTGGCGCTGCGTTCCTGCGCCGGCAGTTGCCGGACTTCCTGGAATTGCAGGCGCGCCTGAGTGCGCTCGGCTGGCGTCAGGCGGGCCCATTCGGCCATGCGTTCCTGGACCCGCTGGCGCTCGTCGACAGGCATATTGGGGAAGTGGCCTGCGACCTCCATCCATTTCTGGCGGCGGTTGGCGTCAAGCGCAGTCCAGTCACGCTGCAGTGGCGCCAGCGCCTGCTGCTGCTGTGGCGTCAACGAAGACCAAGCCACTCCCTTGTCGGCAGCCGCAACAGCCGCCGATGCGATGAGCACTGCGCCCAGGCAGGCGACGGCAGTTCGAATCGGGCGTATGACCGTCACGGTTGTGGCGTTGAGCGAATGAACTCAGCGAAACCGGGGTCACTATAGGCGGCAGGGGGCAGGTCGTCGGCCAGCAATTGGGCATCGAAGTCGGCGGCCGCGACCACCTGTTCGCGAACGGCCCAGCGGTCGATGACAAGCAAGCCTGCGGCCAGCATGATCAGCGGCAAGACCGAAGCAGCGCGTTGCCACCAAGGCACGAAGCTGCCCAGCACCGCCGCACCACGGACAGTGACGCCCATCACGGTGACACCTGCAGGCGCCATGCGTCGGACTTGACGCGCTTTCGCGAGTGCCTGCTCTCGCGCGAAGCGCAGTCGTTCAGACACATCGTGCGGCAGGCTGTCAAAAGTGGCGGTCAGCCCCCCTGCCAAGCGGGCGGCCAAGCGCGACTCAATCAGGTGATCGTCTTGGTGATGGCTTTGCATGTTCATGGCGTGATTCCCTTGGCGCGAAGGGCCTTGGCCAGCGCGTGGACGGCTCTGGAGCAATGCGTTTTCACGCTGCCCTCGGAGCAACCCATCACCGCCGCCGTTTCGGCCACGTCAAACTCCTCCCAGTAACGAAGCAGGAAGGCTTCCCGTTGACGTGCGGGCAACTCGCCGACTTCACCATCGATAACACGCAGGATCTGTGACCGTGAAACGGCGTCCGATGCGCTTTCGGTGCCGAGCGTATCCTCAAGTGCGTGCAGAGTCTCGAGCAGGTCGAATTCACCATCCTCGCTGCCCGAATCGAAGTCGGACAGGTTCTGCATCACCGCGCCGCGAACTTTCTCACGACGGAACCAGTCCATCGTGGCATTCGACAGGATGCGCTGAAACACCAGCGGCAACTCGGCAGCGGGGCGGTCAGCGTACTTTTCAGCCAAGCGGATCATCGCGTCTTGCACGATGTCCAGCGCCGCGTCGTCGCCGCGCACTGCGTAGACCGTGCGCTTGAAGGCACGTTTCTCGACGCTTTTGAGAAAGTCGGAGAGTTCTTTGTCGGTGGCCAACTCGTGACGAGACGGGATGCGCCCGGCTCGGGCGCGCTGGATTATGTCATCGCACCTGTAACGAGCGCGCTCGACTCGGGCCGTGGTTGGGCGGCCGTGCATAATCAGGGGCTTCGCACAACGTTCCCGTGGGCTTCAAGGCCCAACCGGCCGATCTGGCTGGTGTCGTTTTCACAGCGCAGGTACCGAATCCGCCTCACAAGGGCGCGCAGGAGGTGCACCGATGGATTTTCGTTAGAGAAATTCGCAAAGGTTCTTCATGGAAATTTCTGCCGCCGAAGTGAAGCGTGCCGCCCTGGCACAGTCGACTTCCAATTCCCCCTCACCCGCACCCGCCGCTGACCCCAACGGTTCGGAGATCCTCGTTCGCTGCCTGCAGGCCGAAGGGGTCAAATTTCTTTGGGGCTACCCCGGTGGCGCGGTGCTGTACATCTACGACGCGCTGTACAAGCAGCAGACCATTCAGCACGTGCTGGTGCGGCACGAGCAGGCGGCGGTCCACGCCGCCGACGGCTACGCCCGCGCCACGGGCGACGTTGGCGTGGCCCTGGTCACATCCGGCCCTGGTGTGACCAACGCGGTCACCGGCATCGCGACGGCCTACATGGACTCGATCCCGATGGTCATCATCACTGGCCAGGTCCCGACGCCGGCCATCGGCCTGGACGCTTTCCAGGAATGCGACACCGTCGGCATCACGCGGCCCATCGTCAAGCACAACTTTCTGGTCAAGGATGCGCGTGACCTGGCCATGACGATGAAGAAGGCCTTCCACATCGCACGCACCGGCCGCCCTGGCCCGGTAGTAGTGGACGTGCCAAAAGATGTGTCGCAGCAAATCGCGCCCTTTCACTATCCGGAAACGGTGGAGATGCGCTCTTACAACCCGGTGAAGAAGGGCCACGGCGGGCAGATCCGCAAGGCTGTGCAGTTGCTGCTCCAGGCGCGCCGCCCGTACATCTACACCGGCGGTGGCGTGATTTTGGGCAATGCCTCGCAGGAACTGCGACAGTTGATCGCTCTGGTCGGCTTTCCCTGCACCAGCACGCTGATGGGGCTGGGCGCCATCGCGGCCAGTGAGCCCAAGTTCCTGGGCATGCTGGGCATGCACGGCACCTACGAAGCCAACATGACGATGCAGAGCTGCGACGTGCTGTTGGCTGTGGGCGCGCGCTTTGACGACCGCGTGATCGGCAACCCCAAGCATTTCGCTTCGGTTGAACGCAAGATCATCCACGTCGATATCGACCCTTCGTCGATCTCCAAGCGCGTCAAGGTCGACATCCCCATCGTTGGCGACGTCAAGGAAGTGCTGATCGAGCTGATCGCGCAGATCAAGGAAGCGCAAGCAAGGCCCGATCCGGCGTCCTTGTCGGCCTGGTGGAACCAGATTGGCGAATGGCGCAAGCGCGACTGCCTGGCCTACAAGACCAGCCGCGACGTGATCAAGCCGCAGGCCGTGGTGGAAAAGCTCTGGGAGCTGACCAAGGACAGCGACGCCTACATCACGTCTGACGTCGGCCAGCACCAGATGTGGGCCGCACAGTTCTACCGCTTCGAGCAGCCGCGACGCTGGATCAACAGCGGCGGTCTGGGGACCATGGGCGTGGGCTTGCCCTATGCCATGGGCATCAAGCTGGCAAAGCCCGATGCAGATGTTTTCTGTGTCACAGGCGAAGGCTCGATACAGATGTGCATCCAGGAACTGTCCACCTGCCTGCAGTACCGCACGCCGGTGAAGATCGTGTCGCTGAACAACCGCTACCTGGGCATGGTGCGCCAGTGGCAAGAGCTGGACTACGGCGGCCGCTACTCGCACAGCTACATGGACGCGCTGCCCAACTTCGTCAAGCTGGCCGAGGCCTATGGGCACGTCGGCATCCTGGTGGAAAAGCCGGGTGACGTGGAAGGCGCATTGAGGGAAGCGATCCGCTTGAAGGACCGCACCGTCTTCCTCGACATCCGCACCGACCCGACCGAGAACGTCTGGCCCATGGTCAAGGCGGGCAAGGGCATCTCCGAAATGCTGCTGGGCTCCGAGGACCTGTGAGAGTGTGAAGCCGCGACGGCTGGCCCGCGTTACCGCGCGGTCAAGCCTTCGGCAGATCCCGCAATCAGCCTCGACAAGGCTCTTCCTTCTTCAACATCGAACAGCGTGGCCAAGGGCCGTGGGTTACCGCCCCCGGCTTGAAGAGCGCGCAGGACGAGAGACATGAAACACATCATTGCCGTGCTACTCGAAAACGAGGCCGGCGCCCTGGCCCGCGTGGTGGCCTTGTTCGCCGCCCGCGGCTACAACATCGAGAGCCTGACGGTGGCGCCCACCGAAGACCCTTCGCTGTCGCGCATGACCATCGTCACCACCGGCAGCGACGAGGTCATCGAGCAAATCACCAAGCACCTGAACCGGTTGATCGAGGTGGTGAAGGTGGTCGACCTGACCGAAGGCAGCTTCACCGAGCGCGAGCTGATGCTGATCAAGGTGCGCGCGGTGGGCAAAGAGCGCGACGAGATGAAGCGGATGGCCGACATCTTTCGCGGCCGCATCATCGACGTCACCGAGAAGACCTACACCATCGAGCTGACCGGCGACAGCAGCAAGCTCGACGCTTTTCTGGTCGCCATCGACCGGGCTGCGATCCTGGAAACCGTGCGTACCGGTGCCAGTGGCATCGGGCGCGGCGAGCGCATCCTGCGCGTTTGAACCCCCATTTTTCACGGAGAGAACCATGAAGGTCTATTACGACAAAGACGCCGACCTCAGCCTCATCAAGGGCAAGAACGTCACCATCATCGGCTATGGCTCTCAAGGCCACGCCCACGCGCAGAACCTGAACGACAGCGGCGTCAAGGTCACTGTCGGCCTGCGTCGCAACGGTGCCAGCTGGAACAAGGTCGAGAAGGCGGGCCTCAAGGTCGCTGAAGTGGCCGAAGCGGTGAAGCAGGCCGACGTGGTCATGATCCTGCTGCCCGACGAGCAGATCGGCGAGGTCTACAAGAACGACGTCGAGCCGAACATCCGGCAGGGCGCTTCGCTCGCCTTCGCGCACGGCTTCAATGTGCATTACGGCCAGGTTGTGCCGCGTGCCGATCTGGACGTCTGGATGGTCGCGCCCAAGGCCCCGGGTCACACCGTGCGCAACACCTACAGCCAAGGTGGCGGCGTGCCCCACCTGATCGCCGTGCACGCCGACAAGAGCGGCAAGGCGCGTGATCTGGCGCTGAGCTATGCGGCGGCCAACGGCGGCGGCAAGGCCGGCATCATCGAGACCAACTTCCGCGAAGAAACCGAGACCGACTTGTTCGGCGAGCAAGCCGTGTTGTGCGGTGGCACCGTCGAGCTGATCAAGGCCGGTTACGAGACGCTGGTGGAAGCCGGCTACGCGCCGGAGATGGCCTACTTCGAGTGTTTGCATGAGCTGAAGCTGATCGTCGACTTGATCTACGAAGGCGGTATCGCGAACATGAATTACTCGATCAGCAACAACGCTGAATATGGCGAGTACGTGTCGGGTCCGCGCGTCGTGACCAGCGAGACCAAAAAGGCCATGAAGCAGATCCTGACCGACATCCAGACCGGCGAATACGCCAAGAGCTTCATCCTGGAAAACAAGGCCGGGGCACCGACGCTGACGTCGCGCCGCAGGCTGACTTCGGAGCATTCGATCGAGGTGGTGGGCGAGAAGCTGCGGGCGATGATGCCCTGGATCAAGGCCAACAAGCTGGTTGACCGCAGCCGCAACTGACGGCCTTGACGGCGACCTGCAGCGGCTATCCTCGCGGTCATGAATGATGATCTGAGGACGGCCGTGGCCGACGATGCCGAACCGACAGAAGCGCCCCGGCCGCGTCGCAGGGGCATTTACGTACTGCCCAATGCGATCACGCTGGCGGCGCTTTTTTCAGGCTTCTACGCCATCGTGATGGCCATGAACGGCCGCTTCGATGTGGCCGCCATCGGCATCTTCTGCGCTGCCATTCTGGACAGCCTGGACGGCCGCGTGGCACGCATGACCAACTCGCAAAGCGCCTTCGGCGAGCAGATGGATAGCCTGTGCGACATGGTCAACTTTGGCGCCGCACCGGCCCTCATCGTGCTGGAGTGGGCGCTGAAGGATCTGGGCAAGGTTGGCTGGATAGCGGCCTTTGTCTACATCTCGGCTGCGGCGCTGCGCCTGGCGCGCTTCAACACCAATATAGGCGTCGTCGACAAGCGCTTTTTCCAAGGCTTGCCGAGCCCGGCTGCGGCTGCGTTGGTCATGGGCTTGGTCTACGTGATGGACGACGCGGGCTTTCGCGGGGTGGCCAAGATCGGGTGGCTATCCTGGACGGCTTTCGGCGTGACGCTTTACGCCGGCTTGTCGATGGTCACCAACGCGCCTTTCTACAGTTTCAAGGTCGTCGGCGGTAAACGCACCGTGCCTTTCGTGGTGATCGTGGCGATTGCGCTGGGCATCGCGCTGATCAGCCTGCACCCGCCCATCGCCTTGTTCGCGGTGTTTTGCGCGTACGGCTTGTCAGGCTATGGCGTCTACGCCTGGCGCAAGTTGAAGGGCAAGCCGACCAGCGTGATCGCCATCTCCACCGACGATCCGGACGAGAAGGGCCTTCACCCGTGAATGGAGTTGCTCTGTCCCTGTGCTACATTCATCTGATGAAGACGACCAGCCCATTGTTCGCGCTAAGCCTGCCAGGAGCACTGCGGGCGCGCTGATCATTTCCTGACCTTACCGAATTCCCCGATCAACGGCCCGCCAGCGCACAGCAGCGGGCCGTTGGACTTTCAGCGCTGCGTGCGACCAGTCTCTCAACGCAAAACGCAAAAGGCGATCCACCATGACAGACAAGCTCATCATCTTCGACACCACCTTGCGTGACGGCGAACAGTCGCCCGGTGCCTCGATGACGCGCGAAGAAAAACTGCGCATCGCGCGGCAGCTGGAGCGCCTGCACGTCGACGTGATCGAGGCCGGCTTCGCGGCGTCCAGCAACGGTGATTTCGAGGCCGTTCGGGCCATCGCCGACACCATCCGCGACGTCACCGTGTGCTCGCTGGCACGCGCCAACGACCGTGACATCGCACGCGCTGCCGAAGCGCTGAAAGGTGCTGCACAAGCGCGCATCCACACCTTCATCGCGACCTCGGCGCTGCACATGGAGAAGAAGCTGCGCATGACGCCCGACCAGGTGCTGGAACAGGCCAAGCAGTCGGTGCGTTTCGCGCGCAACTTGTGCGGCGATGTCGAGTTCTCGCCCGAAGACGGCTACCGCTCGGACATGGACTTTCTGTGCCGCGTGATCGAGACCGTGATCAACGAAGGTGCCACTACCGTCAACATCCCGGACACCGTGGGATATGCCATCCCGGAGCTGTACGGCGCCTTCATCCGGGAACTGCGCGAACGAGTGCCCAACAGCGACAAGGCGGTGTGGAGCGTGCACTGCCACAACGACCTGGGCATGGCGGTGGCCAATTCGCTGGCCGGCGTGATGATCGGTGGCGCGCGGCAAGTGGAATGCACCATCAACGGTCTGGGTGAGCGCGCTGGCAACTGCTCGCTGGAAGAGGTCGTGATGGCCGTGCGCACGCGGCGCGACTACTTCAAGCTCGACCTGGGCATCGACACCACGCAGATCGTGCCGGCCTCGCGCATGGTCAGCCAGACCACGGGTTTCGTCGTGCAACCGAACAAGGCGGTGGTTGGCGCGAATGCGTTTGCGCACGCCAGCGGCATCCACCAGGACGGCGTGCTCAAGGCGCGCGACACTTACGAAATCATGCGCGCCGAAGACGTGGGCTGGGCCGCCAACAAGATCGTGCTGGGCAAGCTGTCGGGCCGCAACGCCTTCAAGCAGCGCTTGCAGGAACTGGGCATCCAGATGGACAGCGAAGGCGAGATCAACGCAGCTTTCGCGCGCTTCAAAGACCTGGCTGACCGCAAGAGCGAGATCTTCGACGAGGACATCATCGCCCTGGTCAGCGATGAGAGCGTCACGCCCGCCATTGAGCACTACCGCCTGCTGTCGCTTTCACAGCACTCCGAGATGGGCGAGCGGCCGCACGCCACGGTCTCCTTCACCGCCGGAGCCGTCGAGTTGCATGCCGACAGCGATGGCAACGGACCTGTCGATGCCAGCCTGAAGGCCATCGAGTCCAAGCTGAAGAGTGGCGCCGAAATGATGCTGTATTCGGTCAATGCCATCACTTCGGGCAGCACAGAATCGCAAGGCGAGGTCACGGTTCGGCTGCAGCACGGTGGCCGGGTGGTGAATGGCGTGGGGGCCGATCCGGACATCGTCGTGGCGTCAGCCAAGGCCTATTTGTCGGCCTTGAACAAGCTGCACAGCAACGCCGACCGGGTCGCTGCGCAGGGCTGATGGGACCACGCAGGCGCGTTCTTGAGCAGTTTCTCTGTGATACTTTAGAAGAAACACGCAAGCGCTTGATCTTGCGTGCTTTTTTGACTTGGCCTACACTTCAGACCGGGCTTGTGCTGGGAACCTGATGTTCAAAATGAATCTGACTGGAACGAAGGGGCTGCTGGCCTTTGCCACCGCGCTGCTGATGGCATTGCTGCCGGTCGCGGCCAGCCACGCCGCCACCGCGCAGCAAAAGCCGTATGCGAAGGCCAACAAGGCCGCCAAGCCCGGCAGCCACGCCAAACCCGTTGTTGCCAAAAGCGTCAAGCGCGCCCGCTTGGTGCAGCGCACAAGCAAGCGTGTGCTGCTGCGTGCCGAACCGGCCAGCAATTCTTTCGGCCATGCGTCCGGTCTGCAGAAAACCTCGGCCGCGCTCGACTTGAAGTCAAGCGTTGCATTTGTCATCGACCAGGACACCAACGAGATCCTGCTGAACAAGAACTCGCAGGCCGTGCTGCCCATTGCCTCGATCACCAAGCTCATGACGGCCCTGGTCGTTACCGAAAAAGGCTTGTCGCTGGACGAACCGCTGACCGTGACGCAAGAAGACCTGACCGCGACGGCAGGCAGCAGTTCGCGTCTCGCGCTGGGCACGCGCCTGACGCGCGGCGAGATGCTGCATCTGGCTCTGATGGCCTCGGAAAACCGCGCCGCCCACGTGCTGGGCCGCAGCTACCCGGGCGGCATCGAGCCCTTCGTGGAGGCGATGAACGCCAAGGCGCACGACCTGGGCATGCAGGACACGCGCTACGTCGAGCCTACCGGCTTGTCCAGCAGCAACCAGTCCAGCGCGCAAGACCTCAGCCGCTTGGTGCGTGCCGCTTTCTTGCACCCCATCATCCGCGAACTGTCCACATCCATTGAAGCCGTCGTGCCCGTCGGTCACCGCCAGGTGCAGTTCCGCACGACCAACGGCCTTGTTCGCAACCCGGAGTGGGAAATCGGCTTGCAGAAAACCGGCTATATCTCGGCGGCTGGCCGCTGTCTGGTGATGCAGGCGCAGATGGCAGGCCGCAGCCTGATCATGGTGCTGCTGGATTCCGCCGGCAAGTATTCGCGCGTTGGCGACGCCGAGCGCATCCGCAAGTGGCTGGCGCTGCAACCCAGCGCAGCGCTGAACACGCTTCAGCCGCGATAACCCAGCGCCGCCGAGATCTGCGCGGCGGTGCTCTTCACGCGCTCCAGCCACGACTCTTCCAGTCGGTCGGCGGGCGCTGAAACCGACAGTCCCGCCAGCAATTTGCCCTGGTCGTCGTAAATGCCGCACGCCATGCAGCGCACACCCAGTTCCAGTTCCTCGTCGTCACGCGCATTGCCCGTGGCGCGCACCGTGGCCAACTCGCGTTCCAGGCGGGTCACGTCGGTGATGCTGTTGCGGGTGTGGCCTGTCAGCCCCGTGCGCGTGGCATAGGCCCGCACGCGCGCCGGATCGTCATGCGCCAGGAAGAGTTTGCCCACGGACGTCAGGTGCAGCGGCGCGCGGCCGCCGATGGCGCGCACCACTTGCATGCCAGACCGTTCGCTGTACGTGCGTTCGATGTAGACGATCTCGTCGCCCTGGCGCATCGACAAATTCACCGGCTGGTGCGTCACCTTGTGCAGCTCACGCATGGGTGCCAGAGCCGCGTCGCGCACGTCGAGCCGCGCCTTCACCAGATTGCCCAGTTCCAGCAATCGCATGCCCAGCCGGTAGCTGCCGGCCTGCGGCCGGTCGACAAAGCGGCCGATGGTCAGGTCGTTGAGGATGCGGTGCGCGGTGGACGGGTGCAGGCCGGTTCTTTCGCTGATGTCCTTCAACGAGACCGATTCCGGCTGCGCGGCCAAGGTTTCGAGCAGCGCGAACGTACGTTCCAGCACCTGGATGGTGGGCGTTTGCTGGGCCTTGCTGGTCATGGCGTTTTGAGATGCTTGGGCATGACTCGATTTTGCATCGCGGAATGGCTGACTGCATACCGAAACTTGCGGCATGGCGCACGAGGTGCTGTTGTGGTCCTTGCCGGCCTTTTGCTGACCGGTGCGGTCGCGGCGCAGGACGCCCCGGCTTCGTCGGCAGCGACCGCCCCATTGGCGGCCTCAACTTCGCCGGCTTCTGCGGCCCTGGCTGCGTCTGCCCGGGTGCCCGTCCGCGCCGCATCAAGTTCTGCCATCGCCTTTCCGCGTTTGACGGGCCGCCTGCACGCCGCCGACATCGGCCTGGTCATCAACACCGCCGACCCGCTGTCGGTGCGGATCGGCGAGCACTACATCACCGCGCGCGGCTTGGCGCCCGAACAGGTGTTGCGACTGGAAGTTCCGGTGCGCGCGTCCATTACGCGCGAGGAACTGGACCGCCTGCGTGCCGCCATCGACCAACGCTTCGGCCGCAACATCCAGGCTTTGGCGCTGGCCTGGTCCGAGCCCTACGCGGTTGAATGCAATTCGATCACCGGCGCGCTGGCGCTGGGCCTGGACAGCGAGTTGTGCAAGAACAGCTGCAATGCGTCGCGGCCTTCGCGCTACTTCAATTCGGCATCGACCCGGCCCTACACCGATCTGGGCTGGCGGCCTTCAATGCTGCTGGCCGCGCGCAACGTGGCCCAGGGCAAGGCCTTGATCGACCGCGGCGTGGCGGCCGACGGTGCCCTGGTGCGGCGCGGCCGGCCGCCGGTGACCGCGATGTTCCTGACCACCGACGACGCGGCCCGTCGGGTGCGCACGGTGCTGTATCCGCCGCCGGGTTTTCTGCCTGGGCCGCGCGTCGACATCCGCATCGCGCCGGCCGCTGAGCTGGCGACAGCCAAGCACGTGCTGATGGTCATCACCGGCAGCGTGCGCGTGCAGTTGGACCCGGCGATGGACTGGGTACCTGGCGGCCTGGGCGACCACCTCACCTCCAACGGCGGCGACCTCTTCGGCAGCCACGGCCAGAGCACGGCGCTGGCGTGGCTGGACGCCGGCGCCACTGCCAGCCACGGCACGGTCAGCGAGCCTTGCAACCACCTTCAGAAATTCCCGCACCCCCAGGTACTACTGGGCCATTACCTGCAGGGCGCTACGGCCATCGAGGCTTACTGGAAAAGCGTGGCTTGGCCGCAGCAAAGTCTGTTCGTCGGCGAGCCGCTGGCGGCGCCGTTTGCGGGTCGCTGAATCGAGTCGCTGAATCGAAACGCTGAATCGAAACGCTGAAATCCGTCGCTGAAAAGCGCTGCGCAGCGTCGGTCAGCCCAAATGGCGCAAGGCGTTTTCGCCGGCCTGCACCGCGCCTTCCAGCGTGGCTGGGTAGGGCCCTTCGGTGTAGTCGCCGGCAGCGACCAGACCCGATGCGATGCGCGGCGCAGGCCGCACCAGGCCCGGCGTGCAGCGAAAGGTGGCGCGCTTTTCGGCCATCACCTTCAACAGCGTGGGCGGTGATGGCCAGGTGCCGGGTGGGAAGTCGGTCACGGCCTGCTGCAGCACGGCTTGCCCGGTGGCGTCCAGCCCGGCATCGACCCAGCGCCGCGCGCCGCTGACGACAAACGCGAAGAGCCCGGCCGTCGCACCCAGAACACCGTGGTCGAAAGCGAACTGCGCCGGAGCTTGCGGGCCTTCCACCAAGGCGGTCATCGACGTCGGCAGCCGTGCGCCGGTGCAGCGCAGATACACCGTGACGATGGGCTCGTAGCGCAACGCGCTGGCCTGCTCAGCCCAGGTCGGCGCCACGTCCCGCGTCAAGCGCGCTGCCTCGCTGGCTGTGCAAGCCAGGATGACGCGGTCGCAGGCCTCGCCATCGACTTCCCAGCCTGCCGCCGTCAAGCTGATCCCTTGGACGCGGCGTCCCAGCTCCACCCGCGCGCCCGCAGCCTGCAGCCAGGCGTGCGCCGGCTCGGGCAGCAGCGCCCGCAACGAGCGCCGGGGCAGCAGCAGGTCGGCCGAACCCTTGCCGCCGAACAAGGCGTCACGCAGCACGCGCAGCATCACGCTGGCGCTGGCATCGGCCGCCGGCGTGTTCAGCGCAGCCACGCACAACGGGTCGATCAGCAATTCGCGCACCGCCGGTGGCAGGCCCTTGCACAAGGCTGCAACCGTCAGCGTGGGCGCGCAGCGAAAACGGGCCAGCGCCCACCCTGCAGCGGTCCGTATCAGCGCTGCGCGGTCGCGCCAGGTCCACCCCTGGCACATTGCAACGGCCAACCCGAACCCAAGCCACGCCGGCCCGCATGGCAGGCGCAAACCGCGTCCGTCTGGGTAGCGCAATTCGAGCGGCTGGCGGACGAAAGCTGCCGCCTCGTCGACGCCCACGGTGCGCATCAGGTCGAGGGTGCGCCGGTACGCGCCGATGAGAATGTGCTGACCGTTGTCCAGCGCCAGCCCGTCGACATCGACCCCCCGCGCACGGCCGCCCAACTGCCCGGACATCTCGATCAGCGTCACCGCGTGCCCGGCCTGCACGCCCCGTACCGCCGCAGCCAGCCCGGCCCAGCCGCCGCCGACGACAACCAGCTTCATGCGGCGCCCGTCATGCGTCGGTTTCAGCGACCACGCAGGTGCGTAAGCGTGGCGATCCACAGCTTGCGCAACGGCGTCAGCGAGGTGCGCTGGTGCAGCACCTGGAAGCCTTGCGACTCGATCTCGCGCAGCAGCGTGCGGTAGATGTTGGCCATCATCAGCCCCGGCTTTTGCGCGTGCCGGTCGGCCTCGGGCAGCAGGGCCAGAGCGCTGTCGTAGGCGGCATGCGCGCGCGCAGCCTGGAACTGCATCAGCGCGGTGAAGCGCTCGCTGTAGCCCCAGGGTGCATCGCGCTTGAGAAGTTCGTGCGCCTTCACGTCAAACTGCTGCAGCTCGTTCACCGGCAGGTAGATGCGCCCCCGCCGCGCGTCATCACCCACGTCGCGGATGATGTTGGTCAGCTGCATCGCCAGACCCAACTGGTGGGCGTACTGCACCGTGGCGGCCTCGCTGCGGCCAAAGATGTTGGCAGCGACTTCGCCAACCACGCCGGCCACCAGATGGCAGTAACGCTGCAGCGCGGGGTAGTCCAGGAAGCGGGTCTGGTCAAGGTCGGTCTGGCAGCCTTCGATCACGGCCTGCAAGTGGGCCGCTGTGATGCCGTAGTCGGCCGCCAGCGGCATCAGCGCTTGCATCACCGGGTGGCTGGGCTGGCCCGCGTAGGCCTGCGCCACCTCCTGGCGCCACCAATGCAGTTTGGTGGCAGCCAGCGCGGGGTCGCTGACCTCATCAACCACGTCGTCGACCTCCCGGCAGAAGGCGTAAAAGGCGGTGATGGCGGCGCGGCGCGGCGGTGGCAGGAAGAGGAAGGCGTAATAGAACGACGAGCCGCTTTTCGCGGCCTTGTCCTGCACGTACTGCTGGGGCGTCATCAAACAGCCCCCCGCATGCGCAGGGCGCGCCACAGCAACAGCGGTGCGTCGCGGCGGCTCAGGGCAGGGCGGTGTTTCAAGGCAGCGTGGTCCATCTGGCGGATTTTCTCCAGTATCCGAAGCCCGCCTTGCACCACCAGGCGCAATTCCCATCCGGCGCGGCCGGGCACGGCCAGCGCCAGCGGCGCGCCTCGGCGCATCAGGGCCTCGGCCCAGTCACACAGGTCGCGCACCAGCTGCCGCGCTGGCGGGCTGTCGTCGCAGGTCACCAGAGCTTGCAGCGGCAAACCGTGCCGCAGCAGGTCCTGTTCGGGCACGTAGTGCCGGTGGCGGGGCCCATCGACGCTGAGGTCTTGCCAGAAGTTGATCAGCTGCAGCGCGCTGCAGATGGCGTCCGAGCGCTGCAGTGACGGCGCGTCGGCAATGCCGTAAAGGTGCAGCAGCAGCCTGCCCACCGGGTCGGCCGATCGGCTGCAATAGGCCAGCAGGCTGGTGCGGTCCGGGTAGGGCGGGTTGCGCACGTCCTGCTCAAAGGCGTCCAGCAGGTGGTGCAACAACACCGCGGGCAGGCGGTGCTTCACGACGGCGTCGCGCAGCGGCACGAAGACGCGGGCCCAGCGGGCCGACGGTGCCTGGTTGTTCAGCGTGGCCTGCAGGTCGGCGCGGTAGGCGGCCAGGTCGGCCAGTCGCTGCGAGGTCGTCGCGTCGCCCTCGTCGGCGATGTCGTCGGCCGTGCGGGCGTAGTGGTAGATGGCGGTGACGACGGGCCGCAAGGCCGGCGGGCACAGCAGCGATGCGACGGGGAAGTTTTCGTAATGTTCGATGCTCTCGGGCCGTGATTCTCGTCACTCTGCGCGCAGGCCCCGCCCCGCGCTTCAGGCGCCGACCAGCGCG
>JBBQAI010000075.1:0-19750 GCA_038316205.1 Burkholderiales bacterium
ACAGAAATGAGTGACACCGCTTCGTCTTCGTCCAGACCATGCGCCTGCATGAGGTAGCGCCGAGCCTTGCGAAAGGCGTCGCGCATGGCGAGGTCGAGTGACGACTTCTTGTATACCTCTGTCTGCGCGTTCGTTCCCAACTCGGCCAGGTGGTTCGGAAACGTGAACCCTTGCAGTACCCAGGAGTCTTCGGTCTCGAGGAACGGGTAATTCAGGTCGGCAAGAAAGCCGCCGCCGAGATCGCGCCGCTTGTGCAACACCAACTGGAACACGCCAGTCAATGAGCATTCGATTGCAGTACCGCACGCCTCTGAGTCGCCCTGCGATGCATGAGGGTCGCCGACCGAGAACAATGCGCCGTCTACTGAAACGGGCAGGAATAGCCGCGCGCCTTTGCCGGCACGCCAGTTATCGAGGTTACCGCCGAAGTAACCAGGCGGGATCGAATCGATCGCGCCACTCTCTCTGGGCGCGACGGCCATAACACCGAAGTGCGGGCGGATCGGCACGCGTGCCTTTGCGAGCACACCGTAGCGCCGCTCGATCGTAGCCGGGTCGACCACGACACCGGGGTAGTCGATAGTATCGTGCCGCACACCAAATGGATCCGTTTGCGGTGTCCAGCGAAAGTTGTATATGGCTCTTGCATGCGGATCGTCAGCCGCAGTATCGACTTCGTAGATCGTGACCACCTCACGTTTCTTCGGTTCGGTGAGCTGGTCGTGGTAGTGATAACCCCACCAAGTCGCCGCATTGCTGCCGAACGAACGCCCGCGATGCTGTTCATGGCAGCTCGGCCGCGTTCGAATTTCGAGAATGCGCACCTCGAGTACATCGCCAGGCTCGGCGTCCTTGATCCACACCGGTCCCGTGCATATGTGCACGCCGAAACCTTCGCCAGCACCGCGGCCGAAAATGCTGGCGTCGATTGGACCTGCACCGCGTCGATCGACATTCTTCTCGGTAGTGGTCCAGTGGAAGACGCTTTCTGCGCCGGGGTCGCCGTCGATCATGCGCTCGCGGTCGTCCGATGCATGTTGTGTCAATGTTTCGATCGTCACGATGTCGCCCGAACGCAGTGCGATTACCGGCTTGATCGATCGGCTGAAATACCCCCAGTGCACGGTCTTGTCGGACACCGGCAGGTAGTAATAGTGCGGCATCTCGTGGCCCGGTGTGACAGCGGGCGCCACCGCCACCGCACGTTTCGGCATGAGTGCATGCGCCTCGACGTAGCGTGCATGGTCGCCGAACACCTTGAGAAATTCACCGCGCCGCACTTCATCATTTGCAAGTGGAGGAGCCGGCAACGGCTGGCCAAATTTGCGCACCAACCCGTCCCCGGGTCGCCCGCGCTGAAGCGGCACAACCGTCACGCCATCGTTGCGCGGCGGATTGGCTCGGTAGGCTTTGGGCGATAAACCAAAGCATGCCGTGAATGCCCGGCTGAAGTTGGCCGCGTCGCCGAAACCCGATCGAAAACACAGCTCGGCGATCGTGAAGTGCGCCAGCGAAGGATTTGCCAGATCCTTTCGGCAGCGTTCCAACCGGCGCTCCTTAACGTATTCGCTGAAGGTCACCGAGCCAAGCTTGAAGAGCTTGTGCAGGTAGCGCGTCGACAAGCCCTCCAGTTCGCCGACCTTGTCGATCGTCAACTCACCATCGCCCAGTCGCGCTTCGATTGTTCGGCAGACGCGCCGCAGGTGGCCGAGCTGCACGGAAGTCGAGTCCTCGGCCTGGCCTTCGCGGCCATGTGAAAGGCAACTGACCAGCAGTTCCATCAACATCGCCTCAATGGGCAGCAGGTCGGGTCCGTCGAGGCTATCCAGTTCGTCGGCAATTGAACGAATCAGGTTCATGCACACCGCGCCGACGCCACATTTGGACGAAATTAGGTTCAGATCCTGAACGCCCGTACGCACCAGACGCTGCACGAAGCTGGCCGATTCGAGCTTGACGACTGCGGCGCGAAATGCAGTGCGCAGATCGACACGCCAGCGTCGCGTCGGGTCGAGCACGACCACGTTGCCGGCCTCCACGGTCACCAACTCGTCGCCTTCGCTGACCTGCGCCTGGCCTTCCAGCAGCGCCAGCACCAACACCACATGGCCGTTGTGTTGGGCATTGCCCGGATGCGGTCGCCACACCTGTGGCGACGACGAAAGCGTCATGAAAACCGAATTCATCGCGGAGGTACGCGAAGATGCGTAACCGTCCAAACGCATTTCGCCATGCGGCGGCGCAGTCGCACCGATCAGTGCCTTGGCCAACACCTCGGCCCAAGCGGCAGCGCGCAGTTCGTCGGGAAACGCGTCGGTGGAGAAACGTCGCAGGTCGTACAGCATTGGTGTGCCCATCGTCAGGATCACTTGCCCGTGACCATACTATGCGCGCCTCGCCAGGCAGGCGCTATCGGCGCAATCGACGCAATCGACGGAATGCTGACAAGTTTTTGTGCGCCAGGCGACAAGCCGAAATGAGCCTTGCGGCTGAAGACTGTGGCTTGGCCGGTGCGACGGACGCGCCGCCTCCATATCAACAAGGAGATCTCATGCTCAACCACATCTGCGGGCCAACTTGTACCCACGGCGTTTCGCCAGAGGCCGAGAAAGACGTCAAGGAAGAGTTCAAGGAAGCGCGACGATCATTCTTGCGTGACGCCATGGTTAACGGAGGAAGCGCCTTGGCCATTGGCACGACGGGGGTCGCGGTGTCGCCCAGTGCTTTTGCCCAAAGTGCCAAATCTGGCAACGCAATGGCGAGCCACTACTTCATCCCGGCAAACGCCAACACGGTGCTGTGGGGTTACTTCAGTAAATCGGCAAAGCCGGTGGTCGAGCTCGAGTCTGGCGATTTTGCGACGATTGAGACATTGACGCACCACGCCAACGACGACGCCGAGCGCATGGTCAAGGGCGACCCAGGTGCCGAGAGTGTCTTTTTCTGGGATTCCAAGCGCAAGGGCGTAAACCGCCGCGGCGTCGGACCCATGGACGCAAAAGTCGGCGCTGGCGGCGGCCAAGGGGTGCATGTATGCACAGGACCTGTACGCATCAAGGGCGCCGAGCGAGGAGATATCCTTGAGGTGCGGATCATCGACTGCGCGCCGCGTCCCAGCGGAAATCCACTCTACAGGGGCAAGACCTTCGGTAGCAATGCGGCGGCGAACTGGGGCTTTCATTACGGCGACACGCTCACCGAGCCGAAGAAGCGCGAAGTCGTGACCATCTACGAGGTGGATGCCACGGGTGAGCGGAATTGGGCACGAGCGGTCTACAACTTCCGCTGGACGCCGCAGACCGATCCATTCGGTGTCGTCCATCCGACGATCGACTACCCTGGTGTACCGGTGGATCACAGTACTATCAGTAAGAACGAAAACGTGTTGAAAAATATTCGCATCCCGGTGCGACCCCACTTCGGCACCATAGGCGTCGCGCCAGCCGAAGCCGATTTGGTGAACTCGATTCCTCCGAGCTACACCGGCGGCAATATCGACAACTGGCGAATCGGCAAAGGCGCGACCATGTACTTCCCCGTCGCCGTGACTGGTGCCATGTTTTCGGTCGGAGATCCACACGCTTCGCAAGGTGACTCCGAACTCTGCGGTACCGCCATTGAATGCTCGCTGACCGGCACCTTCCAGTTCATTCTGCACAAGAAGGCCAGCCTTCCGGGCACGCCGCTGGCCGAACTGCAGTACCCGCTGCTGGAAACTCAGGATGAATGGCTGTTGCACGGATTTAGCTACGCGAACTATCTGGCCGAGCTGGGCCCGGACGCGCAGAATTCGATCTTCGCCAAGTCATCGGTGGACAAGGCGCTGCGAGACGCTTATCACAAAATGCGCCACTTTCTGATGACTACGCAGAACCTGTCGGAAGACGAGGCCATCTCGCTGATGTCGATCGCTGTTGACTTCGGCATCACCCAGGTGGTGGATGGCAACTGGGGCGTGCACGCGCTGGTGAAGAAGAGCATCTTCCCGGCACGCGGCGGCTGAAAGGCCCTAGCGGCACGGACCCGCCGCTGGGCCACATGCTGCATGTGCCGACCGCAGTGCAGCCGGTATTCGCCGTGTTCTACGGTGTGCTCCCGTTCTTCATTTCCACCACGCTACTCCTGGTGATCAACGGCCGGCTGCGTTCGCAGTTGAGCATCCGTGCTGCTACCGACGAGCTGACCGGCGTGAACACGCGCCGTGCCTTGTGCGAACGGGCACCTGAAACGATCGCCCTGACCCGGCGCAGCTAGCTCGAAACCGGTCGGCTTCGGTGCGCCTGAATGACAACCTGCTGCGGCGTTCAGGCCTGCCGGAAATACGCGCCGTGATGGGCCACGTGCTGGGCCAATACGTGATGAACCACGTCTACAAGATGATCGCCGCGCTCTCGCTGATCTTGCTGGCCGGGTTCCTGTTCACGCAGTGGTCGATGACGAAGTTGCCAGCCTGCTTCGGTGCCCGCTTCGGTTTGCGCGGGGTCAGCGACGTGCCGTCCTTCCCGCTCCTCGCCGCCGTCATGTCGGTGTTTTTCTTTGTGGCCATACTGGTTACCAACACGATCGTCCGCATCCAAGAAGTCGAGGCCGACCGCTTCGGCCTGAACCTCGCGCACGCGCCCCACGGCGGAGCCGAAACGGACCTGAATCTGACGGAATACCGCAAGCCCGATCCGACGTTGTTGGAAGCGTTCATCTTCTTCGAATATCCGAGCACGCGCTTTCGAATTCACGACGCATTGCGCTGGCGCGCGGCGATGGGAACGCCTTAGCCGCACGCGTCGATGGCCAGGCCCCTCGTGTTTCGTAGCATCTCGGCCCAACCGCACGGGCGCCTGACTTGCGCTCGAGCAGCCGACCCCAGCCCGAACGCTGGCCGAAGCCCACGACCGGGCCCGACGACGCCGGATGACAGCAGCCAGGCTGCCCGGTTTGGACGTTAGCTGACCGGCGCGCTGATCGCGAACGAATCGCCAAAGAGGGCTCAAACCCCGACTCGGTGCTGGTCAACGGCATCACGGGCGGTTTGCGGTTTCGGGTTTGAGCCAGGCACGGGATAGAAGGTCAGACGGCCGGTGCATCATCGAAACATGAGCATCCGTCACCTTGACTCGCTGTTCGACCCGGCCTCGGTGGCCGTTTTCGGTGCCTCGCTGCGGCCCGGCAGCGTGGGCGGCACGGTCTGGCACAACCTGCGCACCGGCGGGTACGCCGGTGCCTTATGGCCGGTGAACCCCAAATATGGCCAGCTGGGCGATGAACGCTGCTACGCCAACGTGGCTGCCTTGCCCGGCGTCCCCGAACTGGCTGTGGTCTGTACGCCACCCGCCACGGTGCCCGCTTTGATTGCAGCGTTGGGCGCACGCGGCACACGCGCTGCCGTGGTGCTGACGGCAGGCTTGAGCGCCAAGCAGAAGCAGGCCATGCTGGACGCGGCGCGCGAGCACCTGTTGCGCATCCTGGGGCCCAACTGTCTGGGGCTGATCGCGCCGCACATCGGGCTGAACGCCAGCTTCGCCCACGTGGGTGCGGCGCCGGGGCAACTGGCCTTCGTCTCGCAGTCGGGCGCGTTGGTGACCGCGCTGCTCGACTGGGCGCGGGGGCGTGGCGTGGGCTTCTCGCACTTCGTCTCGCTGGGCGAAAGCGCCGACGTCGATTTCGGCGACATGCTCGACTGGCTGGCCAGCGACGCCAAGACCCGCGCCATCTTGCTGTACGTCGAATCGATCAAGGACGCGCGCAAGTTCATGTCGGCCGCACGCGCGGCAGCACGCAACAAGCCGGTGATCCTGGTCAAGGCCGGCCGGTCAGCGCAAGGGCAGGCGGCGGCCGCGTCGCACACCGGCGCGCTGGCGGGTTCCGACGCGGTGTTCGATGCCGCCGTGCGGCGCGCCGGCATGCTGCGCGTGGACACGTTGCAGGAGTTGTTCGACGCCGCGTTGACGCTGGACCGCCTGGCCGGCGGCCCGTCCGCTGCCTCGACCGGCATTGCGGCCGACCGCGTCACCATCATCACCAACGGCGGCGGTGCCGGCGTGATGGCGGCGGACGCCGTGGCCGCTGCAGGGCTGACACTGGCGCCCTTGTCCGGCGCCACCCGCAAGGCGCTGGACGCGGCCTTGCCGGCCAACTGGTCGCACGGCAACCCGGTGGACATCATCGGCGACGCGCCCGAGGCGCGCTACCTGGCCGCGCTGCAGGCCCTGCTGGCCGACCGCGACGCCGGCATGCTGCTGTTCACGCACGCGCCCACGGCCATCGTGCCCAGCGTCCGCATTGCCCAGGCGCTGGTGCCGCTGCTGCAGCCGCAGGCCACGCGCGTGGTCAGCGCCTGGCTGGGCGGCGAGGCCGTGGCCGAAGCGCGGCAGCTTTTCCAGAGCGCTGGCCTGGCCTGCTACGACACACCCGAGCAGGCCGTGTCGGCGATTGCGATGTTGGCCACCTGGCGCCGCAACCAGGCGCAGCTGCTGGAAGCGCCACCGGCCGACGCCGGGCATGCCGACAGGGCTGCATCCGATCTGGCGCCGGCGCGGGCGGTCATCGCCAAAGCGCTGGCCGAGCGCCGCGAGATGCTCAGCGAACCCGAAGCCAAGGCCGTGCTGGCCGCAGCGGGTGTCCCGGTGGCGACCACGCGCTGCACTGGCCTGGACGCTGACGAGGCCGTGGCCGCAGCGCTGGCCATCGGCTGGCCGGTGGCGCTGAAGATCCTGTCCAACGGCATCTCGCACAAAAGCGACGCCGGCGGCGTGATGCTCGACCTGGGCGACGAAGCGGCATTGCGCGCTGCCGTGGCCACGATGCTGCAGCGGGTGCGTGCCCAACAGCCCGGCGCCGCGCTGCAGGGCTTCACCGTGCAGTCGATGGTCAAGCGCAGGCTGGCGCAAGAGCTCATCGTCGGCGCCAGCCTGGACCCGCTGTTCGGCCCGGTCATTCTGTTCGGCCAGGGCGGCACCGCTGTCGAGGTGATCGCCGACCACGCGCTGGCCCTGCCGCCGCTGAACCAGCCGCTGGCCCAGGCGCTGGTGGACCGCACACGCGTTGCCCGGCTGCTGCGCGGCTGGCGCGACGTGCCGCCGGTGGACATGGCTGCGGTGCTGGAAACGCTGATCGCGGTGTCGCGGCTGCTGGCCGAATTGCCCGAGGTGGTCGAGCTCGACATCAACCCGCTGCTGGCCGACGCGCAAGGCGTGATCGCGCTCGACGCGCGGGTGGTGGTGCGCGCCAGTGCGCCGGGCGGCGCGGCGCACTTCGCGATCAGGCCTTACCCCGCGGAATTGGAAGAAACCTGGGACTGGCAGGGCCAGCGTGTCCTGGTGCGGCCGATCCGGCCCGAAGACGAAGAACGCCACCGGCGGTTCCTCGAACGGCTGGACCCTGAGGACATCCGCATGCGCATTTTCTACAGCCGCCGCAGCATCGAGCACAGCGAACTCGCGCGGCTGACGCAGATCGACTACGAGCGCGAGATGGCCTTCATCGCGCTGGACGAAAGCGGTGAAACGCTGGGCGTGGCGCGGGCCGTGGTCGACCCCGACAACATCGAGGCCGAATTCGGCATCGTCATCCGATCGGACCTGAAAGGCGGCGGCTTGGGTGAACGCCTGCTGCGCAAACTAGCCGACCACCTTCGCGCCCGCGGCACCCAAGTGCTGACGGCGACGGTGCTGGCCGAAAACCAGCGGATGCTGGCACTGGCGCGGGACATGGGCTTCGTGGTGAGCGGGCGCACAGCCGACGGGACGCGGCAGTTGCGGCTGGCGCTTTAGACGGCTGCGCCGGCGGTCCGGCCTGTGATCAGGCCTGTGATCAGGCCGGCGTGCAAAGCCGCAATCAGGTCGGCTTCGGCGTGCCCGACATGCGATCGTGCTTCAGGAAATATTTGCGCGCCATGGCCACCAGCTGGGCTTCGGTCGGGTGGTCGGTGGTCTCGTAGGCCACCACCTGCTTGGCCGTTTCCGGGCGGTGCTTCTTCAGATAGTGCTCAAAGTCACTGATGCCCGTGCCAGGGCCTGTGACCAGCACTTCGCTAATACCGGCCAGCGCGTCGCAGACCTCGCCGAAGAATTCGTGTTCGGTCCGCACGCTGCTGCCGTGTTGCTTGGTGTGGCGGCTGTGCGCCTTCACCTTCTGGCCCTGCACGTCTTCTGCGGTGAATTGCAGGATTTGCGCGGTGTGGTGGTCGATGGCAACGACGGCGTGGAACAGGGTCATGGGGTAGGTCCTGGTGAAGTGGATGGGTTTGAAGTGAGGCTGGCTCAGACCGTGCGTTCTAGCGGGCTAGCGTCCTGCCGCCTGGGCTTCGCGAGCCGACTCGCAGGCTGTACAGCGCAAGGCCCAGGGTTCGATCTGTAGTCGCTCGAAAGGGATGCCTTGGCTGCAATCGTTGCAGACCCCGAAGTCAGGCGTATGCACCCGCTGCAGAGCCAGACTGACAGCGCCGAGTGCCTGCGTCTCGATGTCAGTGACGGCGAGATCGGTGGCGCGGGCGTTCTCGCGCTGCGGCGCGTCATCGCCGTCCTGCATCAGCACCTCACGGGCATGCGCCACCCGCGAAAGGCCTTCGTGATGCTCGACCAGGCGGCGGTCCAGTTGGTTGTGACGCTGCAGCAGAGCAGTTTCGAGCAGGGCGCGCTGCGCGGCAGACAGGTGGGATGTCATCGGATGGCTTTCGGAAAGGGCGCGCGGTTTTCGTGTGCATCCGGCCGACGGCGGTCTGCTGGACAGGCTGAATGGCCATGTTGCGGCTCACGAATGGCGCACGGTTTGCGCTCTGTCAAGCTTTGATCAAGTGCCCGTCCACCGGATGCACGGAGCCGTTGTAGAAGCGTACACCAGCTCCGGAGACATCTATGGCACCCATCTGGCTCAGTCACTACCCTGAAAGCATTGCGGCGACCATCGACGTGCATGAGTTCGCTTCGCTGAAAGACGTGTTGCAGCGCAGTTGCCAGCGCTTCGCCACATTGCCTTCGTACACCAACATGGGCGCAAGCCTTAACTACGACGAATTGGACCGCCAGAGTTGCGCCTTTGCAGCCTACCTGCAGAAGACCCTGGGCTTGCACAAAGGCGACCGGGTGGCGCTGATGATGCCCAACCTGCTGCAGTACCCGGTGGCGTTGTTCGGCGTGCTGCGGGCGGGTCTGGTGGTCGTCAACGTCAACCCGCAGTACACGGTGCCCGAACTGGAACACCAGCTCAAGGACTCCGGGGCGGTGGCCGTGGTGGTGCTGGAGAACTTCGCCCTCACCGTGCAGCAGGTGCTGGAACGCAACCCGGCGCTGCAGCTAACCGTGATCACGACCGAGGTCGGCGACATGTTCCCCGTGGCCAAGGAGTTGCTGACCAATCTGGTCGTCAAGTACGTGAAGAAGATGGTGCCGGCCTGGTCCATTCCGGGTGCGGTCGAATTCAACGCCGTCCTGCGGGCCGGGCACTCCCTCGCCCTGGACGACGTGCCGCTGGGTCACGACGACATCGCTTTCCTGCAGTACACGGGCGGCACCACGGGCGTGGCCAAGGGCGTGGTGCTGACCCACGGCAACATGGTGGCCAACCTGCAGCAACTTGCGGCCTGGATCGCGCACGGTCTGAAGGACGGCTCGGAGGTGTTCGTCTGCCCCTTGCCGCTGTATCACGTCTATGCGCTGAGCTCGAGTTTGGTGTTCCTGAAGATCGGTGCGCACACGATCCTGATCACCAACCCGCGCGACATGCCGGCCTTCCTGCATGAGCTCAAGCGCCATCCGTTCACCGCCATGATCGGCGTCAGCACGCTATATCGGGCGCTGCTGGACGACCCCGCGTTCGCCGACGTGGACACCAGCAGCTTGAAGGTGGCCAATGCGGGCGGCATGGCCGTGCAGCAGGTCGTCGCGCAGCGCTGGAAGCAGGCCACGGGTGTACCGCTGATCGAGTCCTACGGCCTGACCGAGACCTCGCCCGGCGTGACCTCCAACCGACTGGACATCGTGGACTGGACCGGAACGATCGGGATGCCGCTGCCGTCGACCGAGGTCGAGATACGGGGCGATGACGACCGTGAGATGCCGGTGGGCGAGGTCGGCGAGATCTGCGTGCGCGGCCCGCAGGTCATGGCCCGCTACTGGAACCGTCCGGACGAGACCGCTGCCATGTTCACCAGCGACGGCTGGCTGCGTACTGGTGACATGGGCTACATGAACGAGCAAGGCGCGTTCAAGATCACCGACCGCAAGAAGGACATGATCGTGGTCTCGGGCTTCAAGGTCTTCCCGAACCAGATCGAGGACGCCGTGGCGCTGCATCCGGGCGTGGCCGAAGTCGGTGCCGTCGGCGAGCCCGACGAGCGGTCGGGCGAGGTCGTCAAGATCATCGTCGTGCGCCAAGACCCGGCGCTGACTGAAGAGGCCCTGCTGGCCCATTGCAGACTGCACCTGACTGGCTACAAGGTGCCCAAGATCGTGGAATTCCGCAGCGAGCCCTTGCCCAAGTCCAACCTCGGCAAGATCCTCCGCCGTCAGTTGCGCCACACACCAAAAACGCCGGTAACGGGGACCTGACCTGAACGTCGGGCGCACGCCTTTTGAAGTTGCAATTGCAGAACCATCCCGAAAGATCGAACCATGTACGAACGGATTCTTGTTCCTGTCGACGGCAGCCCGACCTCCAATCGGGGGCTGGACGAAGCCATGAAGCTCGCCAAGCTGACCGGCGCTCAGCTGAAACTGATACACGTCGTGGATGAGCTCGCATTTGTCAGCGGCCTGGACATCTTTGCGGGCTACTCCGTCGATCTGATCGGGCTGCTGAAAGCAGGCGGCAAGAAAATTCTCGATGACGCCACGGCGCACGCAAAAGCAGGTGGTGTTGACGCCGAGGTCGTGATGCTCGACAACTTTGGGGGCCGGGTCTCTGACCTCGTCGTAGACGAAGCCGCAAGGTGGCGCGCCGACCTGATCGTGATCGGGACGCATGGCCGAAGGGGCATCAAGCGGCTCGCGCTAGGCAGCGATGCCGAACAGATCATGCGCATGGCCACGGTGCCGGTGCTGCTGGTGCGTGCGAGCGAGCCGGCGGCCTGAGAGTTCGCATCCAGTCCGCCCGCCAGTCGGCAATGACACCAATGTGAAGTTCAGACGCCGTGACGGCGCTGGTGATCACGACCGGCGAGCGGCGATACAGGCAGTGGCTCGTCTGGCGCCACCCACACTGAGGCGAGTCTCTTGAGCATGCGGTGCGTACGGTCGAGGAAGCTTGGCGGCGAGATCGAGCGCGCGAGCGCGATCAGCGATACCCCAGTGGCAGCGACCAGCGTGCTGCCGCCGTCGATCAGGATGTCGAGTGTCGCCATGCGTTCGGGGCCGCGCCATGCGTCCCAATCCCGAGCGTGCCGGCGATCGCCGGGCGCGTCGAGACCGGGTCCTTGATCGTTGCGGGCCGGAAGGGCCTTCGCAGCTTGCCAGTGGTGGCATCGACGGCGAAGAGGCTGGCCTGCCCGGTCTGCGCGCCCAGATACGGCGTGCCGCCCGCCAGGACGGCCGGACCCCGTCTCGGACATCGGGCTTGACTGTCATCTTCTCGCCAGGTGTCGTGCGCAGCGGCTGCGGTGCATCAGCGGTGGCCGGCCGCGAACACGATCACTCCAGGCTGATCGACCTCAGCTCCAGGCCGAACGCACCCGCCTGTTGCCCGGCGATCATGAGCCCCGCCTGACGGATGTGCGCGGGGTCCAACGCAGGCGCACCGAGAACGGCACGCCCCCTGAAAGTGGCCGCGAACCCGCCGATCGGCAGCCGTATCGATGACCAGTGGTCTGCCACAGGGATGAACTCGGCCTGGTAACTCGGAGCATCGAAGTCCGACGAGGTGAACAGGCTCAGCTTGTAGCGCTTGCCGAAGCCGCGCACTTCAACCACGCAGTTGCGGGCGCCCGGCACGCCGAAAGACCCGTGTGGGGAGCGCACCGAGGCGAACCCGCCGTTCCGCTCCAGGGAGACCTGGCCTTCGAACACGGCATGACCGGAGGCGTCATGGCGCAGCCGGCTGCGTGAGACGCCGCCCATCACACGGTCGTCAACGGCGGTCCAGCCTTCGACGGCTTGGGCCGCATCGAACCGAAAAAGTGCTTTGGACATGACCGGATTGTCAGCCTGGGGCGCCTCCGTCGACTGCACCTCCTCCGACTGCGCTGGGGCCTGTCCAGAAAGCCATCAGCGGTGGCTCGCGGGCCGGCATCGTGGCGGCAGGACGGGCTTCACACCAGGCCGGTCAATGCCCGGCCCAGTTGCTTTGCATGCCCGGTGCGGTGGCATCAAAATGAAGACATGACGCACACCCACCCGCCCCGCAGCGCGATCCGCCGCCGATTCGTCGGCCACACATTGAACGGCCTGCTTGTCGGCCTGCTTGTCGGTCTGCTTGCTGGCCTGCTCGGCGCGTGTGCCGCACCCACGCAGTCCGTCAATGCCACTACACCCGCAGCGCAGGCCAAGCCAAAGCTGGTGGTCTTCCTGGCGGTCGACGGCCTGCCGATGCGCCAGGTCACCGGCTACCGCGACCAGCTGGCGCCCGACGGGCTGGCGCGCTTTCTGGACCGCGGCACCTGGTTCGCCAACGCGAACTATGGCCATGCCTACACGGTGACAGCAGCCGGCCACGCCACGATGCTGACCGGTGCCTACCCCCACCGCACCGCCATCATCGGCAACGACTGGCGCGACATCGGCACCGGCGCGGCGGTCTACAACACGGGCGACACATCTGCGCGCTACATCGGCCAGAAGACCGTACCGCTGGACGGCACCAGCCCGAAGAACCTGCGCGCAGAGACGGTGGGCGACGTGCTGCGCCGCGCCAGCCCGTCCAGCAAGGTCATTGCCATATCAGGCAAAGACCGCGGGGCGATCCTGCCTGCCGGCAAGACCGGTACCGCCTACATGTACATGAAGGACACCGGCCAGTTCGCCAGCAGCACGTTCTACATGCCGCAGCATCCGGCCTGGGTCGAGGCCTTCAATGCCGCGCGCCCGGCCGACCGCTACTTCAGGGCCGAATGGAAGCCCTTGCTGCCAGACGCTGCCTATTCCCGGTCGGTGCCCGACGGCCAACCCTGGTACGACAAGCGCGGCGACGGCAAACTGCCGATGACGATGACCGGCGCAGCGGCTGACAGCCAGCCCACGCCAGCGTTCTACAGCGGCCTGCTGCCCAGCCCCTTCGCCGATGACTTGACGCTGCAGTTCGCGCGCGCCGCCATCGACGGCGAACAACTGGGCGCCGACGATGCACCCGACATCTTGTCCATCAGCCTGTCGGGCCACGACTACGTGAACCATGCATGGAGCGCTGAATCGCGCCTGTCGCACGACCACTTGTTGCAGCTCGACCGGTTGCTGCAGTCCTTCTTCCAGTATCTGGACAACACGGTCGGCGCCGGCAACTACATCGCCGTGCTGACCGCCGACCATGGCTTCACGCCGAACCCGGAATACCTGGCGTCGCTGGGGCGTGCTGGCGGGCGCATCAACGCCGCTCAGGTGGTGGCGCGCGTCAACGACGGCCTGGTCAAGCGCTTCAACGTGCCCAAGCTGGTGGCCTTCACGTCGGCGTCGGCTCTGGTGCTGGACCGTTCGCTGTTGGCCAGGAATAGCCTGGACATGGACACCGTGGCCGGCGCAGCGCGTGACCTGCTGGTGGCCGAACCGGCCATTTCCGTCGCCTACACGCGGCAGGAACTGCGCAGCGGCAGCCGCACCGGTGCGCCGCTGTTCCTGGCGATGCAGCGCAGCTGGCATCCCGACGTGTCGGGCGACGTGCAGTACGCGCTGAAGCCGGGCTGGATGTTGGGCACCGCCACGGCTACGCATGGGTCTCCGAACCCCGACGACAGCCACGTCCCGCTGTTGTTCTACGGCCCGGCGTGGTTCAGGCCGGCACGCGTGGACACTGCCGTTGAAATTGTCGATCTCGCGCCCACGCTGTCGCAGTTGCTGGGTATCGGCGCGCCGTCGTCGTCGGAAGGCAAGCTGCTGCCTTTGCCGGGCCGCTGAGGGTCTTTGCATGGATCACAAACAGGTGCCTCACCGCCTCAACGACCCGATGGGCGAGACTGCTCGCTGACTCTGCCCCGTTCAGATGCTGCTGGAGATTGGCGAACTCGTCGCCGCCCATCCGGCCGACGATGCCCCCTTGCGGGCAATCTGGCGCAGTCGGCGGGCCACCAACGCCAGCAGTTCATCGCCGGTGGCATGCCCCAGAAACGCCTCGGGCTTCACCTGCTAGGTCAGCCCATCGACCTCAGCACTGCGCTTCAAACGCTCTTCAGGGCGACGTCGCACCGTGATGTCGGTGTAGGTGCGAACAGGTAGCGGCGTTCTGCTGCACCAGGCGGTAAAGCGTGGTCTGCTCCGGGCGGTGGCGCTCGCCGTGAACCGGGGCGCTGTCCGGCGCCCTGATCACGCGCTGCGCCTCAATCGCCCTGTGTACCGCCGACCTGTGGATGCCCACTGCTGCGGCAACACCTTCGGGGCCCTGGTGCCTAGGCGACCGGCTGCTGCGGGGCGACGGGTTCACGGCAGCAGATGTCACTTCAGGGTCGGTGGCCAACCGCTCGACAAGGCATCGTCGAGCGGGACTGCCTCCGTAGTGGCAGCGCGACAGCAGTTCCGCAGCCAGATGGGTCGCCTTGGCCTCCAGCACGGCCGGCTTCAGGAGCGGCGGGTCGGCAAGCTCGAAATCCGCCGTGGCAACCTGCATCGCAGTCGCCAAGGCCAGCACCAGCCAGATGAGCTTTTGTTTCACGCTTACTCCACCACGGTTGAACGGCCTCTGCGGCCCGACGCCGCGTTTGGCGTGCCGCCGTTCACGCCAAGTTCTGGGTCGGCCCGCCATCACCGGACCGAACCGACGCAGACGGTCCCACGGCGCGGGCCTTGGCCTGACACCGACTGCAAGCCGCGTTCGCGAAGTCAGCACGGTCCTGGGGCCGGCCATGCACTCAAGCAGGGTTCGCAGTCGGCCGATAACGTCGAAGAAAGGATGTGCACGCCAACATGCTTGCAATCGACGTCATGACGTCCTACGTCATCTGCGGGGCCGGGTCTCTGGCTGGCGCAGCGATGTTGCGGCTTGCGGATTCGCCGCAAGCGGGCGCGGCGGTGGCCGTGCGCTTCTTTACTTGGGGTTTTGTGCTGCTGGCGGCCAGTCTCATCGGGCTCGCGATTCAGGCCCCATTGGCTGACCGCGCCACGCAACTCGCTTGCGCCGTGGGCGTGCAAACCGCGGTCATGTTGTGGGCCTGGGGACTGGGGCATTTGTCGGGCGACAAAGTGCCCACGACCCTGATGTTGTTGCTGATCCTGCTGGCTCCCGGTTTGCTGGCGTTGGGCGCGTCGCTGGGGCCAAGCGGCGTCGCGATCGGTTTTTCGCTGGCCTTGCTGAACGCCAGCTTGGTAGCCCTCTGCTTGGCCCGTCGTTTCATTGCCGCGCCGCAGGACGCCGCGGGTCGCATCGTTGGCGCGACGGTCGTGGGCTTCGCCCTGAGCGCCGTGTTGCGCTGCGCCTGGACGCTGAGCTACGACGGCCCGCCGCTGGGCCACATGCTGCATGTTCCGGCTGCGGTGCAGCCGGTATTCGCCGTGTTCTACGGTGTGCTCCCGTTCTTCATTTCCACCACGCTGCTCCTGGTGATCAACGGCCGGCTGCGTTCGCAGTTGAGCATCCGTGCTGCTACCGACGAGCTGACCGGCGTGAACACGCGCCGTGCCCTGCGCGAACGGGCACCGGAAACGATCGCCCTGGCCCGGCGCAGCCGGCTCGAAACCGCGCTGCTGATGATCGACCTCGACCACTTCAAGGCGGTCAACGACCGCCATGGCCATGCCACCGGTGACCTGGTACTGCGCCACGCCGCCACGCTGTGGCGCGACAACCTGCGACCCGACAGTTTGCTGGCGCGCTATGGCGGCGAAGAGTTCGTGGCCCTGGTGCCCGTCGAAGACCTGCGCGCTGCGAGGCTCGTGGCCGAGCGCATGCGCAGCGCCCTGGTCACCGCCAATTGGGACGCGGTCAGCCCTGCTGGCTTGCTGAGCCTGACCACCAGCATCGGCGTCACGCTGATCGCCACCACCGAGACGCTTGACGATGCCATGCAGCGCGCCGACGAGGCGCTGTACCGGGCCAAGGACGAGGGCCGCAACCGGGTGCAGGTGGCGCTCAGTGCCGCGTGAGCCTTTGCCCAGTCGCATGAATCCCATGCCATCTCGCGTGTCGCCCGATTCGACTGCAGCGGCCAGCTTGTCACAGCCCTGCTGCTAGCGCACTACAAAACCCACCGGAGTCTGTATGACCAGCCCCTCGGCGCCCGCCGCCCCTTTCAACGCCGCCTTCGAGCAGCAGGTCAAGACCGCGCTGCTCGACATGGCCTACCGGCGCCTGCGCATGAGCATGAGCATGAGCATGCTGCTGACGGTGGTCGTCTGCCTGGTCTTTGGCGGCCTGATCTGGCCGTATTTTCCGAACGGAGGCATGGGTTGGTGGATGGCCGTGCTGCTCTTGACAGTGGTCGCCCGCTATGGTTTTTGGTGGGCGCACTCGCGTGTCGCAAGGCCCGCCCTGCAGCACCAGCGCTGGCAGTGGCTGTTCGGCCTGTCGGCCCTGTTGGGCGGGGCCAGCTGGGCCCTGGGCCCGGTGATGATGATGCCGGCGGCCGGCCGCACCGAATCGCTGCTGCTGGTATTGACCGTGTTGTCGGTCAGCGCCGTTTCCGTCACGGCCATGGCGTCGCACAAGTTTGCGCTGCTGGCCTTCCAGTTGGCGACGCTGCTGCCGACCATGGCGGCCCTGTTTGCCACTGGCGGCGACGTCGAGCGCATGGCCAGCGCGGTGCTGCTCGCGGCCATGCTGTGCCTGACCGTCGTCGGCTGGGCGTCGAGTTCAGCCACACGCGCGCTGGTCGAGACGGAACTGCGCTTGTCGCAGTCCGTCGAAGCAACCAACCTGGCGCGCGAGCGGGCCGAGGCCGCTTCGCTGGCCAAGACACGCTTCTTGGCCAACATGAGCCACGAGCTGCGCACGCCGCTGAACGCGGTGATCGGTGCGGCCCAGCTCATGCGTGCCGACGACCGCGACGCCGAACAGCGCGCCCAACTCGTGGATGCCATCCAGCGCAGCGGCACCAACCTGCTGGGCTTGATCGAGAACATCCTGGACCTGTCGCGCATCGAAGCTGGCGAGATGAAATTGGTGGCCCATGACTTCCACCTCGTCGACTGTCTGGAGGCAGCGCTGGCCACAGCCGGCCTTGCCGCACGCGCCAAGGGCCTGCAACTGGCCTGCATCGTCGCGCCCGACCTGCCGGCCTGGCGCCATGCCGATGGCAACCGGCTGCGCCAGGTTCTGCTCAACCTGCTGGGCAACGCGGTGAAGTTCACGGTACAAGGCGAGATCGTCGTGCGGGTCGAGCGCGGCCCTGGCCTTGAGGACGTGCGCATCAGCGTGACCGATACCGGCATCGGCATCGGCGCGGCATCACTGGGCCACGTCTTCGAACCCTTTCGACAGGGCGACGACGGGGCGCAGCGGCGCTTCGGTGGCAGCGGCCTGGGTCTGGCCATCGTGCGCCAGTTGGTCGAAGCGATGGACGGACACATCGGCGTGCAGAGCACGCTCGGCCAAGGTTCGAGTTTCGAGTTGGTCTTGCCGCTACCGCCGGCCCACGAGTGTGCTGACGAGCCGCCGGCGCAGAACCACCGGGTGGCCTACTTTGAGCCGCATGCGTCCAGCGCCGAAGCGCTGCAGGCGCAGCTCACGCGGCTGGGTTGTCAGGTGCAGCGCTGCCGCGATGCAAGTGAGCTGCGTGTCTGGTGTGCGCAATCCGATCCGGCTTTGCCCCATCCGTGGCTGCTGGTCTGCACCGATACACCGGAGGCGGCCGAGGTGCTGAGTCAGACCGTTGGCCTGCTCGACCCCGAGTGGGTGGTTGGCCTGTCCAGCCTGGAGTCTGCCGACGCCACGATGGCGCTCCAGCCGTTGAACCTGCCGCGCAGAATCATCAAGCCAGTGCTTCGCGCGGCGCTGGCCAGCCGCCTGGTGGCTGCGTCCGCCGTGAGCGCTGCAGCGGTTTCGCGCCACGTGCCGTCGTCGAAGTCGGTGTTGCCTTCGAGCAGCGCCGCTTCACGAGCCATGACCCATGTGTTGGTGGTCGAGGATGACCCGCTCAACCAGACCATCGTCTGTCGACTGCTCAACCATGCGGGCTATGGCGTCAGCGCTGCGAACGATGGGCAGTCTGCGCTTGCGGCACTTCGCGAAATGTCCTACGACATCGTGCTGATGGACTGGCAGATGCCCGATATGGACGGACTGGAGGTGACGCGCCGCGTGCGCGCCGGCGAAGCGGGTGCGGCCACCAGCCTCGTACCCATCGTCGCCCTCACGGCAAACGCCTTCTCCGAAGACCGAGACGCGTGCCTGAACGCAGGCATGAATGACTTTCTGACCAAACCGGTGTTGGCCAACCACCTGCGCGCCGCGATCGAACGTTGGGCGCGACCTGCCGTGCCTGCGGCAGCGCGCCCGCAGGAGATGACCGCCACCTTCGCTGCTGGTCGCAGCGGCAGCCCGCAGGCGGTGTTCGAAGCTGCAGTTCTGCCGCTTGTCTGAAGCGCTTCAGCGGCCGTGGCCCTTGATGCAGGTTTCGCGAAAGCCGATCTTCTGGCCCATTTGGCGCACGGTGTCCTTGACGACATCGCCCATCGAGACAATGCCGACAACCTTGTCGCGCTTGACGACAGGCAGGTGCCGGAACCCGCAGTCAGCAATCAGCCCATGCAGGCCTCCGGCGGGTCTTCGGGCTTGACCGTGACCGGGTCAGGCGTCATGGCATCGCGCACGGCGGCGCGAGCAGCGTCGAGCCCTGGCAGTAGCAAAAGATAGGATTTTCCAACGCATTTTTCCCTCCTAGAACGCCCCCCGCCGAGCTCTCGGACACGCACCCGGACACGCACCCGCGTGGTTGTTGGGCGCGGCGTCAGCACGTTGAACACGGATCGCAGCCCCTAAGGGTGTCGTTCGCAGCGCTTGCCTTTGGGTTTTCGCGGGCGACGCGGCCTCCAACCTCGGCCTTGCAAAGCCCAGACGCAGCCGATCTCCGCAGCGCCGGCATCGGGGCCGCCTGATTGGCGGGGGATCGCGACGGTCAGGCCACTCGCAGCTGCGGCCCACGGTAAGCGCGCACGGCGGCCTGCAAAGGCCTGAGCACGCGGGCCTCGTCCGAATCGCAGTCGTGGTCTGCCATGTAGGTCTGGCCCTGCTCTTCGACGAGCACCCTTTTGGCGGGTGCGCAGCTCGCATCATCCGGGTGACGAACTTGTGCATCACCGTCTGCAGCACCTCATTGGTCGGGCGGGGGGACTTCGACGAAGACCGGTTCGCCTTCGGTGTCGCAGCAGTACACGCCGTCGAGCACCAGGCAGTGAAGGTGAATGTTGAGTTCGGCCGCCGAGCCAAAGCGCTGGATCAGCGTGACCGCGCCGCTGTCAGCCTCTGGCCTGATCTACAGATGCGGGTCAGGTGGCGAAACGATCGCCGCATCACGGCCGGCAGGGTGGCCATCGCCAAGGTGCTCAGGCCGGCGCGAAAGGGATGCGGTTTCATGCGTTTCCGTTCCAAGGGACTCGCGGGCGAGGGGTTTGTGAGTAACGCCACGCACCGGCCGGGAGCGGCGTTAGCTTCATGTCTTGCGGGTGACCCGAAATCTCCAGCGTCGATG
>JBBQAI010000079.1:0-19293 GCA_038316205.1 Burkholderiales bacterium
ATTGAGGACCCACCGCATGGCCACAACCACACCCGCCATCTCCATCGATTTCACCTCGGTGCGCAACCGCAGCGAACGCAGCGTTTTCGAGGCTGTGTGCGACCACGCCGAGCGCTACCCTGGCATCGCACACGACCCCGAACTGCTGGCCGATGTGGCGTGCGTAGCCCTGAATCGCTTGCCGCCGCAGTACATCCGCCACGAAGTCGATTTCGTTTTCTACCTCACAGACACCGAACGCGCCGACAACGAGCGCCACCTGGCGGACGCTGTGGATGCGGCTTTCGGTTTTGTGCAGGCCCGAGAGGCGATGAGGGCGCGTGGATAGTGTCAACCCGCTGATCGGGCGGGCCTGGGAGCTGTGCTACCTGGACCCGCTGCAGGCTGCCGAACTGGGGCGCACCGTGGCGGCCGAAGGCGGGCCGCAAGCGCACGAAGGTTGGCTGCAAGTGGCCTTGGCCGAGGTGCGCGTCGGCGAGATCGCACAGGCCAGCGCGGCCTTGCAGATGGCGCGGCGCGGCTTTGCAGACAGGGGCGACGTCACGGGCCTGGCGTTGTGTGACGAGGTGCAGGCCATCGCGCTCCGGCGAGCCGGCGACTACGCCGCCGCAGCACAACTGCAATCGGCCATCGACGGGCGCACCGGCTTGCATTTGGAAGCGGTGGACCGCTTCATCGGTCACAACTCCAGGGCCATCACGGCCAAGTTGATGGGCCAGCACGATGAGGCACTTCGTCACTTTTACGCGGCCATGGATTGCGCGGCGCGCACCGGCTGGTCGGGTCCGCAGATCACCGCGCTCAGCAACTTGGGCGGCTACCACCAAGACCTGCACAACCTGGACGACGCCCGCCGCCTGACCGAGCAGGCCCTGGCCCTGGCTCGCGAGGTCGGCGCCCGACAAGTCATCGCCACAGCGGCCACCAACCTGGTCATCGTCTACCACGCAACGGGTGAATTTCAGCAGTCGCGCGCGATGGTCGAATTCCTGACCACGCACACCGAGGACCTTGTGCCTGGCGCGCTGAAGCGCTACGCCATCCCCCTGGCCATGGGCCACCTGGGCGTGGGCGAAATCGACGAGGCGATGCGCTACCTCGACGGCGGCGCCGTAACGGCCGTGGCCGACGGCGACGGCATCACGCAATGGACCTGGCTGAAGGCCCGCTGCCTGCTGGCGCGCGGCGACGCCGATGGCGCAAGGCGGGTAGCCGAGACGACCTTGCTGCAGCGTCGCGACGAGCACCTCATCGACCAGCCCTACGACATGATGGCCCTGCACCGCGTGCTGGCCGACGCTTGCGAATTCTTGGGCGACGCGGTGGACGCGCTGCGCTACATGCGCCAGGCCCACGCGCTGTACGAACACCTGGTGGGTCGCAGCGCACGGGCCCGCTACATCGCACTGCAGGTGGCCCACGAACTGGCCGAGGCCCAGCGCGAACGCGACTTGGCGATGGACAGCCGGCGCACCGTGGAAGACGACCGCCGCCGCCTGGCCGAGTTGAACGCCGCACTGCAGGCGCAAGCCGCCGAAACCGAGATGCTGTACCTCAAGTTGCGCGAGCAGGCTTTGCGTGACCCGCTGACCGGCCTGCACAACCGGCGCTACCTGTTCGAGATCGCACCCGGACTGCTCGAACTGGCCCGCCGCCAGGCCAGCCCGCTGTGCGTGGTGCTGATGGACCTGGACCACTTCAAGCTGCTGAACGACACCTACGGCCACCACGCCGGCGATCTGGTGCTGCAGCGCTTCTCGGCGCTGCTGACCGAGATGCTGCGGCGCAGTGACGTGGTCTGCCGCCACGGCGGCGAAGAGTTCGTGGCCGTGATGCCCGACATCGACACGGCCGGCGCCGAAATCGTCATCGGCCGCCTGCTGGAGGCCTTTCAGTCGCAGCAGACCGAGATGGGCAAACGGCGCCTGCCGCGCGGTTCTTTTTCGGCCGGCATTGCCATCTTCCCGCGCAACGGGCATACGCTGGAACAACTGCTGTCGCGGGCCGACCGCGGGCTGTATTCCGCCAAAAACCAGGGCCGGGCACGCATCGAAATGGCGCCGGGCACTGGCTTCGGCACACTGATCTGACGGCTACTTCCGACTCCTGGCGCGGCGCGTCAGGATGGTCGGGAAACTCACGGGAAGCGCATCCGGAAAGTCGCGGCTGTAGTGCAGCCCCCGGCTTTCGTGGCGGCGCAGCGCGCTGCGCACGATGAGTTCGGCGCAGACCACCAGGTTGCGCAATTCCAGCAGGTCGCGGCTGACGCGGAAGTTGGCGTAGTAGTCCAGCGTTTCGTCGCGCAGCAGCTTGATGCGGTGCAGCGCGCGTTCCAGCCGTTTCGTCGTGCGCACGATGCCCACGTAGTTCCACATCAACAAGCGAAGTTCGTCCCAGTTGTGGGCGATGACGACCTGCTCGTCGGCGTCTTCCACCTGGCTCTCGTCCCAGGCCGGCAGCACCTGCGCTTCGGCCGGGCCATCTTGCAGGATGCGCTCGGCACAGGTGCGGCCCAACACCACGCACTCGAGCAGCGAATTGCTGGCCAGCCGGTTGGCGCCGTGCAGACCGGTGTAGGTGGTTTCGCCCACCGCGAAGAGGCCTGGCAGGTCAGTACGGCCATCCAGATCAGTGACCACGCCGCCGCAGGTGTAGTGGGCCGCCGGCACCACGGGTATCGGCTGGCGTGCGATGTCGATGCCCAGCGCCAGGCAGCGCGCGTGGATGGTCGGGAAGTGTTCTTTCAGGAACGCTTCGCCGAGGTGGCGGGCGTCGAGCCAGACGTGGTCCAGGCCGTGCTTCTTCATCTCGAAGTCGATGGCGCGGGCCACGATGTCACGTGGCGCCAGTTCCAGGCGGCTGTCGTGGGCGGCCATGAAGCGCGTGCCGCCGGGGTCACCCGGACCCAGGCTGGGCAGCGTGAGGTAAGCGCCCTCGCCGCGCATGGCCTCGGTGATCAGCAGGCTGCGTTCCTGCGGGTGATAGAGGCAGGTCGGGTGGAACTGGATGAACTCCATGTTGCCGACCCGGCAGCCGGCACGCCAGGCCATCGCAATGCCGTCGCCGGTGGCGGTGTCGGGGTTGCTGGTGTAGCGGTAGACCTTGCCCACGCCGCCCGTGGCCAGCACCACGGCGCTGGCCGCCAGCGTCTCGACGCGGCCGCCGTCCATGTCCAGCGCGTAGACGCCGTAGCAGCGCTGCGGCTCGTCATGGTTGAGGTGGCGCGAGGTCACCAGGTCCACGGCCATCCAGCGTTGGCGCAATTGGATGTTCGGGTGCTCGGCGGCGCGGGCCAGCAGCGTGTCGTGGATGGCCTTGCCGGTGGCGTCGGCGGCGTGCGCAATGCGCCGCACCGCGTGGCCGCCTTCGCGCGTCAGGTGCAGGCCCAGCGGGCCGGTGGCGTCGGACGAAAAAGGTACGCCGGCGGCCACCAGCCATTCGATGGCGCGGTGGCTGTGCTCGGCGATGAAGCGCGCGGTGTGCTCGTCGACGATGCCGCCGCCGGCCTCTTGCGTGTCGTGCACGTGGGACTCGATGCTGTCGTCAGCGCCCAGCACGCCAACGATGCCGCCCTGCGCCCAGGCGGTGGCGCTTTCGGTCAGTTCGCGCTTGGCCAGCACGATGACCGGCACGGTTTCAGCCAGTTGCAGCGCCACGGCCAGGCCGCCCAGGCCGGCGCCAATGATGACGACGGGTGCGGCCTTGTGGACCGCCGCGGACGCGCTCGTGTTGGATGTGTTCATCGTTTCGTTATGGCAATCGCGCGTCGGGGCGGCGGATTCTAAGGATCGCCCCAGGCCGACAGGCGCGGGTGGCACCCTATGATGGCGCGATGGCTGCACCGCGTGACGACTCTTCCTGGCAAGACCCTGCCCGCGGTCCGGACCGCGACGAAATGTTGGCCCCCAGCACGCAGGTCGTGTCCGACCGCGAGACCTACCTCGGCCAGGGCCGGCTCGACGTCGGCCGGCGCATTTCCACCGATCAGGTCGAGCTCTTCGCCAGCACCGACGCGGCCAGCGCCCTGCAACTGGAATTCGCCCAGCACTTTCCGCAATTCATCGCCCTGCACGACGTGGGAACCAGCGCGTCGCTGCGCCTGCTGTCCAGCTTGGCCAGCGCCACCGGCCAGCGCGTGCAGAAGCTGTCGATACGCCGCCAGGGCCACGGCTTGGCGATGGCGGTGCTGCAGTTCGTGGAAGTGCGCTTGGGCGACGGCACGCCGGTGCGTGTCTATGCCACCGACCTGGGCAGCGAAGGCCCGCTGCGCCTGGCAATGGCCAAGGTGTTGTTGGCCCACAGCCAATTGGGCGTGCTGCTGATGGGCGCTTTGACGCCCAGCGCCCTGGGCAGCCAGTTGCAGCCGCTGAACGCCGCCGTGCTGGCCGGCCCCTGGCCCAACCGCGAACTGCTGATGGTGCCGCTGGGCTCCGGCGTGCCGCTGGCCAGCCACGCCGCGCAACTGGCCGGACGCAGCGGCGTGGCGGTGCACGTGACGCCGCAGGCCGGCAAGACGCGCCAGGCCTGGGCCTACGTCGGCGGTGCCTGGAACCGGCTGCACGGCGGCGCGGCCGGTGGCCAGGCGATGCAGACTGATTTCGGCCCGGCCGGTGTCCCGCCACCCCCGGCGCCGGTACCCCGCAGCGAAGCCCCGACAGAAGCGATGGGCCTGCACCCGCTGGGCGATAGTCGGTTGGCTGCGCCAACGCCGGCACCGATGCCATCGGCCCACCCCTGGCAAGCCTATGTCGACAGTTGCAGCCTGTTGAAAGGCGCCATCGCCTGCTGCGCCTTCGACACGCTGTCCATGCACCCGCTGGCCCACACCGGCCCGGCCGCCACCGCCGCGAAACTGGCCGAACACGGCGCCAAACTCTTGAAGGCCATGGCCGAGGCCACGCGGGCCGTCGGCCTGAGCGCGGTGCCCAGCGACGGCTCGGTCACCGCCGCCGGCCACCACCTGCTGCTGCGGCCAGTGCCCGGCCACCCGGGCATCGCCCTGCACCTGGTGCTGTCGGGCACCACCAACCTGACGCTGGCCAAGATGCAGCTAGAGCGCATCAACCCGCCAGCTTGAGGCGGCGGATCATGACCGGCGGCAAGCATGCCGCTGGTCATTCGTCAGGCACTCGCGGCCACGCAGCTAGCCACTCGGTCCGAACTCAGTGGACGATGCGCGAGAAGACGAAATCGCCACCCTCCACGTCCACAGGTATCACCGACTTCGGCCCGAAGCGGCCCTGCAGGATCAGCTTGCTGACCGGATTTTCGATGCGCTGCTGTATGGCCCGCTTCAGCGGCCGCGCACCGTAGGCCGGGTCGAAGCCCACCTTGGCCAGTTCAGCCAGCGCGGCGGGTGATACCTCCAGCTTCATCTCCATCTTCTCCAGCCGCGCCTCAAGCAGCTTCAGCTGGATGCGCGCGATGCTTTCGATGTTCTTGCCGTCCAGCGCGTGGAAGACCACGGTCTCGTCGATGCGGTTCAGGAACTCGGGGCGGAAATGCTGTTTGACCTCGCCCATCACCGCCTCGCGGATGTTCTCGTCGCTCTGCCCGGCCATCTGCATGATCAGGTGCGAACCGAGGTTGCTGGTCATCACGATGACCGTGTTCTTGAAGTCCACCGTGCGACCCTGGCCATCGGTCAACCGGCCATCGTCCAGCACCTGCAACAGCACATTGAACACATCCGGGTGGGCCTTCTCGACTTCGTCCAGCAGCAACACCGAATACGGTTTGCGGCGCACCGCTTCGGTCAGCGCCCCACCTTCTTCGTAGCCCACATAGCCGGGCGGCGCGCCGATCAAGCGACTGACCGAATGCTTCTCCATGTACTCGGACATGTCGACGCGGATCATGTGGTCGTCGCTGTCGAACAGGAAGCCCGCCAGCGCCTTGCACAGCTCGGTCTTGCCCACGCCCGTGGGGCCCAGGAAAAGGAAGCTGCCCAGCGGTCGATTGGGGTCGCCCAAACCGGCGCGGCTGCGGCGGATGGCGTCGGCCACGGCCGTGATCGCCTCGTCCTGCCCCACCACGCGGTCGTGCAGGCGGTCTTCCATCTTCAGCAGCTTCTCGCGTTCGCCGGTCATCAGCTTGCTGACCGGAATGCCGGTGGCGCGTGAAACCACTTCGGCAATTTCTTCGGCACCCACCATCGTGCGCAGCAACTGCGGGCGGCCGGCAGCGGCCTTACCGGTTTCGGCCGTCTGCGCTTCCTTCAGGCGCTTTTCAAGCTCGGGCAACTTGCCGTATTGCAACTCGGCGACGGCATTGAAATCGCCCCTGCGCTTGAGCTCTTCTATTTGATGGCGCGTGCGGTCGATCTCTTCCTTGACCTGGGCACTGCCCTGCGCGGCGGCCTTCTCGGTCTTCCAGATTTCTTCGAGGTCGTTGTAGTCGCGGTCGAGCTTGGCGATCTCGTCCTCGATCAGCCCGAAACGCTTGATCGAGCCTTCGTCCTTTTCCTTGCGCACCGCCTCGCGTTCGATCTTCAACTGAATCAAGCGGCGGTCGAGCTTGTCCATCGCCTCAGGCTTGGAGTCGATCTCGATCTTCACCTTCGCCGCAGCCTCATCGATCAGGTCGATGGCCTTGTCGGGCAGGAAGCGGTCGGTGATGTAGCGGTGGCTGAGTTCGGCCGCCGCCACGATGGCCGGGTCGGTGATCTCCACGCCGTGGTGGACTTCGTACTTTTCTTGCAAGCCACGCAAGATGGCCACGGTGGCTTCAACGCTGGGCTCATCGACCAGCACCTTCTGGAAGCGGCGTTCCAGCGCGGCGTCTTTCTCGACGTACTTGCGGTATTCGGCCAGCGTGGTGGCGCCGATGCAGTGCAACTCGCCACGCGCCAGAGCCGGCTTCAGCATGTTGCCGGCGTCGATGGCACCTTCGGCCTTGCCGGCGCCCACCATGGTGTGCAGTTCGTCGATGAACAGGATGATGCGACCTTCATCGGCCGCCACTTCCTTCAGCACACTTTTGAGCCGCTCTTCGAATTCACCACGGAACTTGGCGCCGGCCAGCAGCCCGGCCATGTCCAACACCAACACGCGTTTGTCTTTGAGACTCTCGGGAACCTCGCCGTTGACGATGCGCTGGGCCAGGCCTTCAACGATGGCCGTCTTGCCCACGCCCGGCTCGCCGATCAGCACCGGGTTGTTCTTGGAACGGCGCTGCAGCACCTGGATGGCGCGGCGGATCTCGTCGTCGCGGCCGATCACCGGGTCGAGCTTGCCCTGGCGCGCGCGCTCGGTCAGGTCCAGCGTGTACTTCTTCAGCGCCTCGCGCTGGCCTTCGGAATCGGCCGAATCCACGGGCGCGCCACCGCGAACCGCCGTCACCGCAGCTTCCAGTGCCTTGCGCGTCAGGCCGTGACCCCGCACCACGCCACCGACGTCGCTCTTCGAATCAGCCAAAGCCAGCAAAAACATCTCGCTGGCAATGAACTGGTCACCACGCTTGCCAGCCTCCTTGTCGGCCGTCTGCAGCAGGGCCAGCAGGTCGCGGCCGGGCTGCACGGGTTGACCACCGCCCTGCACCGTGGGCAGGTTGCGGACGGCGGTTTCCATGGCCAGTGTCAACGCGGCGGTGTTGGCACCGGCGCGGTCCAGCAAGGCCTTGGGGCCGTCGGGCTGGACCAGCATGGCCGCCAGCAGATGGGCCGGTTCCACATAGGGGTTGTCGCGCGCCACGGCCGCGCTCTGGGCGTCTTGCAAGGCCTGCTGGAAAGCGGTGGTGAGTTTGTCGAAACGCATGGCAATGTCCTCCGTATCCGTAGGGAGATGGGGCGGACGACTGCGAATTCAAGCGCCTGTCTGCCGTCTTGAAGGCCAAGGCCTGCGATGTGGGCCTGCGGCGGCGGCGCTGCCTAGAATGGCGGCGTGAACATCCACCAAATGCAATTGCGCTTCGACCCGGCCGCCGACCGGCTGTTGTGGAGTTTGCGCACCTTCGGCGGCGATCTGTTCTCGATCTGGTTGACGCGCCGCCTGCTGCGCCACCTGTGGCCGCCGATGCAGGAGCTGGTGACGCGTGCCGGCATCGCCCAGTTGATGCCGCATGCCACCGTGGTGCCCGAAGCCCGTGCAATGCTGGCCCAGGCCGCCCGCGAAAGGCCGCTGGCCACGGCGCAGTTCGATCAGCCCTTCACGCAAGAGGCCGCCACACGGCCGCTCGGGCCTGAGCCGCTTCTGCCGGCCGGCTTCAAGCTCAGCCCTGGCGTGAACAACGTCGGCTTGTTGCTGGAGATGCAGGAAGCCAGCGGCCGCAACCTGAAGCTGCAGTTGTCTGACGACCTGTCAGCCGCGCTGGCGCGCCTGATCGAGCAGGCGTTGGCCGAAGCCGACTGGAGCCTGGCGCCCGCCACGGCGCCAGCAATCGCTGAGCCCAGCCACCCGAACACGCTGAACTGAGCCCCTTTCGGCAGGACGGACCGGCAACGACACGACCGTCGTCCCTTCGAGGGCACTCGGTACTGGCCGTTGCAGGCAATGCCGTGCAACCGAGCCAAACCAACACTGTCGCCGTGCAGGCCGCACACGCAGGCTTGCCGCGAATCGGTGATCGTCAGCCGCGGCGCCTGACTTGCCACAAGCCCAAGGCCGCAGACAGTTATGTCTGAACGGTGGGGAAATGAACGCTGCGAAGTCGTGGACGCGTCTGGCCGGATCGGCCCTACAAAACGCCCAGCAGCCGTTCGTGCCCTCTGCGGCTGACCGGAACCCGCTTGCCACTGCGCAGCAGCACGACATAGCCGTTCGCCTGGGTCCGTTCGATGGCCTGCAACTGGCGCAGATTGACGATGAAGCTGCGGTGCACGCGCACGAACTGGTGCGGATCCAGTTGGCTCTCCAGTTCGGATATGCGTTGCGCCTTCAGGTGGTCGCGGCCTGCGTGCCGGAATGCGACGTAATCGCCCTGGGCTTCGATGCAGTCGACTTCATCCAAAGGCAGCACGCGCAAGGCGGCGCCGTCGCGGATCAAAACACGCCTGAGCACCTGCTGCGCCAGCAAGCTTTCAACGGCCGGGGCGCCTTCTGGCAGCAGTTGTTGCGCCCGATGGATCGCGGCGTCGAAGCGCAGCTGGCTGAAGGGCTTGAGCAGATAGTCCACCGCATGAAGGTCGAAGGCCGCCAGCGCGTGCTGGTCGTAGGCGGTGGTGAAGATCACCCCGCGCCGCAGACCGGTCATTTGCAGGACCTCCAAACCCGTGAGCTTGGGCATCTGGATGTCGAGAAAGACCAGGTCGGGGGCGAGATCCTGGATGCAACGGGCCGCCTCCAAGCCGTTGTCTGCCTCAGCGACCACGCGAACATTCGGATGCGACGCCAGAAACTCGCAAACCAGAGCGCGTGCCAAGGGCTCATCGTCGGCGATCAAGGCGTGCAGCGTCATTTTTTCCAGGGTAATGAGACCTGCACGACAAAGTGGTCTGCCGTGCTTTCAAACTGGACATCAGCGGGCTGATCGGCTTGCAGCTGCAAGCGCGCGCGCAAATGGCGCAATCCCTGCCCGAGGCCGCTGACGTCGCGTGGCGCTTGGGCATCGACCGGGTTGCTGACGCGCAAGATCAGGCGCCCCCCGACGCGACGGGCGGTAATGTCGATCAGTCCGCCCTGATCCCGAGGTCTGATGCCGTGCTTGATGGCGTTCTCGGCCAAGGGCTGCAAGACCAAAGGCGGCAACCAGGCCTCTTTGCAATCGGCATCCACTTGGATGGCCATGCGCAGTTTGTCACCCAGCCTGCGCTGTTCGATGGCCAGATAGTGCAGGACAAGATCCATTTCCTCATCGAGCCGTATGCTTTCGCGTTCGCCCAATGCCAAGGTTTGCCGAAAGAAGTGGGCCAGGTCTATGGTCATGGCACGCGCGGCCGCCGGGTCTGACTGGATGAGCGAACTGATGGCGTTGAGGCTGTTGAACAGGAAGTGCGGATCGAGTTGCTTGCGCAGTGATTTGATCTCTGCCTCCCGGGCGAGCAAGTTGCTACGCGCCTCGGTGGCTGCGGCCGACTGAAGCGACTGTTGCGCCAGCAGCGCGTCGTGAAGGAGCGCAGCCAAGCCGAAGATCACCGCCAGCAGGACACCGCAGGCAAGCCAGCCGGCCGATGACATCGAGACCAAGCCTTCGCGACCCCACAGCGTCCCCATGACATTCCACAGCGCTGCGGCACCACAGATCCCCAATGCCAGAAGTGCCGCGTTGGCAGCGCGCCGACCCAGGCCACTGATCCATTTGGCAGGGCGCAAGGGAAAGGCCTTGCACACTGCGTAAGTCGACAGCGCAGCCCAGCCCGTCAGCAAGGCGATCGGCAGCCAAAAGCCCAGCGACCAGGCCCATGCGGTCTGCGCCTGCTGCGCCCAGGCCACGGCAAGAGCAGCGCCTGCGAGCAGCCAGGCCAGCAAGTAGGCCGTCAGGCCGCGCATCGTGTTCAGCAGTGGGTGCACTGTGGCTGGGTCAGTTCTTGATCTCTACGCCACCGAACAGGTTTTCGCCCCTCAGTACCAGCCGGTGCACCGGTGAGGCAGGCGGCACGGACTTGTCCTCGACAGTGCCCATCGTCGCCTGCATTTGCACCATCACCTGCCATTCACGTGGCACCCGCAGTTCGATGCCGCTGAATTTGGCATCGATGTCGATGATGGCCTCGGCGCCGTACATGGCCGCTTCACGCAAATCCAGTTCCAAGCCACCGAAGGTGATGACGATCTTGCCGCCCTTGAAACTGCGCGAATCGTTTTGAAGCTTGATCCCGCTGAAGGTGGCATCGACGTTGACTTCGTCCGTGTGTTCAATCGCCGAGCTTTCAAACCGCCGCCGGTCCCACCGCGGGCTGGCAAACCAGCCGCGCAAGGCGATGGAGGCCCCGGCCAGAATGATGAACACCGGCCACCAGCGCCGAAGATCCATGGCGTCATGTCCCAGGTTGTGCGCCGTCATCAGCGCGCCCACCACGATGAGCAGCCCTCCGAACAGGCGACTGCCGAGATGCCCGCCCCACGCCAGCCGGGAAATACCGAAGATGACGAATACCAGCGGCCAGAAAGTCTTCAGCAGTGCCATGTCGAAAACATGCAGATTGTCGAGCAGGGCCAACACACCGATGCCGATCACCGATAGACCAAAGATGCCGCGCCTGGCTCGCCGGCGTGGCCTATCGAAACGTGTCGTCAATTGCTTGTTCATGAAGAGGATCCGGAAGCAGAGGTCTTCATTACACAGAGTCGCCCGCGCCGGCGCCAGTTGAATTCGTTGAATCAACTGCAGAGCCCGGCGAACAGACTTCGTACGACGCCTGGCGCAGCCTTTGCCCACGCTGACGGCTGCATGTCAGTCCCCTTCAGGCCGAGTCAGGCCCACTCAGGCCTAGTCAGGCTCCGTTCGACAGCAAGTCCGCCAGCGCCGCACGCTGCACCTTGCCCAGCGCCGTCTTCGGCAGCGCCGGCAGCAGCACCACCCGACGCGGGTGCTTGAAGCGCGCCAACGGGCCGTCCAGCAGGGCCAGCAGCGCGGTGGCGTTCACCACCTGCCCGGGGCGCGGCACCACGGCCAGCACCGGTACCTCGCCCCAGCGCGCATCGGGCACACCAGCCACGGCGCATTCCAGCACCGACGGGTGTTGCGCGATGAGGTTTTCTATCTCCGCCGGGTGGATGTTCTCGCCGCCCGAAATGATCAGCTCCTTGCTGCGGCCGACCACCTCGATCAGCCCGTCGGCGTGCTGCACGGCCAGGTCGCCGGTGTGGAACCAGCCCTGATCGTCGAAGCCCGATACGGCGCTGCGGTGGTAGCCGCGCATCAGGTTGGGTGCCTTCAGCCAGATCTCGCCGTCAGCCGCCAATTGCAGTTGCACGCCCATCGCGGGGCGCCCCGCCATACCCGGGTGAGCCAGGGCTTCGTCGGGGCGCAGCACCACCGAAACCGGCCCGGTCTCGGTGGCGCCGTAGACCTGGGCCACCGGCACGCCGCGTGCGTGAAAAGCAGCGATCAGCGCACGCGGCACGATCTGCGAACCGGCGGCGACGAACTGCAAGGAAGACAGGTCGGCTGTGGCCCAGCGCGGGTGTTCGAGCAGCGCTTTCATCACCGCCGGCACCAACAGTGTGATGGTCGGACGCCAGCTTTCGACCGCGTCGAACCAGGCACCGGGCTCGAAGCGCGGCTGCAGGTTGACGGCCCCGCCAGCGGCCAGGGCCGGCAGCGTTTGGATGCACAGGCCACCCACATGGAACAGCGGCAGCACCGCGAGCGCGCGGCTGCGCACGTCCAGACCTTGCGCGGCGATGGCCGCCACCGCATTGGCCTGCAGGCCGGCCCGGGTGTGCATCGCGCCCTTGGGCTGGCCGGTGGTGCCCGAGGTGTAGACCAGCAGCAGGTCACCGGCCCGCACGTCGGGCGAAGGACCGGTGGCCCAGGTGGCGGCGGCGTACACCGCGCCAGCCAGGTCGGCCATCTCGGGCGTGCCCATCAGATGGCTGGCACCGGCATGGCTGGCGGTGTGCGCCAGCTCCGCCGCCGCCAGCCGCGTGTTCAACGGCAGCAGCACCGCACCGATGCGCTCGCAGGCCACCAGCGTGGCCAGCATGTCCCAGCTGTTGTGGCCCAGCCAGGCCACGATGCAACCCCGCCGCACGCCGTCGGCCTGCAGGTGCTGCAGCGCGGCCTTGGCCAGTGCTTCGGGGACCAGGCGATCGAACATCGGGTGCTGTCGGCTTGAGACAAAAAAAAGGGCGCGGCATCGGCCGCGCCCTGCATGCGGGATGTCGCTCTATTACCAGCCTATATCCTGGAACAAGCGGAAGGTCAGATCATCCGGCGGGATCACCGACTGGCCCAGATCGTTGCTGATGTTCGGTTCCATGATCTGGTTCTTGAACATCGTGCGGTCGTAGTGCGAAACCGAAGACCCGCTGATGAAGGGGTTCGGTGCGTACATCAGCGCGCGACCCAGCGGGTCGGCACCGGCGTACTGCGCGCCACCGTTGCGACCCAGCAGCGCCGTCACACCCGAGCCTGTGCGGCCGCGCGCGGCCAGGCTGGTGCGCAGCTTCACGGCGTCGCTCAGAAAAAGGCGCACGGTGGGGATGGTGACCGTCTTGTCCCAGCCGCCGATGGGTATCGGCTGCACGGCGTTTTCGGCCACGGTGTCACCCAGCAAAACCGCCTTGGCACCCGCGTTCTGCGCGTTCTTGGTCTTGGTCGCCACCGTGCACCCGCCCAGGGTGATGAAGGCGATTCTGCCGTTCACCGCCTTGGCGTTGTTGGCGCTGAAAGCCTCGCAGCCTTCACCCAGGCCGGCCGTCTGCTCGACCACCGGCATCACCTCGCCCGAAATCGGCGAGACGCCCAGCGGCGGGCCAAAGTCGGCTTCACCGACGCGCACGGTGCCGGTTATCGCTGCGGCGGCCGGGCCGCTGAAGGTGGCGCTGGCCAGGCCGAAGGTCAACACGGTGGGCACCGCTGCGGTCACGGCCGGGCCGGTCCAGATCAAGCCGTCCTTGCTGATGGACGAGGCGGCACGTTCGGCGTTGGTGGTCGTCGGATCGGCCCAGGTCTTGCCAGCGGCGACGCTGAACAAGAAACGGTCCCAGATCGATGCCCGTCCACCACTCAACGCGCCCGACGAACCGTTGGTGAAGGTCTGGAAGCCCAGGCCATGCCCCATTTCGTGGATCAGCACCGGGATGAAGTCGACGTCGGTGCCGTGGTTGCCGTCCAGCCCCAAGTACCAGGTGCGACCGGGCAAGCAGTTGGCGTTCAGGCCCAGGTTGGAATTGAAGTTGGCGCTGATCTGGGCCGCGTTCAAGGTACCCAGGTAGGCGCCGGCTATCTTGTTGGCCAGCGCGTACGAATACAGCGTGTCCGCGTAGGGCGCGTTGGCAAAGTTACGGAAGGTGCTGGTGGCACCGGCGCTGCCCAGCGTGGCCGAGGTGGCCGTGCAGGTCAGCGCGGTCATGCTGGCGTTGATGACGATGGGTATCGCGCTGGTCAGCGTGGCGCCCCAGACGTTGGCCGCATAGGTGAAAGCGAACAGGCGTTGCGCGCCCAGCGTGGTGCCGGGGTTGCCGCCGATGGGTGCGGCAGGCGTGGCGTCGTTGAAACCGATACCCGCCGCGTTGGTGTTGTTGATGACGATGGTGGCGGCGGCCTGTGCAGCCCCCACCCAGCCGAACGTGGCGCCGACCACGGTCAGCGCAGCGACAGCAGCTTTGCAGTGTTGGAGGATCTTATTCATGGCTGTGACCTGCCTTGCTGGCCTTGGCTTTGGAAACCGAAGCGGCGGTGGATTTGGATGACTTCACGAATGCCTTGGCTTGCTGGGCCGGCAGGCATTGCATGTTCAGCGTGCCGTCTTCGTTGGCGCGAACGACCGAGTACATCATCGTGTCTTCGCCGAGTTTGGTTTCGACCGTGCCGTCGGGGTAGCGGATCTCCACCGGCCCCTTGGCTGCGGCCTTGCCGCTGCCCAGGCGCAATTGCGCTTCGGCCTTCTGGAAGGCGGCGGCTTCTGCGGCGTTGGGGCCGCGCATTTCGCCGGTGATGGGGTCGCGCACCTCGCGCAGTGCATTGGCTGCGTGGGCGGCCATTGGCACACCCACGGTCAGCGCAACGGCCAGGGCCAACGCAGCGGGCTTGCGCCGGCGTGCGGCACCGGCCACCGCGGCCAAGCCCAAACCGAACAATGCCATGGCAGCGGGTTCGGGCACGGCCGTCACGGTCAGCGTGTCGATGCCGATGTAGCTGGCGTTGTTGGCGTCGGCCACGGTGTAGCGGAAGGCCACGCGGCCGGTGGCCGCGGTGGGCAGGGCCATCGTGTAGCCCACCCAGCCGGCAACCGGGTAGGTGGCGCTCACAGCGCTGCCAACCTGGCCCAGCGTGGTCGTGAAGTCACCGACGGCGACGCTGGAACCGCTGCTGAAGCGCACTTCCAGCAGGTCCAGGAAGTCGACATCAGAGGCCCGGGTGGAGAAGGTCAGCGTGGTGCCGGCACCCAGGGTCATTTCGGGGCTGATCAACCAGGTGTCCACCACGCCGGCGGCGGCTGTGGTGCTGAGAAAGTTGACGCCGATGTAGGAATTCCCCGCGCCAGTATCGGCCGGGAAGATGCCGCTGTTGCCCTGGAACCAGGACTGCCCGACCGGCGAACTGAGGTTGGTCATCACCCAGCCAGAACCGGCCAAGGCGGCGACGCTGTCAAAGCCCTCGGTCAGCACGGTGGCAGCTTGTGCATTGGCCATCAGGCCGGCAGCCAGCAAAGCTGCCGTGTAGGGAATCAGTTTCATGGAATCTCCTCGTGAGAGCTGGGATGGAGTGCGGTGGATTCAAAGGGGTCTGCGGTGCACGACGGTCTGCGCATGCAAGACCAGCGCCGGTGACTCCACGCACCGTGCACCCAGGGCCTTAGCCCAGGCCACCAAGCCCGAAAGTACGGGTCCACCCGAGGTGAACCCCCCGCAAACGGGGGGCGCAAAAAGTGCCCCTATCAGTCGATGGCTTCGTCGCGCTCGCCCGCTTCGTAGAGGCAGTCGCGCCCCAGGCGGTCGATGCACAACTCGGCGGTCCACGGCAGCATCAGGCTGCCGCAGCGGCTGTCTCGGTACAGGCGCTCCAAAGGCAGGCTCTTAAGCATGCTCTGCCCACCGCAGGTGCGCACCGCCTTGGCCGCCAGCGCGTTGGCGTTTTCCATCACGGTGACTTGGGCGGCGAACAGCCGCATGCGGGTGTCCTTGTCGGGGTCGACCTGCACGTCGCGCGCGTTCTGCAGAAACAGCGCACGCGTTTGTTCTAGCTGCACGCGCATCTCGGCCACGGCCATCTGCTTGGTCGGGTACATGCGGCGCTTCACGGGCGGCATGCCCGGCACCTCGGCACGCAAATAGGCCACGGTGAAGTCGTAGGCCGCCTGCGCGATGCCCATGTAGGTTGGCGACAGCGTGGCGAACATGTGCGGATAGCGTGCAGCCGCCTGCCAGTACAAGCCCTCGGGCATCAGCCGCGCGCTGTGCGGCACGAACACGTCTTTCAGCAGCAGCGTGCGGCTGACCGTGCCGCGCATGCCCAGCGGATCCCAGTCGCCGACCACGCTGACGCCGGGTGCGTCGGCCGGCACCACCAGGTAGAGCGAGTCGCGCTGCGTGCCGCCCAAAGAGCCGGGTTTGTCCAACGTGCACAGCACGCCGTAGTAGTCGGCCGCGCCGGCCAATGAGGCAAAGATCTTCTTGCCGCTGACGACGTAGCCGCCGTCCACCGGCTGGGCCAGCGTGCCGAAAGGCGCCTTGCCGGCAGCCGCCGCGCCGCCCTCGGAAAATGGCTGCGAATAGACCTTGCCCTGCACCGCGATGCGCTCGAAGTGGATGGCGCGGTGAGCAGCGTGTTCAGCGCGCTGGGCGGGCGTCATGTCCAGCGCGTCGGCGATGAAGCCGGCCCACATGCAGGTGCTGACGTGCATGTTGAAGCTGAGCGCCGTGGCGCCGCAGTGGCGGCCGATTTCGGCGGCCACCAGCACGTAAGTGGTGAAGTCGGCGCCCAGGCCGCCGTGCTCGCGCGGCACGCAGATGCCCAGAAGGCCGGCGGCGCGCAGGTCGGCGTAGTTGTCGAAGGGAAAGCTGGCGTCGCGGTCGTGCTGGGCGGCACGCGGTGCGAAGCGGTCGCGGCCCAGTTGCGCGGCCAGCGCGATGAGTTCGCGCTGCTGCGCCGTCAGGCTCTTTTCGTTGCCGGCAATGTGCATGGCATGCGGCATGGCTGCGCTCCTCAAGCCACCGGGAAGTGGCGCTGCAAGAAATCCAGGACGGCGGCGTTGAAGGCGGCCGGGGCTTCGACGTTGGCGATGTGACCGGCATTCGGCAAGCTGACGAATTCACTGCCGGCGATGCGCGCAGCCATGCGCTGCATCACCTCGGGCGGCGCGGTGCGGTCGTGCTCGGCGGCCAGCAGCAGCGTGGGCACGCGCAGCATCGCCAGCGCTTCGCGGCGGTCGAAGCCGGCGATGGCCTTCAGCGCCGCGCGGTAGGTGGCTTCGGGCACACGGCCCATCACCTCGCGAGCCTGCGTCCGGGCTTGGGCCGATGCACTGGGAGAGACCAGCCCCGGCAACAGCCTGTCGGCCATGCCGGCCATGCCCAGACCGGCTTCTAACGGCGCCAGGCGTTCGGCCAGGAACTGCGCCTGCCAGGCGCCGTCGGCCTTGCCGAACGACGCCGACGTGCAGGTCAGCACCAAGCCTTCCACCCCGGCCGGGTCGCGCGCCATCAACTCCTGCGCGACCATGCCGCCCATGCTGTGGCCCAGCAGCACGACACGCCGCGCGCCGCTGTCAGTCTGGGCCGCGATGACAGAGCGCACGCCGGCCACCATTGCGGCCAGATCGGGCGCGCCCATCGCCTCGGAACCGCCATAGCCCGGCAGATCGACAGCCACCGCGCGGTAGCCCGCTACGGCCAGTGCGCGTGCCGTGCCCGAGCCCACGTCGCTCCAGATCGAACGCCCGCCGCCGATGCCGTGCAGCAGGAGCACGGCGGTGTCGCCACTGCCTTGCACGGTGGTGGCCGGCACCTTCACAGCAGCACCCCGTTTTCAACCACCGCCTGGCCGTCCAGCCGCACCGTGCAGCCGCGCAACGGCAAGTCGAAATGGCCCAGCGTGTGGCGCCCGGCCACTTCATTTGCGCCAGTGCTGTAGAGGAAGTTGCCGGCAAAGGCGCGCAGTTCGGTGCCGTTGAAATCGGCCTTGTCGTAGAACTGCATCGCGTCCCAGCGGGCGCGCCGGTTCAGGCCCCAGCCGACGTGCGACACAGCGTAGGCCTCGCGGTCCTTCGAGGACTGACCCCAGGCCTGCAGGTAGCCGCGCATCAATTCAGCATCGACACCGCCCTGCCCCGCCAGCGCTTCCACGCGCACCGCGTGGTCGTTCTCGATCTGCAGGCGCACGGGGTCTTGCAGATAGCGCTTGAAGGTCAGGTTGACATCACCTTTGTCCATCACCAGCGTGCCGTTGACCGCACCCGCAGCCGGGAAGGCCAGCACCAGGCCGCACGGCCAGTGGCAGAGGGTGCAGGGCTTGGCGCTGAAGCCCCAGACACCGCCGACGCGCGCACCGTCCAGGTTGATGCGCAGGTCGGTGCCGGCGGCGGACAGCACCTGCATCTGCTTGGCCAGCTTCAAGCGGCGCATCGCATCGCGCACCGGCAGTTCGTCTTCGGCGCGCGGCAGGCAGCGTTCCAGGATTTCCGGGTGTTCGTGGCTGATGGCCAGCACGCGCGCACCGCCGGCCAGGATCTGCGGCAACTCGGGTGCGTGCTGAAGGCCTTCGACGGTTCAGTCGGCAATGAAAACGCAGCCGGCCAGCGCCTGCACCACCGGCTGCACGCCGCCGATGGCGTCGGACGCGCCGGTGGAGCGCACCGGCACCGGCGCGGTCAGCGCAAGACCGGGCAACACGAGGTGAAAAGCGCGGGCGCCGATGCGCTGCAAAGCCAGTTCAGACAACTGCGACAACTCGGGCCGGGTCTGCGTTTCCGACAGCACCGCGCAGACGTCGCCGGCCTTCACGCCGCACAGGCGGAAGACGCTGACGAACATCTCGATCCACTTGCCTTCGAGGCGCAGGCTCACAGCACCTCCCCCAACAAGTGATAGTGCCCGCCCTGGTACACCAAGGGCGGCAGCGGCGATTCCGAACAGGCCAGCACGCGGCCGACGAACAAGGTGTGGTCGCCGATGGCGTGCTGCGCATGGGTCACGCATTCGAAGACCGCCGCGCAGCCCGCCAACACCGGGCTGCCGTGTTCGCCCATCGACCAGGCCCCTTCGGCGAACTTGTCGTCGCCGCGCGCGGCAAAGCGGCGCGACAGATCGACCTGCGCTTCGCTCAGCACATTGATTGCGAATCGCCCGGCGGCCGCGAACACCGGCAGATTGACGCTGGTCTGGCGCAGCGACCACAGCACCAGCGGCGGGTCCAGCGACAGCGAGTTGAAGGAGTTGGCCGTCAGCCCGACACGCTGGCTTTCCGCGTCGATGCAGGTGACGATGGTGACGCCGGTGCTGAATCGGCCCAGCGCCAGCCGCAGGTGCTGCGCGTCCATCGCGTGGCCGCTGGCCACCGAACCGGCTGAACTCAAGCGGCTTGCTCCGGCGCGTTGTTCGCGGTCAGTCCCCAGCGGGCCAGGGCGGCGTCATCGGCCACGCGGGCGTCCACCCACTGCGCGCCGGAGGGCGTTGTTTCCTTCTTCCAGAACGGTGCTTGCGTCTTCAAGTAGTCCATCAGGAATTCACAAGCCTGAAAGGCCATGCCGCG
>JBBQAI010000221.1:0-2560 GCA_038316205.1 Burkholderiales bacterium
GAATCCGCGGCCGATCAGCTTGAAGAACCGATCGATCGATGTGATCCGCGCCTACGCGCCCGAGGCAGCCTTCGGTGCGGTGGTGCACGACACGCTCAAGGGTTCGGTGGGTCATGTGCGCCCGCCAGCCGATGCGGTGACGCAGTTTGCCGCACACGCCACGCCGGCCTGGGTGGTCTTTCCCACCTTCAAGGCCGATGCGCCTGCGGTGTTGACGCCCTTGCCGAAGGCCCAGGCCTTCATGAAGTTGATGGGCCAGACCTTCAATTATTCCGTGCACGGCCGCGAGGGCTTCGCCGCCATGTCGGCGCTGATCGACCGGTGCGACTGCTTTGACTTCAGTTACAGCCGGCTTGACGAAGCCGTGGCCCTGTTCGACCGACTGGCCGAGCAGGCGGGGCCCGCGTTGCCTGTGCCCTGATCCCAGGCTGGCCGACACGGTCGGGCGGTGAGAATCGGTTGCATGCGAAACCAAGACCGTGATCTGGTGATCCAGATGTTGCGCGACCCGGGCTGCTTGCGTGGCTGGACGCCGCGTCAGTTCGATCTGTTGCTGCGCCAGGTGCAGGCGTCCGATCTGCTGGGCCGCCTGGCCGTCCTGGTCGATGCACACGATCTGGCGCCCCATCTGCCTGCGGGTTTGAATGAACATCTGGACGGCACGCGCCGCTTGATGCGCTCGCACATGGCCGAGGTCCAGCGCGAGCTGGGGCACATTCGCCACGCGCTTCAGGCCTTGCAGGTGCCGATACTGCTGCTGAAGGGCGCGGCCTATGTCGCTGCGGGTCTGCCGACGGCGCAGGGGCGCTTTTTTTCCGATGTGGACATCCTGGTGCCCAAGTCACGGCTGCTGGAAGTCGAGGGTGAGCTGCTGCGGCACGGCTGGATGGGCACCCACCACTCGGCCTACGACCAGCGCTATTACCGCGAGTGGATGCACGAGTTGCCGCCGCTGGTGCACATCCGCCGTCAGTCGGCGCTGGATGTCCACCATGCCATCGCGCCCGAAACCGCGCGCTGGCGGACCGACACGGCGCGCCTATGGGCCGACGCGCAGGCGCTGCCGGGCGATACCGGCTATTCGGTGCTGGCGCCGGTGGACATGGTGTTGCACAGCATGGTCCATCTCTTCCTGAACGAAGAGTTCAGCCACGGGCTGCGCGACCTGGCCGACATCGACCAGTTGCTGCGACATTTCGGCGCTGAAGCCGGCTTCTGGCCGAAGCTGGTAGCGCGCGCGCGCGAGCTGGGTTTGCAGCGGGCGCTGTTCCACTCCTTGGGCTGCGCCTCGGAGATCCTGGCCACGCCGGTGCCCGCAGACACGATGGCCACCGTTGCCGGCTGGGGGCCGCCTGCCTGGTTGGCCAGTCTGATGCGGTCGGCCTTGCGCCACACGCTGCGCTCCCCCCACGCCAGCACCGCTGACATCTGGACGCCGCTGGCGCGATTCGCGCTGTACATGCGCGCGACCTGGCTGCGCATGCCGCCGCTGCTGCTGGCGCGGCACTTGACGATCAAGGCGCTGGGCCTGGGGAAAGGAGCCAAGGACAAGGCCCAACTGCCAGCTTGAGGTGGTGGAGGCGCGCAGCGGCGATCTGGTGAGGCAAGGCGGAAGCGCCGCGAATCGTCAAACTGTCTCGAACCACCAAAAACAAAAGCGCCCTGGAGAACCAGGGCGCTTTTGATGGATGACAAGCTTGGCGACTGCCAAGCTTGATCAATCCGTCAGGCCTTGCGGCGACGCGAAACCACGCCAGCGCCCAGCAGAGCCAGACCAACCAAGGCCAACGACGTCGGCTCAGGCAGGTTGATGGCGAACTGGTCGAGACGCAGATTCCAGCCTTGACCGCCAGAAACCTTCATCGTCAGCGTGCCGCCACCCGACAGCTTCAGCGCTTCGGCATCCGACAGGTTGAAGTTGACCGGATTACCCGCCGGGTTGAACCCGAAAGCGCCAATGCTGGCTTGCGCGGTGTCAAAGTCGTTGGCGGCATTGCCGTCGCTCAGGCCGTTGAAGTGGAAATCAATCAGGTTGGGGACCGACGAGAAGCCAATTGAGCCCAGCGAAGAGGCAATCACCGAAAAGAAGTAGCTCGCCGGCGTGGTGATGGCGAACGAAGGGATCACCCATTCGACATAGCCGTTGCCGTTGTCAGCCGTGTCCACCGTGAAATTCAGACGGCCGAGCGGGCCGCCGACGTTGCCAGCGATGCCGCCGATGCCGCCGCTGTTGTCCAGAATGGACTCAACGCCGATGCGACGGGTGGATGCGAGGTTGGGCGCCGGCAGGGCGGTGGTGGCCGGGGCGGTTTGCCACGTGATGCCGTTGCCGGCGCTTTGGTCGGCGACGACCACCGCGGCGACGACCGGGAAGTTGAAGTCGTCGATCAGCAGGATGTCGGCGTGAGCGGCGGTGACAGCGAAGACCGAAGCGATCGCAGCGGACAGGGCAAGAATTTTGCGCATGGTATGGAACTCCAAAGAGGCTGTAAGACTGTGTTGCACACCACCCACCGGCGGCTTGACGAAGTAGCTTGCAATGCGTGTGCCCGGTTTCTGC